>JAKAAZ010000275.1 GCA_021802085.1 Acidobacteriota bacterium
GGTGCGTCAATAAAAATTGCAGAAAATTCTGCCGCGCGAAACTACTTCCCTTGAGGGTTGCGCGATGCTGTCTCACAATAGGGTTCTCAGTTCGACATGCTTGGAACTCCGCACAACGCTACAATAATCGAAGCCATGCAGAGCGACGCAACTGCACGTGTGGGCGAGTAGCTCAATCGGATAGAGCACCGGCCTTCTAAGCCGGGGGTTGTGGGTTCAATTCCCGCCTCGCCCACCATTTAGGATCAATCAGCTATTTCGTTAGATTCCATGCAACGCTCGTATCCGGGCGTCAATGGCTGACAACCTCTCCGCGTCTCGGGTATTTTCCGGGAAGGCTGTGCCAGAAATGAAGGTCACAACAAGGTACTTCAGCTACGTCGCACTCGACGGAGATTCCCCGGTCCTCGCTTCTAGTTCGCTTCCTGATGGCTAGGTCGATTCGCGGAAGGCCGTGACGATCGGGGGATGGGCGTGGAGCGGCTCTTTTGCAGCCGCAGCCCCAGTCGCTTAAGCTGCCGGCTCAATAGCGAGGGGCAAACCTCAACCTGGTACCGGAGAGCCAGCAGGTACTGCAGTTCCACCAGCGTTCGGTTCGGTCGCTCGTTCAGCCACTTTCCCAACGCCCTATGTAATTCCGGCGTGAGTCGGCTCCGCGGTCCGCGCCGGTGACGCACCCGCTCCGATTGCCCGCTGCGCTTGCGTTGGTCGATGACCTTGCGCGCCCAACCGTAGCTGACGCCAAAGTTCTCCGCCACCTTCCGTACACTCTGCCGGTCACGATCGCGCGCCGCCCAAAAAAATCATCTTCAAAAGCTCTTGCCATTCTCGTTGGTGTCCTTGGAATTGCCAGAACAAGCTTATCCCGATCCGTCAATCCGCCCCAACTTTTGGCATGCGGATTCCGTAGCAGGTCACTTCGTCTCTGGCTGTCGTTCCTGATGTCTTCGATCAGGATAGTAACAAAAGCAAGCGGTCTTTTCTAAACCTCGACCACCGTGGCGAACAATCTGGAGCGAATTTACAGATACCGCGTTCAAAGGAAGGATGAGTCATTCTGAGCGCAGCGTAGAATCCAGAGAATGATGGCGGAGTGCACGATGCGCATATCTTCCGGAATCCTTATGGGAAGTGCGGAGCCTGCCCTGAGCGAAGTCGAAGGGTTCACAATGAATCCCTCCCGCAGAAACTGCACAAACTGTAAATCCGCTCTAACACGCGCTACGAAGTAAGTCCCAACCCATCGCCATCTACTTCGTATAGACGACAACGCGGCTAGCCTTCCTCCTCGACCGTTGTAGACTGATTTGTCTTTGCCGCGGCAATGATCTTTTCCTGCGTTTGCGGCAGAACAAAGTCGTAGTGGTCCATCTCCATGTGAAAACTTCCTTGGCCCTGCGTCATCGCCGTCAGATCGGCGCCGTAGGTCAGCATGTCCGCCATCGGTACTTCCGCCTGGATGATTGTCTGCCCAGGCACGGAACTGGGTTCCATTCCGAGAACACGCCCGTGTCGCCCCGGCAGGTCTCCCATCACGGTTCCGGCAAATGAGTCAGGCGTGTGAATGCTGACGCGCATCACCGGCTCCAGCAACGCCGGACGCGCCCGTTCCATGCAGTCGCGGAAGGCCAACCGCCCCGCGATGCGGAAACTCATCTCATTCGAATCCACCTCGTGATACGAGCCATCGAAAACCGTCACGCGAAAATCCACCATGGGATGGCCCGCGAGATATCCCCGATCGGCCGCCTCCCGCACGCCTTTTTCAATCGCAGGAACATAGTTGCGCGGGATAGCTCCGCCAAAAATATCATTTACAAACTCGAAGCCTCCGCCGCGCGGCAATGGCTCAATGCGAATCTTGCAATCGCCGAATTGCCCATGACCGCCCGACTGTTTCTTGTGCCGCCCATGGCCCTCGGCCTGCGCGCGAATCGTCTCTCGATACGGCACCTTGGGAGCTTTCAGCGTGACTTCCGTGTGGTACCGGCGACGCAGCTTCGACACCACCACTTCAATGTGCTGCTGGCCCGTTCCGGCAATCAGAAATTCATTCGTCTGCGGGTCGCGAAAAAAACGGATCAGCGTATCTTCTTCCATAATGCGGTGCAGGGCATTGGCCAGCTTGTCCTCATCCGCCCGGGTACGCGGTTCAATGGCAAACGCAATTGCCGGCTCCGGGTTCTGCACCTGCTCGTACAAGATGGCGTGCCGGCTGTCCCCCAGCGTGTCGCCGGTGTGCGTGCTCCGCAATTTGGCCACCGCGCCCAGATCGCCCGCGTGCAACTCCGGAACAGCCACGGGCTTTTTCCCCTGCATGATGGCAAGGTGTGCCAGCTTTTCCTGCGCTTGCTGTTTGTAGTTGAACACCGAATCGTTGTCGTGGGCGCATCCGGAAAAAACCTTAAAGAATGAAATTTGTCCGGCGAATGGATCGGAGATGGTTTTGAAGACGAACAGTGACAGCGGCCCGTTGTCGACGATCGGCTGGCCTTCTTTTCCCGACGCCGTCTCCGCAACTCCGCTCCCATTTCCCGGCTTCCCGCTCTTCGCGGCCAACGACGTCGCCGGAACCGGCGCGCGTTCCACCGGCGCGGGCGCATAGACGCGGAAAAATTCCAACAAACGATCGGTTCCAATGTTGTTCAGCCCGGAAGAAAACATCACCGGGAAAATACGATCCTCCCGGATCGCTTCATGCAGCGCAGTTACCAGGTGTTCTTCGCTCAATGTGCCTGCATTGAAAAACTCCTCGAGCAATTCATCCTTCCCCTCCGCTACCAGTTCCACCAGCGCTTCATGCGCCGCTTGCGCCTGCTCCAGCAGGTCCTTTGGAATTGCGATGGATTGACCGCGTCCCTTGGAATCGCGGCGATACTCATAGGCCTGCATCGCGATCAGGTCGACGATGCCGGAGAACGACGCTCCCGCTCCAATCGGCAGCGCGACCGCTGTCACGGTGCGTCCGAAACTGGCGCGCAGGCTTTCCATCACCGCGTCGGGTTTCGCGCGCTCGCGATCCATTCCATTGACGACCAGGATGCGCGGCAGCTTGAATTCCTCCGCGTAATCCCACACCCGTTGCGTCATCGGCTGCGGCCCCTCGACCGCATCGACCACCACGGCGACCGCTTCGACCGGCAGCATCGCCGCCCGCGCCTCCGGCACAAACATGTTGAAGCCGGGAGTATCGATCAGATTGATCTTCACTCCGCTCCACTCGCAGAATGCAACAGCGTTGGCAAGCGTCACGCGTCGCGCAACTTCCTCTTCGTCGTAGGCTGTGACCGCAGTCCCGTCCTCGACGCTGCCCATGGTTGGAATTGTGCCGGCTGCCGCCAGCAACGCTTCAATCAGTGTGGTTTTTCCGCAGTGCGAATGGCCGACGAAGGCCAGATTGCGAATCTCGTTGCCCAGGTACGTCTTCATGCCAGTCCTCCAGGAATTTCAACGCTGGAGAAGGAAGCGCGTGCAGCAACACACGGATGGCCCAGCAAATTCGGGGCTGGAACCACACCTTCTCCTGAAGCGGATTTTCCTGTCGGCGGCATCGACGCCGAGATTTTCTGCCGGCGGCCCCTCTTCAGGAAAAGCCGCGCATCCTATCGATAGGAATATAATCCGCTCGAAACTTTTCACCGAAACGCTGGGGCAGCCGTCCCACACGCGACGACCCAGACCAGCATTTCGAAGGACTACGGAGTCTAGCATTGCCGATTCCACGAGAGCAAGTCGGATCGTGTTTGCTTCGTTTGCGTCCCCGTATCTCAACTCGGGACTACCTATCCAGTCGCAAGCCTCTCCCTCTCAGACGCATGGAATGAAAGTCAGTGCGGAAATCGTGTCGTCCATCGAGCGGCTCGCGCTGGAAGCAGGCGGCGTTTTGATGAACGATCGCAATTGCATCCGCGGCAAAATGCGAGATACTGGAAAGGTAGGATCAAGAATCCATATGGCAGAGACCCACACGCTCAAA
>JAKAAZ010000038.1 GCA_021802085.1 Acidobacteriota bacterium
AGCCCGCAGCGAGTCCGGCGGCCGAACCGTGTCCGCGCCCGTGTCCGCGGAAACAACATCATCAGAGACGATCATCCTCGTCATGGGGTTCTCCAGCTCTTGCTCAAATCCTGTGCTTATTCCAACCCTGTATTGTAGGCCGAGTCGATCCGTCGATATGTGCCAATTAGTTCAGAGGGCGGTCGGTCAGCAGTTCCTTGTCCGACAGTTCCTGGACCAGGTAGGCCCGATGGTCAAGCAATGCCTCTACGTGATCGCGATAGTCGGGTGGAACAAAAAGAAACTTGCGCGGTCCATGTCCCCACATCCCCAGTAACTCGGCATCGTCGAGGAAAATGTGTGGAGCATCGGGATAATACGATCCCCACAACATGGACGAGGTGCGGCCATCCACCAAATACCCTCGCCGCTGGGTGTAGAAAAGGATCGACGATCCGTAGGATTGATCTCCGTAGAGCAGCAGCATGTCGTCAGGCGCGGCGACGCGATTGATGGTATTGGCCATGGCGCGGGAGGAGAGCATCGGTTGAAAGCGGACCAGGGCAATGTGGGCCGCCACCAGGAACATGGCAGCCGTCATGGCGGTGCTGAAGGTTGCGCTGAGATGCTGTTTACGCGCACGCATGCGCCAGGCCAGGGTGGGTCCCACCAGAAGCGTACCGGCGGCAAGCAGAGCGGGCAGCCTGAGCGCGGCGAAGGAAGGCCCGGTCAGATCGAAGAAATGAGACATCGACAACGAATAGCCGCCAACGTCGCGGTGCGCCAGCAACGCGCCGATGTCGGCAATGTAGGGCAGATGCCTCGATTCCCAAAGTCCGTAGGCAAGCGTCACGGCAACGCCAACACCCACCAGCGCAAACAGCGCCTGGGAAACTTCCAGCCAGCGAGTGTCCACGGCCTGTTCTGGGGCAGGCTCAATAACTACCTGGGTCTCCAGTTTGGCCAGCGCCATGGCTGTCAGCAACAGAAGCGGAAAATACGCGGGGTAAGTGTAGTATTCCTGATTTGTGGAGATCGAAAAGAACAGCAGAATGAAGCCGGCGTAAAGGGCCATCAACAGCGTGGTTTTGCCGGAAAAATCCAGATGCCGACGGTGCTCCCAGGTGAGGCGAAGCCCGGCGGCACGGTTCTTGCGCCATGCGGCGTAGAGTGTGGCCGGCCAATAGAGACTCCAGGGAAACAGCCAGACCATGTGCAGGCTCCAGTACAGATATCCCGGCAGCTTGTTGTAGTCGTGCGGATAGCGCCTGCCGAGGAAGCGCAGGAGATGTTCATTGATGAAATAGAAGTAGAAAAATCCGTGCACATTGCCCGGCGTGGGAATGTTGCCGACGGGTTGGCCCTGGTCGGGATTGTGCAGTCCGGCAAGGATGTGCCAGGGAGCGCCAATCGCCAGAAATAGCAGGGTCCCGGTGAGTAAATGAAATTCCCGCCAGCGACGCCATTCGCCCGTGAGCAGCAAATAGGGAAGGACGGCGCCGAGAAAAAATACTGGCGCAATCAATCCCTTGGTCAGCAAAGCCAGTGCCAGCAATGCGTAGGCGGCATAGAAGCGCGCCGGTTGGCGATCTTCCAGTCCCGTGAGGAACAGATACAGGGCCAGCGCGGTCAGCAAGGTCAGGATGACCTCTGGAATGAAGATGCGGGTAAATAAGAAGACGCCAATCGAGGTGAGGAAGGCTAGCGCGGCGTAGAACGCGGCCCGCTCCGAATACGCTCTTCGACCCCATAACAGCGCCAGGATGGCGCATCCCAATATCGCCAGGGCCGCCGGCAAATGCGTCGCGAAGGCATTGAAGCCGAACATCCTGTAATCGATGGCGACCAGCCAATAGGGGAACGGAGGCTTTTCGAGATACCGAATGCCGTCCACCGTCAGGGTGACGACGTGGCCTGTGAGCGCCATGTGCTGCGCCGCTTGCGCGTGGGTGGCGTCGGCGTCGTCGAGCAGGGACGGCGTGAACAACGCGGCAAAGTAGACAGCGAGGAAGACGGCGAGAATCAGCAGCCACTCGGCACGGCGTGAAAGCGGAAAGTTGGCGGCCAGGTTCGATGCCCCGACTTCAGCAAGGGGCGGCTCATCGGAAGAAATCGAAGGTCTCATGCGCATATGGAGAAGCAAACTTAGAATAGCAGTCCATTCTTCGCCACTTTTTCACCGATTCGTGGCATTCTGCAAACGTGGGCACGGGTCGAGTAGAGGAAATGACGACATACGCGGCTGTCGATATCGGTTCGAACTCGGTCCGGTTGAAGATTGCCGCAGTGCGCAACCACCGGCTGAAAACGCTGCACGAAGATCGAGAGACGACCCGGCTGGGTGAAAGCGTTTTTGAAAGCGGCGTGGTGTCGCCGGAAGCGATGGCCACGACAATTCGCGCATTGCGGCGGTTTCATCGCGCGGTGCAGGCGCATGCCGTCGACCAAGTGCGAGTGGTGGCGACCAGCGCCGTACGCGATGCCAGAAATCAACAGGCGTTTCTGGCGTGGGTGCAGTCCGCCACGGGATGGAAGGTAGAGATCATCTCCGGCCTGGAAGAAGGCAGGCTGATCCACCTGGGCGTGGTGTCGAACGAGCCCGCCGCGCGCGGGCGCTGCCTGCTGGTGGATTTAGGCGGGGGCAGTTGCGAAATCACCTTTTCGGAATATGTAGCGATCAAGCAGATCGTGAGTCTTCCGCTTGGCGCGGTGCGGCTGACGCGGGAATTTCTCCGCCATGATCCGCCGGCCCCGGAAGAAATAGCGCGGATGCAGGGGTGGATCCGTCGACAACTGCGACGCGCCGAACAACAGATGGGCGAGCAACACGTCACCAGCGTGTTTGCCACCTCCGGAACCGCGGCTGCCCTTGCGACGGCCGCGCGAGCCGCCGCAAAGACAAGCGCGAAAACGAGGTTCAACCTGGATCGAAAACCGGGTGTGCGCGCATGGGAGCGCACGCCGACGAAGATTGTCTGCAAGCTGGCAAACCGGCTGAAGCGGATGTCCGTGGGGCAGCGCAATGCAGTACCCGGCATTGGGCCGAAACGGTCTGAGATCATCGTGGCGGGCGCGTACGTGTATGCGGATCTGCTGGAACGGCTGCATCTGCCGGGCTTTCGCTACTCCCCGATGGGATTGCGAGACGGCATCCTGGCGCTGATGCTGGCTGAAGGCGATGCCAGGACTTCCGCCCATCAACGCTTTGAGCAGGAACGCCACGCCAGCGTGCTGGAACTGTGCCGTCATTACGGAGTGGATCCGAAACGACAGGAGCCAGTCGTTCAGGACGCGACGCAATTGTTTGAAGAGCTGAAGATCGTCCATCAATTGCCCGCGGAGTATACGTTATGGCTGGAAGCGGCGGCCAGGATGCACTCGGTGGGCAAATTCATGAACTACCAGGGCCATCACCGCCACACGCAATACATCATTGCCAATTCTGAGCTGTATGGATTTACGCCGGAGCAGCGTCTGATCGTCTCCGCCATTGCGCGGTATCTTGGAAAATCGAGACCGAGCCCCGCGGACCGGGTGATGCGGCCCATCCCGGTGGAACAACACGTGCATGTGCGGCGGGCGGCCATGCTGCTGCGGATGGCAGTCGCGCTGCATCAGGACCAATCCAGCGCGGTCCCCAGCTTCCGCACGCGCGTGACGGTAAAGCGGGTGACTGTGATGCTGAAGCCGGGACACAAGGGGGCGGACCTGGAACTATGGGCGCTGCGCAAAGAGGCGGCTTACTTTCGCGAGATTTTTGCCCGCGATCTTTTCGTTGTGTTGGATTGAATCGCGCGCAGCAGGCGTGGATCGAGCAGCCATTGCAGCTTGGCGGAACCGCGCTGCAGGGTCAGGGCTGCGATCGCGCCTTTCCGTACACGTGCAATGGGACTGGTCGCGGACGGACTCAGCAGGCGGTTCAGATATTCCGGCAGATTTGGATTGTGTCCCACCACCAGGACTTCTTCGTATCCGGCCACGCTATCGAGAAGCTGCTGGAAGTCCTTCCATGTCCCATCGGGAGTGAGAGCCTGCGATAGCTGGATCTTCTTTTCAAAGCCGGTTTCCGTCCCTACCAGGGCCGCAGTCTGCAAGGCCCGTTTCAACGGGCTGGAAATCACAACATCGAATTGAACTTTGAGGGAGTTGAGCGCGCGGCCAAGCAGGATGCATTGTTCCTTGCCTTCTTTATCGAGCGGGCGCTTGTGGTCCAGTATCGGATTCATTTTGCGCTGGCCCGCGCTGCCGTGCCGTAATAAATACAAATTCATCATTTGTCCTAGATGGATTCACGTTGGTCGCATGATTTCCGTTTGCATGTTTCCACGCCTAGCGTACAGCCGCACGCGATGATCGAGAAATGCTGGACTCCGGCGGCACTACTGGATTGGATGCCGGATTCAGCGCAAAGGCGTCGCGTGCGAATGTCGCTAACAGAAGCGTCTTGGAAGCATGAGAGATTGTAGCAACCAGCCATAAATACAGGCCAGCGGAAAGAAAGCGGGCTAGGAATCCTGCCGTTTCCACACTTCAGCGACCAGGAGCCCGCCGAGAAATTGTGTGTTTTCGTGGCGATAGAAACCGTGGCGGCGGAAGACCTCGGCATAGTCCGGGATATGGCGGACCCGCAAATGCGTCAGCACGAAAAATGCGAAATAAAGGAAGCGGACGAGCAGTTGGGATCCTGCGCGTCGCCAACCTTTTTCAGGGATGGAAAATTCCGAGACCAGCCAGATGGCGTCTTCGGTTACATGCGGCACAAGGCGCTCGACTAAGGCAGACACATCTTCGTCCGTAAGGCAGTCGAGGAAGAAATGCGAGACCACCAGATCGTATCCGGTGCGGCCGGGGGCAAAGCGGCGAAGATCGGCCTGAGTGGTCGATAGACGCGCGTCGGCCTCGGGATGATCGCGTCGTACGCGACGCCGCAAGGCGGTCAGCATCGCGGCGCTCGCATCGACGGCATCCACCTGGATGGCCGGATTTGCTGCCAGCAGTCGCGCCGTGAAGCGACCATCGCCATCGCCCAGGACCAGGGCATGGCGTGCTTGGCAACATTGCGGGAGGAAGCGAAACCGGCAGCGTTCCAGCATCGGCCCAAAGCTGAGATATTCCATCCAGCGATAGATACGGGCGAGCAGATCGAAATTGGGAGCGTCGGTATCCATCGGTATCGAATGGAACGATTACTGCAATGTGCCGGACGGGTTTTATCGCAGGCGGAGAAACAATATCAGCGGAGTCAGCAGCGCGCCGTCGGCGAGGATGCGGAGCGAAAGTGCGCTGAATCGTTCTATTTTCCGGATCAGCGCAAGGAACAGAATAGAACTGAGGGCAACGGCCGCAAACATGGGCCACGCTGTTCGAGCGGCGGGAATGCAACCGAGTGAGAAAGCCAGAACCCCCACCGCCATTGCGAAGGCAGCCAAATGATTGCCCAGAAATTCCGTCAGACCACGCGGACGAATCTCCGCCGGGTTGGGCGGGTCTTCAGAAAAGATGGTGTGCAGACCTTCCCGCATGGCCTCGGCATCTTCCCAAACCTGGATAGCGACGCAGTTCAGCCAGCAGGCTGCGCCGAAGGTGACGACGGCAGCCATCAGAGCGACACGATCTTCCCGCAACCGCGTCCAGGTTGGCACAGCGGTTGCAATCGAAAAGAGAAAGCCAACGAAGAACTCTTTTGAGAAATGATGTTTTGCCGGGCGGTTGTGGATTAGAAGAAAATACGCTGTGCCAATCATGCACAGAACGATGTCATCGGTACGGACGGCTGGCTGCACGCGAAAGAAAATCAAATACGCCAGCGGGATCGCCGCGACGATCCAGGCAATGACGAAGGGCTTGCGATGTCGCAGGTAAAACCAGTGACGGTCGCGCAGGGTAGTCATATCGGTGGAGCGCCAACCGTCGAGCAGGCGGTCCGCGACATAGACGGACCATGTTCCCAGCGCCAGCGTGATGAGCGCGGTGGATGGAAGGCTGACGCCGAACGCAGCGGCGAAAAACCAGCACCAGACGACCGCGACTGTCGGCGCATCGAGGCTGAGCAAGTGCCACCCGACCCACAGCGAACGAATGGGCCGCGCACGGACATAGGCGCGTGCGCCGGAGGCTGAGACCGTGGGGGAGTTGATGGGTGAGATCGCTGGCATGATTGGAAACTGTCCCTCGTGAGCCTTACGGGCGAGTAGCGGCTCTAGCAGCAGATTTACAGATACTGTGATCAAAATGGAAGGAGTCATTCTGAGCGGAGCGAAGAATCCAGAGGGTGACGGCGGCAATGATCAGGCGCATATCGTCTGGATTCTTCACTCCGCTGCGCTCCGTTCAGAATGACTCCCTTTCACAAATAACTACACCTACTGTCAATCCGCTCTAGCAGTATTCGACGCACTCGGAAAGATCAAGGTTTCTAGGCGGACCGCAATTTCTTGCACTGTAAATGTTCAGTGTTTCACTGGAGTCGGAACTTCTTTTGTTACCGTGGCTCGTTTGCGGGCGCTCTTTTTCTCCGTTGCAGAGGAAGTCTTGGGCTTCGATCGCGATGGAGCATGGATGGATTTGGCCAGCTTTCTGCGCAGGGGCGGTAAATCGCCGTCATTTGTCGAAGCTGGAGCGGGGTTGACGATGGGTGCTTCCGCGGGCGGGGATGGGATGTCTCGGATCGATGCTTTGTCTTCCGCAAGTCGAATCAGAAATTCCTGTGCCTTGAAGCCGGCTGCGGGATCACCCACTCGCTTGGCTGCGCGCACGTATTTGCCGGAGGGAAGCAGAAAACGCGACTCAGCGGTATCGGCCAGATACGCTGCGAGAATCTCATCGCGTATGCGTTGTCGCAATTGCGGATCGAGGATTGGAAAGACGACCTCGCACCGTTCAAATAAATTGCGGGGCATCCAATCGGCGCTTCCCGCGTAAATTTCCGGCTCTCCGCCATTCAGAAAATAGAAGATGCGGCTATGTTCGAGGAGCCGGCCAACGATGGATCGCACGCGAATATTCTCGCTGAGTCCTTTTACTCCGGGACGCAGAGCGCAAATGCCGCGAACGATCAGGTCAATCGACACTCCCGCCTGCGAGGCCGCGTACAGGGCATCGATCATGTCTTGATCGAGCAGGGAATTCATTTTGGCGATGATATGGGCAGGTTTGCCTTCGGCGGCATGTTTTGCCTCCCTGTGAATCCGTTGGGCGAAGCCTTCGGCCAGATTCAACGGAGCTACCAGCAGCGGAGCATAGTCATCCGATTCGGAGTGGGCCGTGAGGTAATTGAAGACATTGTGGACGGCGTTGGTCAGGGTTGAATTCGCAGTCAGCAGGCTCAGATCGGTGTAGAACGACGCGGTTTCGACGTTGTAATTGCCGGTGCCCAGATGGGCATACTGCCGGACCATTCCATCCTCGGGATCGCGGCGCACCAGCAGGGCCAGCTTGCAGTGCGTTTTGAGTCCGACGTTTCCGTAGAAAACCTGCACTCCCGCGTCCTCCAGGTCGCGCGCCCAGCGGATATTTGAGGCCTCGTCGAAGCGTGCCATCAGTTCGACGACGACCGTGACCTCCTTGCTTTGAGCGGCTTCGCGGAGGGCCTGGAAGATGGGGGAATTCGCGCTGGTGCGGTAGAGCGTCTGCTTGATGGAAAGCACGGCGGGATCGTCGGCTGCCGCGCGGATGAACTCGACGACCGTGCTGTAGGAGTCATAGGGATGATGGAGCAGAATGTCGTGCCGGCGAATTTCTCCGAAAAGATCGGTGGATTCACGATGCAATCGCAATCCATGGGGCACGAAGGGCGGATATTTCAGCTCCGGTTTCTCTGTCTTGGTGTACAGGTTCATCAGGCGAGACAGGTTGACGGGGCTATGGGTATAAAAAATCTGAAATTCATCCAGTTCAAAGTTCGCCCGCAGTTGTTCCACAATTTCCGGCGCAGCGTTGCTTTCGATCTCCAGCCGGACAGCGTCGCCCTTGCGCCGATTATGCAATTCTGCGCGCACGCTTTCGAGCAGGCTGCGCGATTCTTCTTCCTGCAAGTACAGATTGCTGTTTCGGGTGACTCGGAAGGCGGCCCGCGAGAGAAACTCATAGCCGCGATACATGGCTGCGGCCTGAGACTCGATCAATTCATGCAGAAAGATGTAATCGACGCTTCCCAGAGCCGATGGCAGCGCGACCAGGCGCGGCAGGGCGCGGGGAACCGTGACCACTCCCAACACCTGCGTGGAAGCTGCTTTGCGTTTGCGATGCAGCAACAGCGCCAGGCAAAGAGCTTTATTCAGCACGTGTGGAAATGGATGCGCGGGATCGATGGTGATGGGCGTCAACAGGGGGTCGACTTCGCTCTGATAGAAGCCAATGGCATACTTGCGCTGATCTTCGTCCAGGTCTCGCCATGCCCGCATGCGAATTCCCGCGCGGGCCAGGACGGGCAACAGTTGGTTATTCCAGCAGGCATATTGGTCGGCGACAAACGCATGGGTCTCTTCAGCAAGCGAGTCCAGGGTCTGCTGGGGCGTCATCAGGTCCGGTCCCGGCTCGTGATAACCGTCTTCAATGCGCTGCAGAATGCCGGCGACGCGAACCTCAAAGAACTCATCCAGATTGCTGGCTGTAATGGCGAGAAATTTGACCCTCTCCAGCAAGGGATTGGAATCGTCCTGAGCTTCCTCCAGCACGCGCCGGTTGAAGTCGAGCCAGGACTCGTCCCGGTTGAAGTATCGCTTCGGTATGGACGGAGTTCCCCGGTTTTTCAGCGCCATGCGATCATGCTCTTCATCTGGGCTTCAAAAAGAGTTCTAACAAATACAATCGACAGTATCAGTGTCTCAAATCCACGCAACTGAGAGTAGCAGCGAGCTGTGGAGAGCGTGTAAAAACTCTTTGCGCAACCGCAATCCGGTATCCTATTGCAGGATACCGAGTTCGACAATGGAGATGGTCGAGGAGCACAGGCACAACCGAAGCAGGATACGCTGCAAAAATGACATCCTTGACGGCAACTTTTTGCACTCTTGGGCTGATTTGATCATCTATTCTCTAGCACCTACAGCCAGCGATGCCGCTGCGTTCGCAACAAACTCTGTGAAAGCAATGCAAATGTTTTCTCGTACACCTCGTCGTCGCTCCCTGCAATTTCTGGCTATCCTGACGATCGCGGCGGGGGTTGGGCAGCATTGGGCGCAGGCGCAGGCACCGTCGGCCAATTCCTATCAAGGCAGCGTGGTGCAGCAAAAGGCCACGCCAGGGGAGTTGCCGCTCTCGCTGGACGACGCCATTCAGATGGGATTGAAGAACAACCTGGGCGCGATTCTGGAAAACACTGGCGTCAAGACAGCAGGCGGACAGAAATTGCAGCAGTTGCAGGCTTTGCTGCCAACGATCACTGGCACAGCGCAAGACACGGTGTCGCAAGTGAACCTGCAGGCGGAGGGACTTCGGATCCCAGGATTTCCCGCCGTGATTGGACCCTTTGGGTATACAGACTTTCGCGCCACTCTCAATCAAGCGGTGGTGAATGTCTCCTCGCTGCAAAATTATCTGTCGGCCAAACATAACTTTGCCGCCAGCAAGCTTTCCGCCAAGGATTCCGAGGACATGGTTGTTCTGGCGGTCGGCAACGCGTATCTGTTGTGCCTTGCGGATGCCGCCAGGATCGCGTCAGTCCAGGCCCAGGTGCAGACTTCCCAGGTTTCGCTGAATCAGGCCATTGACAGTCACCGCAACGGCGTATCGCCGCGGATCGACGAACTGCGAGCGCGGGTGGATTATCAGACACAGGAGCAATCCCTCATCGCCGCGACCGATCAGTATCAGAAAGATGAAATTGCCCTGGCCCGGGCGGTCGGACTGCCGCTCGATCAAAAATTCAAGTTGACGGACCAAACGCCCTACTCCCAGTTCGATGCTCCGACTTTGCAGGCGGCGATGGCGGAAGCGTTGAAGAACCGCAGCGATCTTCTGGCTGCGCAGGAACAGGTGCAGGCAGCGGAAAAATCACTATCCGCGGCCCATGCCGAGCGGTATCCGGAGCTGACCGCAGAAGTCGACTACGGCGAAATCGGAGTGAATCCTGACAACTCGTATGCCACGCTGAATGCAACCGGCAAGGCTAGCGGACCCATCTTTGAAGAGGGAAAATTGCGGGGCGATGCTCGCATTGCCGATGCGCAACTCGAACAGGCGCGCGCACAACTGAACAACCTGGAAGGTCAGATCCGCGCCGACGTGAAGGATGCGATTCTGGATATTGAGGCGTCGGAAAAACTGGTCAGCGTGG
This sequence comes from Acidobacteriota bacterium, assembly GCA_021802085.1. Taxonomy (GTDB): domain Bacteria; phylum Acidobacteriota; class Terriglobia; order Terriglobales; family Acidobacteriaceae; genus JAKAAZ01. Next base: position 10,256 of record JAKAAZ010000038.1, read on the forward strand.
CGCGAAGCAATGTCGACCTGGCAAGCGAGACTTTGAAAGAAGCGCAGGACCGCTTTCATGCGGGTGTTTCGGACAATCTGGCGGTGTCACAAGCGCAGTCTTCAGTCGCACAGGCCAACGATCAATACGTCAGCAGTCTGTATCAATTGAATGTGGCGAAGCTCTCATTGGCGCGCGCAGTTGGCTTGGCGAGGTCCCAGTACAAGACATATCTCGGAGGGCAATAATCGTGGTGGAATCGAGACCCGAAGAAACCAGGCAAACCGGCTCGGCCAATGTTCGAGCGGAAGACAATCAACGGAGTCAGGACGGTTCCCAACTCCGGTCCGGCCAGTCCTCGGATACCGGTGGGCAAAAAAATGCATCGCCGGATGAGACGGAGCTGTATCATGCGGAGCCGCCCACGCGCAAACGGTTCTTCATTATCGGAGCCATTGTTCTGGTTGTAATTGGCGTGGCGCTCTATTGGTGGCACTCCACCTATTACGAGAGCACCGATGATGCCCAGGTCGATGGCAATCTGGTGCAGATCAGCGCTCGCGTAAAAGGCTACATTTCCCAAGTCAACGTGGAGGACAATTCGCAGGTAGAAAAAGGACAGGTGCTGGTGGAGATCGACCCCCGCGATGCCCAGGCTGCGCTCGACCAGGGAGAGGCGGCGTTGGCGACGGCGAAAGCGAATTATGAAGCAGCCCTGGTGAGCGTGCCGATTACGACGACCTCCACGGGAGCAACTTTGAGTTCCGCCGAAGCGGATGTCCGGGCTGCATTGGCGACGATTGCGCAGTCGGAAAAACAATTGGATGCGGCGCAGGCGCAGGTCCTGTCCGCGGAAGCGGACAACACCAAAGCCCAACTGGACCTTGAGCGTTACACGCCGCTGGTGCAGCGGGATGTTGTTTCACGGCAGCAATACGATGCTGTAGTGGCTACCGCGGCCAGCAAGAAGGCGCAGTTAGCCGCGGCGCAGGCGGATCTGCAGGGCGCGCGCGCGCAAGTTCAGGTTGCGAACGATCGGCTGGCGTCCGCGCGGGCCAGCTACAATTCCGCTGGAACCGGTCCGAAGCAGGTGGCGGCGCAGCAGGCGAAGGCCGATGCGGCGGCAGCGCAGGTGCAGGAGGCGGAAGCGGCACTGGAAAGCGATCGCCTGAACCTGAGCTACACGAAGATTGTTGCTCCCGATTCCGGCATCGTGAACCAGAAGACGGCGCAGGTGGGTCAGAATGTGAGCGCCGGCCAAACGCTGATGACGCTGATCCCGCTCACCAATATATGGGTTACCGCAAACTTCAAGGAAACCCAGCTGGACCACATGCGAATTGGACAGGTGGCGACATTTACCGTCGATGCGTACGGCGGTCGCAAGTACGACGCGAAAGTCACGCAGATTGGCGGAGCGACAGGCTCCATGTTGAGCCTGTTTCCTCCGGAAAACGCAACCGGAAATTACGTCAAAGTGGTGCAGCGCATTCCGGTACGCCTGGATCTTTCCAATCCCAACGAGGACAGCGACCGTCTGCTTCGTCCCGGCATGTCGGTGGAGCCCGTCATCCGGGTGAAGAACTAAGCCTTCGCTTTCGCGTGAATTCGCGATAGCGAGGTCGTCGTCGCGGCTACCCCCGTGAAGAATCCAGAAAATATGCGCCTCGTACACGCAGCCATTACCCTCTGGATTCTTCGCTGTGCTCAGAATGACTCATCTCTTTTTTTTGAATACAGAATCTGCAAATTCGCATTGAAGAGTACAGATGCATGCCGGCTCCGCCGCAACGGGAGAACTGCGCCAGCTATAAAGTTTCATGGCAGTGCTGTTATCTGCGTGCCTGGAAAAAGCGACGGAGGAGGTCTCCGCATTCTTCCGCCAGCACGCCGCCGGTCAGCTCGATTCGATGATTGAGTTGTGGATGATTCAACACCGTGAGGACGCTGCCCACAGCTCCCGCCTTTGGATCGAACGCGCCGAACACCAGCCGTCCGATGCGGGCGTGAATCATGGCTCCCGCGCACATGGCGCAAGGTTCCAGCGTGACGTAGAGCGTGCATCCCTCCAGGCGGTAATTTCCAAGCGCTTTTCCGGCGGCGCGCAGCGCGACGATTTCGGCATGCGCGGTGGGATCATGTTCGCGGATCACGCGGTTTTGGCCGCGGGCGACGATCGTGCCGCCTGGTTCCAGAATCAACGCGCCGATCGGCACCTCGCCGGAAGCCTGCGCATCTTCCGCCTGCTTCAATGCCTCACGCATCCATAGCTCGTCGGAGGAGGATAGCGTCTGGACCGGCATAGATCACAGTCTAAGCAATGTTCGATGGATAGGGAAAGGAGTTCTCCTGGCTGCAGGGAGCAGCTTCGAGCACAGCGCAAAACATCTCTTCCTCGTAGGCCGCCCGAGCGGCCTGGAAGGGCACTGGGTCGATGGTCTCTCGAGATTGGGCGAGGAGAGAAGACATGGTGCCGCGCCAGACACGATGGGCTGCAAACAGCTTGGATGCCTCAGCCTGGTTTTCTCCCATTCTCAATGCAAACTCGTCTTCAAAATCTGGATGATCCGACACGAGATGCTTGAGGAAGGAAGGGTGCTGCGCCAATATCCTTGCCGCCGCGTCGAGATCGCGTAGCTGGAGGGCCACAGCTCCCAGCAGAGAAGTGGGCCCAGTCCAGGCGACAGGCTGATAGCCGCGGAGCCATGCTTCCAGTTCCTCTACTTCCATCGGCATCGCTATTGCATAGCCCTGGGCGTGTTGCACTCCCAAGGCGGCAAGCGCGTCGCGGCATGCATTGCTTTCGATTCCTTCGGCAATCAGTCCCAATCCCAGCGCCTGGGCAAGATTCACCAGGTTCATCAGGAGTCGGAGCTCCTTCGGACGCTGTTCCAATCCAGTCGAAAAGCAGCGGTCCAGTTTGATGGTGTCGATGGGAAGCTCCTTCACTCGCAACAGGGAGGAGTAGGCGCTGCCCACATCATCCAGAGCAACCCGCACGCCACAGGTTTTCAGGGTGAGGAGCGCTTCCTGGGCACCGGCCATCGTGAGCGTACCGGGGCGCTCCAGCAGCTCCAGGACAATGCGGTTCGCGCTCACACCGCTGGCTTCAATCTGCTGGCGCAATTCCAGCATGGCTTTTGGGTCGGCCAAAGTTACAGGTTCAAAGTTGATCCCCATGGTCAGATGAAAACCGGCTTTGTCGAGGCGGTGGATGTCCTGAACGCCCTGAGCGAGCACCTGAAACGTCAGTGCAGTCAGTTCAGCCGGGCCGAAATGCGGCAGAAACTCGGCGGGCCAGAGAAGCCCGTTGCCGTCCACGAGTCTCGCCAGGGCTTCTACTTTCGTAACACTCCCCGTTTGCAAATTGACAATGGGCTGGTAATGGACGCGAAGGCTTCCTTTCCGGAACAGCGCGAGAATTTTTTTCTGGTAAAGGCGTTTTTGCTCGTCGACCTCTGCCTGAAAGATCATCCAGCGCGGCCCCGCCTCGTCCGCGACTTCCTTTAACGCATCCAGGGCACGGTCCGCGTGACGGAGCAGATGCTCCGGCGTGGAATCGTCCTGGGGGAACACGGTCACACCCATGCTGGTACGCAGGGTTGCGGCGCGTCCATTCGCGAGACGAATCGGCTGTTCCACCGATGCCTGGATGCGAGACAGCATGACCGCCAGATCGTCCTGATGATCGAATCCTTCCAGGACGAGTACGAATTCGTCGCCACCCAGTCGTCCCACTGCGTCGGCCGGTCCGAGCTGCTCTTGCAGACGTTCGGCGACAGTACGCAGCAGAAGGTCGCAGGCCGGATGGCCGTGCAGATCGTTGAGTATCCTGAAGTCATTCAGGTCGAGCAGCGCGACGGCCATCGATCGATTCTGTTGGCGCGATCGGACGATTCCTTCCTCGATCCGCTCCGTCAGTCCGCGACGATTCAGAATGTCCGTAAGCGGATCATGCCGGGCCAGCCACGACTGGGACTTCCGCTCCTCGTCGAGTATGTGACGGAGATCGAGGCTGTCCAACCCGTGCCCAACCAGCCGTCCGATCCGTTCAATCAACTCCACCAGTTCGGGATGGAAGATGTTCGCCTCGCGGGACACCAGGGTCAAGAGCGCCCAGATTTCGCCGTCGCGGTAGAGGGGAACCACGGCGGTTGCGTGCAGGTCGTGTCGGCGATAGAAGTCCTGGATTGGGGGATAGTCCGGGTCTGTCAGGCGGTCGTTCGTAAATTGAAGCTGGGACCGGCGCCATGCCCGCACCGACAAAATGCGCTCCTCGTCGCCTGTGTGGACATTCGGAAGACAGGCGGAGAATGGGTCCGCGTTGATCGTGTTGTAAACGGCCTGAATTTCCAGATCTCCGCTCGTATTGGGGCGACAAATCCATGTCAGCGCGAACAATCCGTTTTCTACCAGGAGTCGGCACAGCTCATCGAGCAACTGCCGCTCACTTTGTGCTCCGATGACCGCCTCGGCCGCAGCCATCAACGCTCGATAGAGAGCATTGGAGTGAGCATTTTCATTCAGGGCACTTTTCAGACGGGTGATGTCCTGCTGGATGCCGACGAAGTGGGTCGTGGCGCCCGCATCGTTCGTTACCGGCGCGATGCTGAGGGAGTTCCAGAACATGATCCCGTTCTTGCGGTAATTTCTCACCTCGACGGCGCACGGTTTTCCCGTCTTCAACGCTTTGCGGATCGCCGCCAGCTGTGGCTGGTTTCTATCCGCGCCCTGGAGGAATCGGCAGTTTCTGCCGATGGCCTCGTCGGCACTGTAGCCGGTGATGCGCTCAAAGGCCGGGTTGACGTAGCGAATCGGCCAGTCCCCCACGGCCTCGGCTATCAGGATGCTGTTGGCAGAGGCGTCCATGGCGGCCTTGTAGAGCATCAGCGTCTGCTGGCTTTTCTGCATCGTTTCCAGCAGGCGCAGACGTTCCAGCGCAAACCCGAGCAGGCTGTGCAACTGATGGACAAATTGCTGGATTTGCTCCTCGGCAAAGAAATTCGCGCGCTTGCTATAGAGGATCAGGATGTCGCGGTTGCCCGCGCTTCCAGAGACGGGAATTGCGCACGAGGAACGCCAGCCGAACCGGAGTCCGCGCTCGCGCCAAAACGCGCCCGGCGAAGGATTTCCACGATCCGTCCAGTCGAGGGTGAATTGGGGAACGCCTGTTCGCCAGGCGAGGGCGAGGGCACTGTCGGGATTGTCGTTGATCCGGATGGTCCCCCCGGCAAGAAATTCCCGCACGCCTTCGCCGGCCACAAAGTGATACGCCACCGCTTCCTGTTCATCTGGCGCGCCCAGCCACACTCCGTCCACTTCCACAATCTGTAAAAGGAAATCGGCCAAGAGTGGATAAAGCGCGGCGATGGAAGGGACTGTCAGAAGCAGGCGATCCAGCCGTGTCGGCAGTTCGCCGGACCGAGCGGAGTGCGTGTCGGGGAAACTGAAATCCTGAAAAGTATTGATGAGATCCGCCATGGGTACATCGACAATCGTGAACGTATTCGATTTTCGTGAAGTGAAGGCTGGACACAAGTCCAGCGCATACACATGTCGAACTGTTTCTTTCTATAGGAACAGAAAAGTGCCGGAATGTGTGAAGTTTATTGTGGAGGACGAGAATCCGAAGGGTGCTGTACCATCTTGGCTTTAGTCATGACCGTTACGGCATCGAAAATGGCACGGTTTCAGAAGACAATGCGAGCAGTATAGAGAAGACGAGGCTGCTATTTGTACTGTCTCAGGTGGGTCAGCTCAGGGAACGATTTTGATTCTGTCCGGTTGCCTTTTGAGTTCATGAATTCGCACCAACTTGTAGCTCCATAGCCTTAGCCTTGACGCCAGTCGCCGCGATGGGCCATAGTATCCCTACACGGGAAAGGAGGGCGATCCAGAGAATGAAAAGCATTGAAGGAAGTTGTAGCACAACACGTGAGGTGACTGGGGCTTAGGTGTCCATCGCCAGTCCTGACGGCAAGTACGATCCTCGTCGAGGCCCACCTGCGGGGATGCCTCCGGTCAATCCAACCACTCACCGGCCCATGGCCCAGTGTCGTATCGACGGCACTGGGCCATGGGTTTTTCAGGGACGTTCCTGGACTCCCGCATGTTTTGAAACACGCAAACGCGCCACAACTAACGGGCGTGGTGCATCGACACGGCGAGCTAGCCGAGCACTACAATACAAACATGGACACACTGGTCATTGCTGGAAAAGCCTTTCAGTCGCGGCTGATCGTCGGCACGGGGAAGTATAAAGACGGAGCGGAGACGCAACGGGCCATTGAGGCCTCTGGCGCCGAAATGGTCACAGTCGCGGTACGGCGCGTGAACCTGGATCGCAGCAAGGAAAGCCTGCTGGATTTCATCGACCCCCGGCGCTATTTCCTGCTGCCGAATACCGCCGGGTGCTATACAGCGGAAGAAGCGATCCGAGCGGCGCGGCTAGGCCGGGAAGTGGGATTGTCCGATTGGGTAAAGATTGAGGTGATCGGCGATCAAGCCACGTTATATCCGGACGTGCTGGCGACGGTGGAAGCGACCCGCGTATTGGTAAAGGAAGGCTTTACTGTTTTGCCGTATACATCTGATGACATAGTAGTTGCAAAACGTCTAATCGATGCTGGGGCGGCTGCTGTGATGCCGCTGGGGGCCCCCATCGGAAGCGGTCTCGGCATACAAAATGTAACCAGCCTGCGCATCCTTCGCGAACTGATCACGGGAGTTCCGCTGATTGTGGACGCGGGAGTTGGAACGGCATCGGATGCCGCGCTCGCCATGGAACTGGGAGCGGATGCCGTGTTGATGAACTCCGGGATTGCCGGCGCCGGCAATCCTGTGCTGATGGCGGAAGCGATGCAGCACGCAGTCCTTGCGGGTCGGCAGGCATATCTGGCTGGGCGCATGCCGCGCAAACTGTATGCGACCGCTTCCTCTCCCATGGAAGGCATCTCCCGCTAGAGCGAAACCGGTCTGAAGGCGAACAATGCGGGTCCTGGGAATCGACTGTGGCACCGAGTGGACTGGCTACGGGCTTGTGGATACCGACCCGGCTGCCGAGTTGCGGTCCATTGCGCACGGGGCGATCCATCTTTCCAAACGCGATGGATTGCCGCATCGACTGACAATCGTGTTCAGTCGCCTGCTGGAGTTGATCGGAGAATACCAGCCGGAAGTGGTCGCGGTGGAAGAGGTTTTTCACGCCGTCAATTCTCAAACCGCGCTGAAGCTGGGCCAGGTGCGCGGTGTCGTCCTGCTGGCTGCGGCAACCTGCAAGCTGGTCATCGCGGAATACTCGCCACTGTCCGTGAAGTCCGCGGTTTGCGGCTACGGCAGGGCGGACAAACAGCAGGTCCAGTTTATGGTGGCACGACTGTTGAAGCTGACGGAGCCGCCGGAACCCACGGACGCTTCCGACGCGCTGGCCGTCGCCATTTGCCACATCCATCATGCCCAGACCGAATTGGCCCAGGGAGCGTTTGTTCCAGTGCCTTTGATCCGGCGCAAAAAATCCTGACCGAGCCGCAACTAAAATATGTAAGGCGTGTTCCAATAATGTTGGCAAGGAGTGCGCCATGTTGAAGCTTCAGAAGGAATGCAATCGCCAGCAGTCAGGTTTTTCAGCTGTGGAAATTCACCCCATGTTTTCTCCCAGGCAGATGACAGGGTGGGCAATCTTGGCAATGGCGGCCAGCTTTATGCTGTCCACGTTGAGCGTCCATGCCATGACGGCTGCCGCGAGCGATACCGCGTCGACACCGACGTCCAACCAGACGCAGGCGTCCGGTCCGGCTGCTCCCGGAACGGTCGCGGTAGCCCCGGCGGCCGTCCGCGTCGTTCGCCTGAGCGATGTGGAAGGCACGGTGCGGATTCTGCGAGACAAGCAGACGGAATTTTCGCAAGCCATGATGAACATGCCACTGGCCCAGGGGACGAGCATTGAAACAGGCGCGGACGGCCGGGCGGAGATCGAATTTGAAGACGGCAGCGTCGCCAGGATCACGCCCAATAGCGCCCTGAATCTCGAAAATCTGGCGACTTCGCCGAGCGGAGCGCTGGAGACCACTGTGGAACAGTCGTCTGGCCTGGTCTACTACGAGTTGCGCAACGATGCCCAGACCTCCTATACAGTTGCGTTTGACCAACGCACGGTTATGCCGACGGTCAATAGCACATTTCGCGTGAACCTCGGGGCCACACCCGCTGAGTTGGCGGTCATTGACGGAGGCGTCCAGGTCCATGGCGCATCCAATGGCTACTTGGCGGAAGTCCGGCAAAATCAGACGATCCAATTCAAGCCTTCCAACGGCTCAAATTACACAATCGCGCAGGGTATCGTTCCTAACGGGTTTGATGATTGGAACGACCAGCGGGATGAAGAAGCGGCGAAAGAAGCCGCCAACCAGACGCCAGCTCGAGTTCAGCAGGGAGCTGGCAGCCTCATGGACAATGGCGTCGGCTATGGTTGGGGCGATCTGGACACGTACGGCGGCTGGTACCCACTGCCTGGATACGGAATGATGTGGCAGCCCAACGGAGCTGGGCCTGGTTTCGATCCGTATGGTTTTGGCGCATGGGCGAACATGGGTGGGCTTGGCGTTGGTTGGGTTTCCGGGTATCCCTGGGGTTGGCTGCCGTTTCAGTACGGCATGTGGTCCTACGTCAACGGTTTTGGCTGGGGATGGATGCCTGGGGCATACGGCATGGGTATGGGTATGGGTATGGGAATGGGTATGGGTATGGGAATGGGTATGGGAATGGGGATGGGCGGCTATGGCTATGGCTATGGCGGCTATGGCGGCTACGGTTACGGCGGTTATTATGGCCGCTACGGTAATACCACACAGCGTCATCCCTATACGAATGTTTATCGAGGGCCTGCCGGGTACCATGCTCCGGCCCCACCCGCTACCTTGCGGGCAGGGACGACCATGCGCGGCGGTGCGCCAGGGGTAAATATGGTTCGCGTTGGGAGTCCCGCTTTGGCTTCCCGCCAGATTGCGGCTGGCCCCCGCGCCGTGAACTTCAACGGTGCCAGGATTGCTCCCCTCCATTCCATCATGAGAGGGGTTACCGTGCCGACTCGCAACGCTGCGCTGTATAACAACTACCCGGCCCACGCATTCCCGGGAGGCGTCCGCAATGCGCTGATGAGTCGCACCGGCAATTTGGGGAGCGGCCGATTGGGTGGATCGACCCGGTCCGGCAATTTCCGGGCTCAGGGTAGCCGATCCATGGGCAACCAGCGTGGCTCTTCCATGGGAGCGCGGGAAGGCGCGGCGCGCAGTGCGGGCGGACGGTCCTTTACGGGCCAATCTTTCGGCTCTGCGAATCGCGCGTTCGGAGCTGCCAACCGCCAATTCGGGGCTGTAAACCGCGGATCGTTCGGGAACTCGAATGCTTTTGCTTTTGGGCAACATACTGTGTTCGGATCGCATGGCAGCTTTGGGGGAGCACATTCCTCCTTCCATGGCAGTAGCGGATTTCATGGAGGCAGTATGGGCGGCGGGTTCCACGGCGGCGGGTTCAGCAGCGGCGGCGGTGGCGGATTCCACGGCGGTGGCGGTGGCGGCGGCCACGCCGGTGGAGGCGGTGGTGGTGGCCACGGTGGTCGCTAGTGTCCTTTGGATACAAGAGAAAGAAAGGCCCGGTGAGATCGTCGCGGCCTTTCTTCTTTTTACGCCGAGAATTTTCGTTCACGATTCTCGTGCTGGTGAGCCGAATCTCATGCAGGTTCTTCAAGCGAGTTGAGACGCCGATAGATCCTGGCCATCGCTTCCAGGGAAACGGCCTCGGCTCGGATGGCTGGGTTGAGGCCCACTTCTTCCATTGCGGTCAGTATCTTCGCGGTTTCGGCAATTCGCGCACTCTTCAAGTTGTTCGCCAGGGTCTTTCGTTTCTGCCGGAAGCATTGCTGCAAAAACCGTAGAAATCCGGTGCGATCTGCCTGGAGTTCCTCATAGCGGGGGCGCATTTCCAGACGCACCACGGCAGAGGTCACGCTGGGGGAAGGCGTGAATGCCTCCGGAGGCAGGGGGAAGAGTTTTTCTACCCTCCCATGCATTTGCGCGGTAGCAGAGAGGAGCCCGTAGGCGCTCGTGCCGCAACGGGCGGCCAGGCGGTCCGCCACTTCCTCCTGCACCATGACCACAGCCCGCATGATGGATGCAGCCTGCGCGAACAGATGTAGCAGAATGTCGGACGTGATGTAGTAGGGCAGGTTGCCGACGACGACCAGAGGATCGTTGCCGGACAAGCCCGACTTGCTCCGTACGGTCGCCAGATCGAGTTCCAGAATGTCCGCGTG
>JAKAAZ010000039.1 GCA_021802085.1 Acidobacteriota bacterium
TTTATGACGCGGTCGACTCCTGAAGGCGCGCGCGATTATCTGGTGCCCAGCCGCGTGCATCCGGGCGAATTCTATGCGTTGCCGCAGTCCCCGCAGATGTTCAAGCAGATCCTGATGATCTCCGGACTCGACCGTTATTTTCAGATCGCGCGGTGTTTTCGCGACGAGGATTTACGCGCGGACCGGCAGCCGGAGTTTACCCAGATCGATCTGGAGATGACGTTTCCGCAGCAGGAAACCGTATTTCGGGTGGTAGAGGGATTCCTGACCGCGGCGTTTCGGGAGGCGGGCATCGCGCTGACGACTCCGTTTCCGCAGATCACCTATGACGACGCGATCCGCCGCTTCGGCAGCGACAAGCCGGATATGCGTTTGCCGGAGCTGACGGATGTCCGCCATACGTTCGAGCCGGGCGATCTCGAAACGCTCAAGATAGAACCGGGTCTGCCGATTCTTGCGATCGTCATTCCCAACAAGCAGGCGATGAGCAATACGCAGAAGAAGGCCTTCATCAAGGAAGTGGAGGTCGATCTGGGGCCGGACCTTGCCTACCTGGACGTGGAGCGTTTGGGGAGCAGTGAGAAGTACTCCGCGTTGGCGGAGAGGATCGACCGCGCCGCGGCAAAGAATTGTGGGTTAGCGCGAGTGGAGCCGGAACATCGGTTGGTGGTGATCACACCGCGGGTCGGAGCAGACAAGTCGAGCGATCACTCGTGGATCTACAAGAAGGCAGGCCAACTGAGGCTGGAACTGGCCAAGCGCTTCCGGGAGGAGCACGGGGCCTTTGAGAAGAAGGGCACCGCGGAGGATTACAAATTTCTCTGGGTGACGGATTTTCCGTTTTTCGAGTGGGATGAGGGAACGCATGCCTGGACGTTTGCACATCACCCGTTCACGTCGCCGCACGAGGACGATTTGCAGGCCGGGCGCATGCAGTCCGATCCTGGTGCGGTGCGGGCCCTGGCGTATGACATTGTGCTGAACGGAATTGAGCTGGGCTCGGGATCGATTCGCATCCACCGGCAGGATGTGCAGCAACAGATTTTCCGGTCGCTTGGCATGAGCGAGGCAGAGGCCAAGGAGCGGTTTGGATTTTTTTTGGAAGCCTTGGAATATGGAACGCCTCCGCATGGGGGCATCGCGTTGGGACTGGACCGGATTGTGATGATTCTCGCTGGCGCGCCAAGCCTGCGCGAGGTCATCGCATTTCCGAAAACGGCGAAAGCCGTGGACTTGATGGTGGACGCTCCGTCTCCGGTGAGCGAAACACAACTGAAAGAGTTATATATTCAACTCAGACGGACTTAGAGTGGATTGACAGCTGCGGTGCGGCGACGAAGCGAGACGATCTAGCGCAGCGTCCGCTCTGCGATCACCCTCTGGATTCTTCGCTTCGCTCAGAATGACACAACTTATTTTCCGCTATGGTAGCTGTGAGTCCACGCTAATACGCGGGGATGCCGGTGACGCTTTGGCCGATGATGAGGGTGTGCATGGTATCGGTGCCTTCGTAGGTCTTGACGGACTCGAGGTTCATCATGTGGCGCATGACGGGATAATCGTCGGTGATGCCGTTGGCTCCGAGAATATCGCGCGACAAGCGGGCGCATTCGAGCGCCATCCAGACATTGTTTTTCTTGGCCATGGAAATGTGCTGGTGGCCCACGGTGCCGGCATCTTTCATGCGGCCCACCTGGAGTGAAAGGAGCTGGCCTTTGGTGATTTCCGTGATCATCCAGGCGAGTTTGTCCTGTACCAGCTGATGGCTGGCGATGGGTCGATCGTGGAACTGCTTGCGCAGCAGGGAATATTGCAGCGCCGTGTCGTAGCACGACATGGCGGCGCCGAGCGCGCCCCAGCTGATTCCGTAGCGCGCCTGATTCAGACACATCAGCGGCGATTTCAGGCCGCTGGCTCCGGGCAACATGGCGGCAGCGGGCACGCGCACATCCTGCATAAACAGGCCGGAGGTGATCGAGGCGCGCAACGACCATTTGCCGTGCACGTCGTAGGCGCTGAAGCCGGGTAATTTTGTGTCGACGAGAAATCCGCGCACGCGACCGTCTTCGTCGTCCACCTTGGCCCAAATCACGGCCATGTCGGCGAGCGTTCCGGTGGTGATCCACATTTTTTCGCCATTCAGAATGTAGTCGCCGCCATCTTTTTTGGCGTGGGTGCGCATGCCGCCGGGATTGGAGCCGAAGTCGGGCTCGGTGAGGCCGAAGCAGCCAAGTTTTTCTCCTGTAGCGAGCCGCGGCAGCCATTCATTTTTCTGTTCATCGCTGCCGAAGGCGTGGATGGGATACATGACCAGCGCGGACTGGACGCTGACGAAGCTGCGCACGCCGGAGTCGCCGCGCTCGGTTTCCTGCATGACCAATCCATACTCGACATTGTTCATGCCGGCGCAGCCGTAGCCGTCGATGGTGGCGCCGTAGAAGCCGAGCTCGCCCATGGGCCGGATCAATTCTTTGGGGAAGCGTCCGTCGCGATTGCACTCCTCAATGATGGGAATGAGGTTGTCTTCAATGAACTGGCGCGCGGTGTCGCGCACCAGCCGCTCGTCTTCGCTGAGCAGTGTGTCGAAGCCGATAAAGTCAACTCCGCTGAATTTGAAAGCCATGGAATGTTTCTCCGTGGAGAGACTGGAAAACTCTCCAGCCTAGCAGAGAGTGGAGAGCGCCGCAGAAAACCGGGCGGGGTGGGTTGATTTGGTTTTCTGGAAGAACAGCAATTTGGGCGCAAACCTTTGCCGCCAGATAACCCAGGTCTCAGAAGCGAGACCTGGGGCACCCAGGCATTCTTTCCGGCGCACGGCACTCGACAAGCTCTTCACCAAGGGTTGATGACGACATGTAAGAATAGCAGCGCAGCTCTCGGAGACAGTCACGGGCTGCGCCAGGGGACACATTGGATGCGTCGTGTTGCGCTGATTTACAACCCGGCTTCGGGCCAGCGGCTTGAGCGGCGGGCCGCAGCGATCGCGGAGGTGGTGGCGGTACTCAGCGAGGCAGGCGTGGAAGTGAAGGCGATCGCAACTGAGTCGCCAGCGAGCACCGGGACACAGGCGCAGGAGGCGGTGCGCCAGGGATTCGACACGATTCTGGCGTGTGGGGGAGACGGCACAGTGCATGAAGCGCTGCAGTCTCTGGTTGGCGGATTCGCAGCGCTGGGCGTCATCCCGATGGGAACGGCGAATGCGCTGGCTGCGGATCTGGGCCTGCCCGCGTCGCCAGTGAAGGCGGTGAAGATGCTGCTGACTGCGACTCCAGTGCGGGTGTCCGTGGGACGTGTCTTCTATCGCGACAGCGAAAGTAGTTCGCGCTCGCGCTATTTTATTGTGGCGGCGGGAATTGGCGCTGATGCTCTCTTCATGTCGCGGCTGGATCCCAAGTTGAAACAGCGGTTCGGATATGCGCTGTACGTGGTGGAAACTTTTCGTCTGTGGGCGACCTACAAGTATCCGACGTTTGCGGCGCGGTTTCAGGAGAGTGGAAGGCAAGCGCCGCGAGTGGAAGAAGTGTCGCAGATTCTGGCGGTGCGCATCGGCAATTTCGGGGGTGTGGTGCGCGAGCTGGCGCCTGGGGCTGCGATCACCAATCACCATCTCCACGTGATTGCGCTGAAAACGCGCAGCCGCCTGCGATACCTGCGATTCATGATCTCCGTGTTGCTGCGACGACCCGAATACTCGGGGCCGATGGAACTGGTGGACTGCGAATCTATGGAGTGCTTTGCGCTGGAAGGCTCGACGGAGCGATTATATGTCGAGGCGGATGGAGAGTTGCTGGGTACCTTGCCGGCGAGGATCGAAGTGGTGCCGCAAACTTTGACCGTACTGATTCCGAAGGGGATTCAGGGTCGCAGAACGTGACCCTTGAATAAGCGACCTATGGTCGAGATGACCTTATTTCCAGCCCCACTCAAGCCAAGAAGCGGCTTGAATGGGCCACGACAGGGTCCAGCGATTCATGCGGAATCGATCAGTACTCATAATCCAAAGAGAATTGAATCCTTCGGGGATCGGCGACCTGAATCGGTTGGTTGAATTGTGGTTCGGCGGTTGCGCCCGATCCGTAGACCGGGTTGATCAGATCGATATTTTGCTTATTCAGCAGGTTGAAGGATTCGGCCACGATATCGAGATGACCGCGCCAGATAGGAACCATCTTGAGGATGCGAAGATCGAAGTCTACGTTCGGCGGCGTTTGCAGACTGTTGCGAGTAAGCCCGAGCGGGCGCGCGGCAAAGGGATAAATATGTTCCAGGTTGGTGTCCACGCCAGTGAGCGGGTTGGCGCGAAAGCCGCTATCGACCGCTAGAATGGGCGCAAATTCCAATCCATAGAGAGCTTTTAGAAGTGGGTTGGAGGCGCCTCCTTTGGCGGCATCCTGGGGATCGTCGAGGTCAGGTCCGAGCACCCAGAGTCCGCTCAGAACGAAGCGATGTCGCTGGTCTTCGAGGGAGAGCGCGCGTTCGTCGTTGAGGGCATACGGATTTTGCGGTTGCTCAGTATCGTAGGACGCGTCGTCGATGGTCTTGGAGAAGGTATAGCCGGCCATTAGCTCGAATTCTTCGTTAAACTGCCGGTTCAGCGTGACGGTCAGGCCGTTATAGTTTGAACTGGCTTCGGTCTGGAACTGGTTGATGGCGTCATACGCCGGGTTGAGGCGCTGCGAAGGAAAAATCGGGCGGTCGATCTGCTGGGCAGTGGGCGCTGGAATGCCCAGGCTCGGCGCATTCGCCAACGTCAGAGGTACGGGAGGCGGCAGATTGACGTTGACCGTGCGCCCCATCTTGACGCCGTGAACGAAGCGGTATTCGGCGCTGGCCGTCCACTGTGCGGGAAGCTGTCGCTCGATGCCGAAGGAAGCAGTCTCGCTGTAAGGATTTGCCAAGCGCGGCTGGGCCTGCCAGATGCTGGGCGCAATTCCGGTATGCGGCGCTGTGAAGAAAGATCCCGACTGATACAGGGACGCAGCGTCCGCGCCTTCCGCGATCTGCTGCGTGGCGCGGAGACCATCGAACTCCTCGATGCGGTTGACGGTAGAGAGCAAATAGCGATCGAAGAAGATTCCGAATCCTCCGCGAAGAACCCAGTTTTTGTCCGGCGACCACGCAAAGCCAAGTCGCGGGCTTAGATTGTCGGCGTCTTGCGGAAGGGAAGAGGGCAAGCGGTTGTATTCATAGCGGAGGCCGTAGTCGAGGGCAAGGGTATGGAACGGTGTCCAGTGGTCCTGAACATATGCCGCGCTGCGAAGCTCGGAAAAATTCGTGTTGGGATCGCCGAAGCTCTGGGTGTAGAAAGCCGCCTGGCCGTCGGCGAGCGCGGTCAGATTCGGAAACACATACAGTCCTGCGAATCCGTCGAGATTGGCGGCACGCAAGGCCACGTGGCTGAATGTCGCTCCCGCCTGGAAAAGGTGCTTGCTATACTGCCGGATCACGCCATCGCCAAAGTCCACGTGCGTTTCGTAACGGCGACTGTTTCCCGCATAGGGCGTGCCGAGCTGGGCGATACCGGCGACCACGATGCCGGGTCCAGTGATGGAGGCAGTGCGCAGCGCGACGCGGCGCTGCGCCACTTCAAAGTTCATCTGATTGAGCAGTCGCGGAGAGATTGCGGCGCTCCACGAACCGTTCACGCTGTTGTCGTCGTAAAACGCCGAGCCGCGCGCACTCAGATCGGTGAGGTCGTCCGTGTTGAAGGCATCATTCACGGAACGATTGTTGGTGAGCGCATAGCGCAGCATCAGACTGTTGGCAGCGAATGCGCGGTCCATGCGTCCGGAAAGTTCCGTCTCCTGATTGACGGTGGGAAAAAATCCATGTTGCAGGCGGAAGCCGCGCAATGGGCCTGTCCGCTCCAGTGCGCTATCGATTTCCGCAATCAGTTGCGGATCAAAATCGCCCGCTTCCTCGCCACGCGTCATTTCCTGTTCGGCGGCAACGTAGTAGAAGAGCTTGTCTTTCTGGATGGGGCCGCCGGTGGAGAAGCCAGCTCGCAGACTGTTTTCGTCCGGTTTGCGCGGTACAATCTCGAGCGCGGGCGTTCCGTTCAACGCTCCATTCTGGACGAACAGAAAGGCGTCGCCGTGCTGGAGATTTACGCCGGAACGCGTTTCGACATCGACCGACCCGCCGGCGGAACCGCCGTACTGGGCCCCATAGCCGTGATTCACGACTTGAAAATCGCTGATGGCTTCCGGGGACAGCTCCGTCCTGCTGAGGCCGGTGTATTCATCGTTGTCGTCGACGCCATCGATGTAGAGCGCATTGCTCGATGGGCGCAGTCCGCCGGCGCTGAATCCGCCTTCGGCCGCCGCCCCCGGAGATTGCACTCCCTGCGCGGGGTTCGCCGAGCCGAGTGACGGCGCCAGCAAAGTGAAACTCAGATAGTTCCGGCTGGGAATCGGAAGCTCCTCGATACGATCGCGGTCGATGTTGGTGACCGGCGAGGATTGCGAGGTGTCGAGTGCTTCTGTGCGGGACTGGACGCGGACCTGCTGGCTGGCGCGCGCGGGAGCGAGCTGGGCATCGATGCGCGCGTTGCGTCCGACCGCGATGACGACGGAATCGTTGCGGTAGCCTGCGAAGCCGGGCGCGGCAATCTCGATCCGATATGTCCCGCTGGGAAGTCCGGCGATCCCAAAGGCCCCATCGGAACCCGTGGAGGTCGCGCGGACGATTGTTTTATCCGAGCTGGAAAGCGTGATATGCGCTCCGGCAATGGCTGAACCTGTCGTGTCCGTAACCGTGCCGGAGACACTGCCCTGCGTCAGGCCGGTTTGTGCCCGCAGGTATGGGGAGAAAAACATGAAAAAAAACGCAGCGGCGAGGACAAACCGCAGGGGGGCGGCGAAACCAGGACGGCGAGACATCGAACTCCTCTTCTGTGAATGCGGGCATCAGTCAGAACAGCAGGCGCGGAAAGGCACGCCCATCGCTGTCGCTTCCAGCGTGAGTTCACAGTGAGGATCAGATTCTGAGCGGAACAAGAGGCGGGCTTGCCGTGGACGCGGGGCGGTGGCTCGCTCCCGCTGGCAAGAGCGGGGGGGATTGGATAGACGGGCCGGGGCGCCTCTTCGAAGACGCGAGCGCGGGAACGTAGCGCAGCAGCCTGGCGAGAGTCACGACGATGCCAACACCTACAAACCATGCGGTGATGTTGAGTTCCGTGTCGTTCGCCGGCACAACGTGCTTGTCCCAGTGGTCGAAGTACTCCGCGAGAGGAGTGAGCGTGGCCAGGATCAGGACAATGCCAGCCGCGAATTGGAAAATGCGCCGCGCCACTGATCTGAGAATAGCCGGGCGGGAGCATTCATCGCAAATCTGCGGGATGAGGGCGGATGGAGAGTTGCCGGTTGGAGCGCCGGTAGGGATTGAAGTGGCGTCGCAGGTATTGAGGAACCAGACGCAGCGAAATCCATGTCGCAAAAGCGAGACCGTGGGGTATCTCAGTCGTCCACGCAGCCGTCAGGATTCCGCAGCGCGGCAGGGCATATTTTTTTGAGGAACTTCTACGGTGTGCCGCATCCAACGGAGAGCTATGTACAACGCAAAAGCATTCTCCGCTGACAGTGCGACATCGCCGCTGGCTTCCACCACGATCGCGCGGCGCGATCCAACCGAGACAGATGTGCAGATTGAGATTTTGTTCTGCGGCATTTGTCATTCTGACTTGCATCAGGTGCGCAATGAGTGGAGCGGCGTGATGCCAACCGTCTATCCCTGCGTGCCCGGCCATGAGATTGTCGGCCGCGTTACGAAAACCGGCTCGGCTGTAAAGAAATTCAAGGTAGGAGATGTTGCCGCGGTCGGGTGTATGGTCGACTCCGACGGAACGTGCCCGGAGTGTCTACGGGGCGAGGAGCAGTTCTGCCCCAACATGACCCTGACCTATAACTTTCCTGATAAGCACACGGGCGGCGTGACGTATGGAGGCTACTCGGACAGTGTGGTCGTGGATCAGCGGTTCGTGCTGAAGGTTCCCTCGAACCTCGATCTGGCCGGGGCCGCGCCGCTGCTGTGCGCGGGCATCACCACTTTCTCGCCGCTGCACCACTGGGGAGTGACCAAGGGCAAGAAGGTTGGGATCGTCGGGCTGGGCGGACTGGGCCATATGGGAGTCAAGTTCGCACACGCTCTTGGCGCGCACGTTGTTCTGTTTACCACGTCGCCCAACAAGAAGGAAGACGCGTTCCGGCTGGGGGCCGACGAGGTCGTCGTCTCCCGCAACGCGGACGAGATGGTCAAGCACGCGGGCAGCTTCGACTTTATGCTGGATGCTGTCTCCGCCAGCCACGACATCAACGCATATATCAACCTGCTGCGACGCGACGGAAATCTAACGCTGGTGGGTGCGCCGAACAAGCCGTTTGAGATTCCAGCGTTCAATCTGATCATGGGCCGTCGCAGTCTTTCCGGCTCTCCTATCGGCGGCATTGCGGAGACGCAGAAGATGCTCGACTTCTGCGGTGCGCACAGCATTACCGCCGATGTCGAAGTGATTCCAATCCAGAAGGTGAATGAGGCGTATGAGCGGTTGCTGAAGGCGGACGTGAAGTATCGCTTCTCGATCGACATGGCCTCGCTGAAGAGCGCTTAACCACAAGGAGCCAACCAACAGGCAGATAACCCAGGTCTCAGAAGCGAGACCTGGGGCACCCGGGCCAAAAGATGGCTTGAGTGGAGCACCGGGCAGATGGTTTCCGCACACGCGTGTGATTAAAATTCTTCGCGAAGGACAACGATTCTTGCCGCATCCCACGTCTAATGAAGCAGATTCGAGAAATCTGGATCTATTTCCAGACCTTAGTAAATGGAGAAAGTCAACCATGCGAATGCAATCGAAGGTGATCCTACGCGTAGCGTTACTGGCGCTTGTGCCTATATTCGCCACACAGTTCTCACACGCCCAAATTACGAATGAAATTCAAGCTACCATATCTCATCCATTCGTCATCGACAACACAACACTCCCGCCGGGGAAGTACAACTTCCGCATGTTGTCCGGATCAAACCAGACGGCAATGATAGCCGCCAGCGCGGATGGAAAAACTGCAATCGAATTTACGGTCAGAAACGCTTACGACACGCATGTTCCTCAGCACACTGAATTGATATTCAACCGGTACGACGGCAAGGAATTCTTGCACAAGATTTTTGAGGGGGGAAGGCGCAGTGGAGTGGCCGCTATACTGGTTTCAAGAGAAGAAAGTCGCTTACAGAAAAGCGGCAAGAACGCCGTTACGCACACGGAATCTCAACCATAGCGCTCCAGGCGCCGATAGCGAATCGTTCGAGGTGACGATCTGTACATCATCGGTTTTCAGGCGGCAGCGCAGGGGTGGATCGATCGCGAGGGAAATCAACCCCACATCTCAGAAGCGAGATGTGGGGCACCCCAATCCTGAGGAGAATGGCGGCTGTGGATCACCGCTTCTCGATCGATACGGCGTCGCTGAAGAGCGCATAGACACGCGGAGGGAAGATCGGAGCGGAGTGGGTAGCTTGAGGGACTGAATCCCAGGTCTCAGAATCGAGACCTGAAACACACGGCAGGTTGCGGAGTGGCCCGGAATTCGTGGGTGTGCGTTGCGCTTTGATCCCACTCAAGCCAACCCGTTCGACTCGGTCGCCGCAGCGACCTCGCACAGGGTGGGCTCGAATGGGGCACCGGGCAAGGAACCACAGGCGCTCAGAACAGGGCGGGTTCGGCTGATTCTTCAAGGTCTTCGCCGCTGTCAAAGTCAGCGGAGTTGTGTTCTGCCCGTGGCGCAATATCTTTGGCATTCAATCCTGGTTCTCTGTCGAGAAGCTCGCGGATGAAACGGATGTCTGGGATAGAAAGAACCTTGCAGAGGGCATGATCGATCTCTACGCGTACAGGGTCAGATTTGAGGTTGGCGAGAGCCTGCAATTCTGTGTTTGCAAGTGAGTCATAGGCGGCCGCCAGCATGTTGATTTGCTTCGACGACAGGGCGCGGACGTCGAGAATCGGCATTCCTTCCCAACCTGGTTTCTTCATCTGCATCCATGCCCCTTGTGTGATTACCCTACGCCCAAAAAACAAGAGAATGGATAAGGAACTGTTGAGCCACAGGAGTAGTGCCTTTTGTTGTTTGGAGTTGACCGCATTGAGATCCAAGGCCCACCAAGTATTACCGAGAACCGGGTTTTCGAAACCTACTGCCAGCACACGATGCGTATTTGACCGCAAGCGCTCTACGAGCAGAATTCTTCCTGCCTTGGACCATACATCCGTCGCGCTCTTGAGGTGCCTTCCTTTGGCTGCTTGTGTTCTCGCAAGCAAAACAGCATTAGGTTCCTGCGTGATCGTCAGCACTTTGTCGGATTTGTGGTCCCAAAACGCTGGATATGGAGACCAGTCGTTCTTAGAGACTTCAAACGCATCGTGAATGTCGCGCCGATCATAGCCAAGACCCCCTAAGGCGTCCAAACGGCACACTGGAATGGTGAACGTTTGCGAGATTCCAGGAACACGACCTTTCCCGCGCTCGAAGCTCCAACACGCACGTAGCAATTCACTCTGCGCGAAAAGAGCGCCCGTCCAATTCTCCCTTTCCCTTGCTGGCGGTACTGTAACAACTTCGCCAAGCTTATCGTCAGTTCCACGAATAGTCGTGATGCCCGCACCCTCTATCGTTACGGGTTCCTTGAGCTGGATGATGCGATTGGCGAGGTCAAGTGCTTCGTGGATCGTGCGTGGGTTGCGCCAAAGGCTGATGTAGGTAGTGCGACCAGGCTGCTCCTCTTGATCGAGCTTTCGAGCGATGAAGAGGATTTCGGACAGGTCAGTATTTTCAGAGAAATTAGGCCGCTCCGCATCGTGACTCGATATGACGGTTTCCAGATGGTAACGTTCGGCGATGAGTTTTCGGGTATCTCCCCACGCCTCGCCTGAGACAAGGGCTGCCGGAAGCACGAAGGCGAGCCGTCCTCCAGTCTTGAGACATCGGTCGGCTAGAGCGACGAATACACTCCCCAGCCCTGCTGTTGCG
The DNA here is from genome assembly GCA_021802085.1 of Acidobacteriota bacterium. Taxonomy (GTDB): domain Bacteria; phylum Acidobacteriota; class Terriglobia; order Terriglobales; family Acidobacteriaceae; genus JAKAAZ01. The sequence continues at coordinate 11,025 of JAKAAZ010000039.1, forward strand.
CTCGCGCCGATTTGTTTGACGCGGCGCTTGAGTTCCTTTTGGAGGAGCCCCCGCTCATCTGGCAGAGAGCCAAATAACAAATTGCCGCCCACGCTCCGGACGAAGGGCGGATTCATCACGCACAGGTCCAGCCTCGGCACAACCGCATTACCCGAGCGAGAAGACGCGGCACCAGTCTGTACATCCTCGCTGTGAGTGTAATCAAGAGCCATCTGCGTCCTGATTTCGGTTCCAATAAGAAAATCCAAGCTGCCAAGTTTTGCTATGCCACGATCAAGGCCTAACGGCATCACATACAGCGCCATCCGCACAAAGGCAACTTCTGGGGCCAGCATGGCCAGAGTAGATGCCGTCAGATGCACTGCCGAGGGAAGCACATCGTAGCCATGCAGAACGTTTTCCATCAGCGTGCGATGCAGCGTGGTCATGTCTTTGATGTCCAACGGGAGATCGTGGTCTGCACGCTCGCGAATATAGATGTCCGATAAAGCCTGTGCACTGGCCATCAGGAGCGTTCCGGTACCACAGGCCAGGTCAGCAACTTTGAAAGATGACAACTCCGCAGGGTCGCTAAAATCTTGATTCCATTTCGCCGCGATCGTCAGCTTCATCAGCAGAGTAGCTGCGGAGACGGAAGTGTAATAGGTCCCGAGATATTTAGCTTCATGAAGAAGCCAGTGATAAATGCGGCCCATCAAATCATGTCTTAATGCCGCTTGTTTCGAGCAAATCGATATGGCTTGCGACAGCAAAGCGCACGTGGCAATGGCGGAGTTCCCATCGATTGGGAGTTCGTTCAACACCCTTTCGCCGAGCTGGAAGATAGGGACGTAGTTTATGTTTTCCCAAATCCATTTCCAGTGTTTTGCGGTTGCTCCCACTGGGTCCTTTTCATTGTCGAGTTTTCGCAGGGACGAAATGCGGCCATCTGTCCCCGCGAGTTGCTCCTGGAAGATGAAGGCATTTGCCAGTACCAAGGCCGACACCTTGGCCGCAGTTTCCCTGCGCAATTGAGCCTTTTCGGATACTTCGCCCTTGGGCGGATATATACCTAGGATTTGGGACAGTCGGTCACATGAACCCTTCTGCCCCATCCACAATTTAGCTACAGCCACTAGGTGCACGGACAACGATTTAGCAGTTTGCTCAACAATGTCATCTTTTGTAAGAGCTTCCTGTGCACGCCGCAAAGCATCCATCAGTGAAGCGGGAGTTCCTTCAAACCACTCCGGCGATTCGTCGGCTTCAGCGACAATCCGAAATTTCAAAAGTGACGTGCGAAGGACTGCTGAGACCTTGGTCGTCGGTGTGCTGCGAAGAGGAACGGGGTAGACGACAGCGGCTGCAATATGGGCAATGCCGCTGCGTACACGGTTCCGAGCGTCCGATAGGACAACTTGTTCGGCCCCTGGGTGATCCGCAAGCTTCCCTTCGATTACCACTCGAAGCCCGCGGAGTTGAAACATCACATCCGGACGGTGTTTGCCGTGGACGTGAATGGTTTCGGCATCAGCAGTGACCCCAAGCCTTGAAATCAGGATTGCGAGTTGGGTATTGATTACCTCTTCCCGATTTCTTTGTCCCGGCATGTTTCTGGATTGTCTCGACATATCGTCATGTTCAATATAGCCGCTTTGATTGGCTACTCGAAATCAACTGCGTCGACGGAAACAAAAAATGGAAGGGGAAGCGGAGTTACTGCGCGAGGTATTGCTGGATGTAGGGGTCTTTGGAGCGGAGGAGATCGACGAGGGAGCCGAGGAAGGCGATGCGGCCGTCTTTCAGCACCATGATGGTGGTGTTGGGATCGACGCCGTCGTTCTCGATGCGCTCCATGCGATTCTCCTTGAGGTTGAAGCGGTGGGTGGCGAGCGTGAAGGCGTCCTGCAGGCGATGGGTGACCAGCAGTGCGGTGCTTTCGTACACGTCGCGCTGCTTCATGACCAGCTCAATGATGGTGGTGGACGTGATGGGGTCGAGGCCGCCGGTGGGCGAGTCGTAGAGGAAGAGCTTGGGCTGCGTGATGATGGCGCGGGCGATGGCGACGCGGCGCTTCATGCCGCCGGATAGCTCGTCGGGAAATTTGTCGATCACATCCTCGAGTTCCACAAATCGCAGACATTCGAGGACGCGGCGAGTGATGTCTTCCTCGTTGTCATGCTCTTCGAGCAAGCGATAGGAGACGTTGTCGCGCACGGAAAGAGAGTCGAACAGGGCACTCTCCTGAAAGACCATGCCAATGTGGCCGCGGAAGGCGAACAGCTCTTCCTGGGAGAGGGTATTGATGTCCTGACCGAAGAGCCGGACACGACCGGCGTCGGGTGGAATGAGGCCATTGGCCAGCTTGAGGAGGATGCTTTTTCCGCCTCCGGCAGGGCCAAGGATGATGCACATCTCCCCGGAGCGCGCCTGGAAGCTGATGTCGAGCAGAACGGAATGGCCGTCGAAGCCGATGGAAACATGCTCAAAGGAGACGACGGGCTGGGTGGGATCGGTGAGAGCGAGGTCCGGGAACGGGATGGTTTGCGCGGTGGACATTCTTGTATGGTCCGAAAAGTTCTCTAGCGGATTTACAGTTTGTATAGTCGTTTGTGGTGGAGAATGCAGAAAATATCCGCATCGTACACGCCGCCATCGCCCTCTGGATTTTTCGGTCGTCGCCGCGACCTCAGAATGACTCCTCTGATTTTGAAACCAGTATCTGTAAATTCGCTCGAAAGCATTTTCGCCGTTACTGTGGCACGGGCACCCGGCGATTATTGCGGCCTCGAGCGGCATGGCTAAGCCATGCCCTGATACAAAGCATCCTGATGAAACAAACTCTACGCAAACTGTAAATCCTCTCTAGCGCCCAAAGAGATCGATAGTTAAGCGGCTGATCAGGAAATCGCTGAAGATGATCAATACCGAACTGACGACGACGGCTTGGGTGGTGGAACGGCCCACGCCTTGCGTGCCGCCGCGGGTGGACATGCCGAAATAGCAGCCCACCGTGGCGATGATGAACCCGAAGAGGAGGGGCTTGACCAGACCTTCCAGGATGTCTGGAAAGCGAAGCGACTGGTAGGCCATGTGGAAGTACTGGGAAGCATCGATGCCCATGGTGCTCGCGATCCACCCGCCTCCCATCGTTCCGAGGCTGTCGGAAATGATGGTGAGGAAGACGAGCATGACGATGGTGGAAAGCACTCGGGGCGTGACCAGCTTCTTCAGCGGGTCGACGCCGAGGGCGCGCATGGCATCGATTTGCTCGGTGACCTGCATGGAGCCGAGTTCGCTGGCCATGCCGGAGGCGTTGCGGCCGGAGACCATGAGGCCGGTCAGCACGGGACCCAGTTCTTTGATCATGGAGAGACTGACCAGCTCCCCGGTAACGGCCTTGGCGCCAAACTGCGCCAGGGTGGTGGCGGAGTTGAGGGCCAGTACGCCGCCGGTAAAGAAGCCGGTGAGAATGACGATGGGAACGGAGCCGAAGCCGATCAGATCGGCCTGGGTGTAGAGGTCTGCCCAGTAAAAAGGCTGACGAAACACATTTGTGAGGGCCATCCAGGAGAGAAGGGAATACTCCTGCACAGCCAGGACCTTTTCTCGGACGAACTCGCCGATCTGCATATTGGCATTATGGCATCTGGAGCGCGATTGGCCTAGAAAATGGCGAATCTTGCGCGAAAGGACACTTCGGCATCTTCACCGTTACCGCACTGTGATCTGGATCGCGTCCCACCCTTTCGCAAATGCGCAAAAGGATGGACACTCGAAGTTCGCCGGTCTAAAATCCCAGGTCTCAAAATCGAGACCTGGAGCACCCGCCGATCAGGAGGGCTACGCTCAGAATGACTCATCTCGTTATAGCTACGGCATTTTGTTCAGCGTGGCGGCGGCGCGGTCCAAAGCGCGCGTGAGAACTTCCAGTTGAGTGCCAGCGCGGGCTGCGTCCTTGGCGTCGATGGCCTCGTTGACTCCTGGAATGACGACGGCAGCGTAGCCGGTGTATTCCCCGGGGGCGTAGATAGTGTGCTTATACCAGGGGCGATTGGGAAGGCCGTGCTGCGAGAGCAGGTCTTCTTCCGCCTGGCGGAGGATGCGATTTTCCTCGGATAGCGGGCCCGCAGGGTCGTGTTCAGCGGCCAGCGCCTTGGCGCCCGCGTCACGGAATCGCTGGGCGGCGGCCAGGGCCGGTGCGAAGTCGAGCGATTGCATACCGGCATTGGTCGCCTTGAGCTGGGCGGCTTGCAGATAGCCGACGACCTGGCTGCCATAGACTTGGTAGTCGTAGGGGAGCAGGTCGGCGTCGGCCATGGTCACGCCTTCCAGGCCAAGGAAGCGGGCCTGCTGCTGGAGATAGACAAAGGTAGGATCGGCGAACTTGGTGAACCAGGCGTAATTGTCGAATGCGGAGTGATAGACGCCATAGTGGCCAGCGGAGCCGATGTCGGTCGAAGGCACGCCGAGGTGCTGCAAAAACGGAGTGTAGTCGGAGCCGCTGCCCAAATCGTCGATGTGAATGCCATCCAAGGCCGGCAAGGTTTTCTGTAAGTCGTCGGACTGGTCGGTGTCCGGATGGTGAGTGGCTTGTTTCTCCTGCTCGTGCAGCCACGCATCGAACACGGTGCCGCCTTGCGGACTAGGCACCTGTTTGGCGATGCCGACCAGAAATGGCTTGAGCGAGGGAACGGCTGCGGCAGTGAAATCCGGCCCGGAGACGCCGACATCGATATTGAAGTAGCCGTCGGCGTGGGCCAATTCCGCGGCATGGTCTTCGGCCCACTCGGTGGAGCCGATGAGCCCCGGCTCTTCCGCGTCCCAACTGGCGAAGGTCAAGGTTCGTTTTGGCTTCCAGCCCTGCTGGAGCAGTGTTCCAACTCCGTGGACAGCTTCCAGCAGGGCGGCGGTACCGCTGCTTGGATCGACCGCGCCGAAGGTCCAGGCATCGCGATGATTGCCGACAATCACCGAGTCGTTGGGATATTGCGTGCCGGGAATTTCACCGATGACGTCCCAAATCGTGCGCAGCGCATAGTCCTGTTCCAGCACCATGTGGACCTTTACAGGTCCCGGTCCGAGGTGGTAGGTGAAGGGCAAACCGCCCTGCCAGGAACGAGGAGAATCCGGGCCCGCAAGCGCAGCCAGAATCGGCGCGGCATCGTGGTAGGACAACGGCGTCGAAGGGATCTTGGCCTGGTCGGTTGCGTCTTCGAGCGAGATGCGCTTGCCGGCGGGGAGATTGGGCGTCGAGGCAAAGCCTGGCGTGGTGGGATCGCCGGGATATTTGAAGAGGTACTGAACCGAGCCACGCTGCACGCCGGTCTCCGGGCGGTAGGGGCCGTCGGGATAGATATCGCCGCGAACGTAGCCGTCATCGGCGGGGTCGGAGTAGATGATGACGCCGGCGGCTCCGTGCTGTTGCGCCAGGTAGACTTTGACACCTCGGAAATTTTTGCCGTAGCGGACGATGACGATTTTGCCGCGCACGCTGATGTGTTTGGCCTCGAGCCTGGCAAAATCCTGCGGTCTGCCGTAGTTGGCGTAGACCACGTCCGCAGTCACGTTTCCCGAGGGCGAGTAGGCGTTGAAGGCGGTGACGATGCGCTTGTCATCCTGATATGGATCGTCGCTGACATGTTCGGGCGTGGGTCCGGACATGAGCTGTTTTCCATCCGCGGCGAAGGCGGTCACTTGAATCTTTTTGGGGAGATTCATCATGATGCGATAGGGAACGATTTTCGTTTTCAGGCCCGCGTCGCGGAACTTCTGGGCGACGTATTCGGCGGTCGCATAATCTTCCTTCGAACCCGCAACATGCGGAGCGGCGGTCAGGATTTTCAGCTCCTCACCGGCGAGGGTCGCGCTGGGCACCTGCAGAAATTCCTGATCCAGTTTTGCCTCGGCGGCGCTGTTTTGAAAACCGAGCATGGCGGGAGACGAAGGGGTGTTTGCGGGCGTCGTGGTTTGCCCGAAAGCCACAGTGGCAAACAGTAGAATGGCCCCAGCGCGCATGAACATTGGCGATTCTCCCGGAGGAAGTAGAAAGTCAAGGATACAGCAATGGAGTGGGGAATCCATGAACGACAACCGCAAGATTCTTCCCCTTCATTTCGTTCAGGGGCAGGACGACAAGTTTCGGTCCCACCCTATAGCCGATTTACAGTTTGCATGGTGATTCGTGGCGAAAAAAATCGCGACGAATCACCATCGTAAACGCTGCAATCGCCCTCTGGATTCTTCGCTGCGCTCAGAATGACTCCTTCCATTTTGAAACCAGTATCTATAAATCCGCTTTCGCCGCAAGAGACGCGGCGAGGGGCACCCGCGGGGACTGGCGGAAAACCACAAGGTCCTTCGCTTCGCTCAGGATGACAAGTATATCGTAAATAATTATAAATAATCAACATATTATTTTGCTATTCTCTATACGAGTCCTGCACAGATATGCAGAGCCAATGACTTGCCGGAAAAATCTGCACGGAATCTGCACAGGACGCATCGAAAAAGACAGAGGCGAAGATGGCATTCGTCACCGACAAAGCGGAACTCAAGCCCGGTTTGGTTCTCTTCCGGCGCGGCGACGTGGATCATCGGATGTGGTATTGCCGCATGAAAATACCCAAGGCCGACCGCTACAAGACGGTTTCGCTCAAGACGACCGACATCGAGGTGGCGCGGGAACGCGCCTTCGACCAGGACGCCGACATCCGGTTTCGATTAAAGCATGACGTTCCTGTGTTCAACCATCCCTTCCGCGAGGTGGGGAGAGAGTATCTGCTGATCCAGGAGGCGCGGGCGAAACGCGGAGAGATCAGCGCGGCGCGGCCCAGAAAAGTTCGTGCCATTATCGAAGGCGCTTTAGACCGATATGTAGGCTCAACGCAGGTTCACCTTATCGGTGACGAGCTTTGGGGCGGGTATCCGGCATGGCGGCGGGAGAACGGCGCGGGGCGCAACAGGCGCAACGGCGTTCGAGAAATCACTACCGACATGGCGCAAGCCTTCGCGAATAAGGAAGCCGAACGCCGCACCAAGGTTCAGCAAACCCTGGGCATCAGGGTTTTGAAGCCGATTGAAGTCAAACCTTCCGAAAAACGGACGGTTCCTTTTATCAGCGATTCCACCATCCGCCTTGAGATGTCCATCTTCGGTGCGGTGATGAATTATGCCATCAAGAAACGCTATGTTCCTGCCAGCCAGCGTTTCGACGAGCGCCCCAAGCTCAAGGCCATGCGGCGCGACGAGTTTACGCTGGAGGAATACCGCAAACTCCACACTGTCGGAAGGAAGTGGATTGCCGAGGCCGATAAGCCTTCAAGCATCTGGTATCGCACCGTCACCTACAACATGATTCTGATTGCGTGCAATACAGGCATGAGGCCGGCGGAGATGAAGAATCTCCGCTGGCGCGACATTATGCCGGCGAAGGATCGCGAGGGGCGTGAGATCGTTGTGCTGTTTGTCCAAGGCAAAGGCAAGTCGCGCAAGCTGGTGGCTCCCAAAAGCGTCGGAGAATATCTGGAACGCATCCGCGCGATCTCCAAAGCCACGGAACCGGACGACAGAGTCTTTACGAACATTACAGGCAAGCCCGCAATAACTCTTTACAGCTCGCTGATTGCCGATCTTCTGAACGAGGCGAAACTGCGCGAAGGCACGCAGGGCGTGCCGCGCTCGACCTATTGCTTCCGGCACACCTACGCCACGCTCCGATTGCAGGAAGGCGTGGACGTGTATTTCCTCGCCGAGCAGATGGGAACTTCCGTCCACATGATTGAAACCCACTATGGACACGTGAACACCATCAAGCACGCCGACCGCGTGTTACAGGGCATGGCGGGATGGGAACTCCCCCAACCGGACGACACCAGGGCCAAGGCGTCGAAAGCGGCAGAGACCCACGATAAATCCAAAAGAGGTCAACGCAACAAGCCGCGTTGACCATGAACCTCCCGAAGCCGTTTTTGCCGGAGCCGCTGGCGGAGGCTGGCGCAGGGAGGTGATCGTCTTGATGCCCGGCTGGATTCTCCTCACAGAGATTGTTCTGATTTGCCGCTGCCCCGCTGGGGCGTTCTTAGCGGCAAATCTCTCTGCACGTGCCGCCGCTGGCGGCTGTACTTAGTGCAGTTCCAACCTCTTTGTGCCGGGAAGGAGTCGGGTAACGCCGCAAATATGGATTGGTAGTGTTGCGAGAGTCAAGCCCAAGAGCATATTTCGGATGCCATCCGTGCTTCGAATCTCTAAAAACCGAGAGTAGTACGCCATGTCTGGCCGTGGATGGGCCTCGGCGCGGAAGGTCCCAACTCTGCGAGGAATCGACTCGCTTGCAGGGTCACCATGCCATATCGGACCGCGGGAGGCACAGGCATACCCATTTGCAACGCGTCTCTACGTGGCATTTGCACGGCACTGCTGACGATAAGGGTCTCCGTGCTCCGGGTCAGGCCCACATAGAACAACCGCCTTTGTTCTTGCCATTGCCTGTTCTGTTCCATGATCGGTTCAGTAAAGTCGATTTCCGGAAGAATACCCGTAATGCACCCTGCAATGACGACGACCCGAGCCGTTAGGCCCTTCGATTTGTGGAGACTCATGATGCGAATGGATTGTCCTTGCCTGCCGGGCAGTTCCGGTTGTGTGATGTCGGTCCGCAGTTCGTTCAACAACTCGCGTGGGGTTTGAACACTCGGTGCGATCAACAATGCAGCTTGCCGCACGTCAGCCGAGTCGGGGTTCCCATCGGGGAACAGAGCGTCAATAAGTTGGGGAACGTCCATAGCAGCGAGGGTTGTGAGCCGCTGTTGCAGATATTGATACCGAACGACGAGATCAGCGGTATACGGCAAATTCAAGTTCCCTCCCGCTAGGAGTCTGTCGGGGATAGAAAAAGCCGACGATGAAAGGTGTCGGCTATTTCTTCATCGGCTTTTAAGATGTGTTCATGGGTAAGAGCTTCCGCGCCGACGAACTGAATCAGTCCTTGCTTTTTCCACCTTCTCTTCATGATTGGCTTCCAGACAATCACCTGGCCCGTTTTCTGGCGGACGTGGTGAAAGCGCTCGATTTGGATGCGATCTATTCGTCTTACAGCGAGAAGGATGGTCGTGGTCTGTCGGCCTATGCTCCGGCGATGATGGTGCGGGTATTGCTTTATGGGTACGCGACCGGGGTTTACAGCTCGCGCAAGATCCAGAGCAAGACTTACGACGACGTGGCGTTTCGTTTTCTTTCTGCCGACGAACATCCGGACCACAGCACGCTGGCGGAGTTCCGCAAGCGGCACCTGGAAGCGCTGGCCGGGTTGTTTACGCAGGCCTTGCAGTTGTGCGCCAAGGCGGGTTTGGTGAAGCTGGGCCATGTGGCCATCGACGGCACCAAGATCAAGGCCAACGCCAGCAAGCATAAGGCGATGAGCTACGGGCGCATGAGCGAGACCGAACTGCGTCTGAAGC
>JAKAAZ010000276.1 GCA_021802085.1 Acidobacteriota bacterium
GATATCAACAATGCATTCACCACCATCGGCGGCGATCTGACAACCGCTATCGCCTAAGTACCGGCGAAGGCAGGTCAGTACAACCATGCAACACTGTCGTACTTTCCGGGAGAGATGCCTGGGCAAACTAAGCTCATCGGCATACTCTCCCCGGTAATTCTGCACTTGGAATAAGGAACCAATCCGGCCTAGGCTGGAACATCCATCGAACGGACTGGAGGGGCATTTCATATGAATCATTTGCTGATCAAACTATCGGTGATGATCGAGATGTTGAAGGACGACAAGGGCCAGGACCTGATCGAATACGCGCTGTTGGTGGCGTTTGTCGCTTTCGCGGCAACGGTCGGCATGCATTCGCTGGCTGGCGATATCAACACTGCTTTTACGACCATGGGCGGCGATCTGACAACCGCCATCGCCTAAGTACCGGCGAAGGCAAGTCAGCGCTGTAAGAGAAACTCTGTCGTTCTGGGAGAGATACCCGGAGCAGGTCCAGTTCACCGGCATGCTCTCCCTGGTACTTTTTCAAGTTTAGGGGATGCATCGATGCTCCTTTCTGTCGTGATTCCGGTTCTGAACGAGGCACAGGTAATACCTCTGCTGCTGGAACGCCTGCGTGACACTCTGCATGAAGTAGCGTGGGAAGTCATTTTCGTGGACGATGGCAGCACAGATGCCACGCCAAGCGTACTGGGACGCGAGGCGTTGAGAGATGAGCGGGTCAAGGTGATTCGGTTCAGCCGGAACTTTGGCCACCAGGCCGCGGTTACGGCTGGATTGGATTTTGCGAACGGAGATGCCGTGGTGGTGATGGATGCGGACCTCCAGGACCCTCCGGAATTGTTGCCGCGCATGCTGAATCTGTTCGAGCGGGGATACGACATTGTGTCGCCGCAGCGTAACTCCCGCGAAGGAGAGACAAGGTTCAAGCGCTGGACAGCGAAACTCTTCTATCGAGTTCTGTCGCGCATGGCGGACCAGCCAATGACGCCTGATGTCGGAGATTTTCGTTTGTTCAGTCGCAGGGCCGTGCTGGCCATCCGCTCTCTTCGAGAACAACATCGGTACATGCGCGGCATGGTGGCATGGCTGGGATTGAAGGAAGCGATGCTTCCGTTCGATCGAAAGGCTCGTGCCGCGGGCCAGACCAACTATCCATTGCTGAAGATGATGCGATTCGCCTGGATCGGCGTCACATCGTTCTCGGCATTTCCACTGCGCATCAGCATTGCGGCTGGCTGCATACTCAGCGCCGCCGGCTTTCTCTATTTCCTGCGAGTGACGTATCTAGCGCTCTGGACCAAAGCTCTTGTGCCCGGATGGGCCTCGGTCGTCGCCCTGCAATGCGTCTTTTCCGGAATGATCCTGTTGGCGCTGGGCGCCATTGGGGATTACGTCGCCAGAAACTATGAGGAAGCGAAAGAGCGTCCACTCTATGTGGTGACGGAAGCGCGCAACGTTTCTGTAGCGGAGAAATCTTTGCCGCGTGCCGTCATCCTGGCCGATCTCGCCCCGCCATTGGGCCCGTTCGTGATGGACGATACAGAACGCGCGGTAGCCATCCCTGCCGCCGCGCCTTCGTATCAGCCGCTCGCCGGCGTGCGGGCGTAACCCTTTGCATGCACATCATTCGGATGGAACAACTGTGGAATTGAGCGTCGAAGAACTGCCCGACACGCATCTCGGAGACCGCGAAACGAGCGCCGCTCCTGCGTCCCTGCACGCGCCAGCCCAGAAGTCGTCTGCTCGGCCCTACATTCCATACGTCCTCTTTGCGCTCTGTGCCGCCGTCTATCTGCTGCCGTTCATGCGACTCGTCTTTCTCGGAAGCGACGAGGGAACGCTGGTCGAGGGTGCGGTGAGGATCCTGCACGGTCAGGTCTTCGCCCGCGACTTCTTTGAGGTGATGGGTCCCGGCACATTCTACTTGCTGGCAGGATTTTTCAAGCTGTTTGGCACTACCTTCTTGGTGGCTCGCATCTGGCTTTTTGTGACATCCCTTGGGACGGGTCTGTCGATGTACTTCCTGTCACGCCGGGTGTGCGGAAGATACCAGATTCTCCCTCCACTCCTTTTGGTGAGCGTGTATTTCAGTACGATGTGGCCGATGGTCAACCATCATGTGGACAGTAATTTCTTTGCGTTGCTGTCGGTCGTCTGCATCGTCCTGTGGCAGGAGAAGCGCAAGAACAGTCTTTTAGTGGGTGCCGGCGTTTTGGCTGGAGTAACTACCTGCATCTTGCAGCCTAAAGGAATGCTGTTATTGCTCGCATTATTCGTCTGGATTTGGATACAGCAACGACGGCGCTCTGGCTTACTATCTTCGCTATGCATGGTGGCTGGAGGCTACTGTAGCATCGTGGGACTTACACTGCTCTACTTCTGGAGTCATGGTGCCCTATGGGATTTGATCTACATGAACTTCGTGTGGCCCTCCCAGAACTACGGCACGGTGAATACCATTCCCTATGCAACTGGCATTCTGCAATTTTGGACTCATTGGGCTATCCCAATCCATGGCATCCGCTGGTTGACTCCGCTGGGAGTGGTTCTGATTACGCCGTTCCTCCTGGTGGCGGCACTACCCGCGCTGGGACCCGTCCTCGGCATTCCTCATGGCAAAGACAATCTGAGGCCAGAGATTTTGCTGTATTGGCTGTGCGGTTGGGCTTTATGGCTTTCAGAATTTCACAGGCGGGACATCGCTCATCTCACTGCTGGTTCTCCGTTGCTGATCATTCTATGTGTCCAATTTTTAGTCGAATATCGGAGAAAGATTGCCGATTGGCTTCTGCAGTTTCTCGCAATCAGCGCAGGTGCATTAGCTGCTGTCAATCTGTTCATCGTTCTTTGCGCGCAATCCGTACCCACCCGCGTGGGACCGGTAGGCATGTTCAAGTCGGATCAGGCGCTCGCGTTTCTGGATAGTCATGCAGCGGCTGGGAGCGAAATTTTTGCATACCCAACCTGCCCCATGTATTACTTCCTCTCGGCCACGACTAATCCGACGCGATACAGTCTACTTCTCTATAACTACAACACTCCCTCCCAGTTTCAAGACGCGATCCGGGTTCTTGACCGGCACAAGGTAAAGTACGTCATTTGGGACACGACCGTTGAAACGAAAGCTGCGCCTTATTTCTCCGCGGCGATGTACCGGCCTGCCGGCGGCTTACTGATGGAGCCTTACCTGGAATCGCACTATCGGCTCGTGAAGGAAGTCGATGGTTTGCGCATCATGGAGAGAAAGGCGGACAACTATGGTAACCAGCGCTAGTACATTACGTGAATTCGACCACTATGCTCCTGCCTATAGTGACCTGCTCGACGATCCCATCCGCAATCGTTTCGCGCAGGATCCACTCCATTTTCACCGCAGAAAATGGCTTCTGCTGCAGCGGATCTTGAGACGCGCCAACGTGTCGATCGCAAAACAAAGATGGCTCGATGTTGGCTGCGGACGTGGGGAGTTACTGGAGTTGGCAGGTCACAATTTCGCGGAGGCCATGGGATGCGATCCATCCGCAGGCATGATCTCCCAATCAGATTCATATCGAAGGACGCATCAGCCCTCCTTATCGGAACTGCCCTTCGAGGATGCCTCGGTGGATTTTGTAACAGCCGTGTGCGTCTACCATCACGTGCATGGGGCGGCCAGGATGTCGCTCAGTAGGGAAATCAAGCGTGTGCTGGCACCGGGCGGATTGTGTTGCATTATCGAACACAATCCTCTGAATCCCATCACTCGTGCAATTGTACGGAGATGTCCTGTTGATGTGGATGCCGAACTTCTCACAGCGCCAGACACGAAAAGGCTGCTTCTGCTGGCTGGTTTTGAAGCACTGCGTGTGGATTATTTCCTCTATTTTCCTGAGAAGATTTTTAGTCGGGTAGGTAAAGTGGAAGGAATGCTCAGTAGGATATCGTTTGGCGGCCAA
>JAKAAZ010000040.1 GCA_021802085.1 Acidobacteriota bacterium
CATTACCAAGCTGCTCGGCCCATGTAAGTGGACTTACTTTCACTTATACGTCATCCTGGACATTTTTAGCCGCTACGTGGTCGGCTGGATGGTGGCCCCGCGCGAGACTGCGGAGTTGGCCAGGCGGCTGATCGCCGATACCTGCGAGAAACAGGGCATCGTGGCCGACCGTCTGACCCTCCACGCCGATCGCGGGACCTCGATGACCTCCAAGCCAGTCGCCCTGTTGCTGGCCGACCTGGGCGTGACCAAGACCCACAGCCGACCTCACGTCTCCGACGACAATCCCTACTCCGAGAGCCAGTTCAAGACCCTAAAATACCGGCCTGAATTTCCCCAGCGCTTCGGCTCCATCGAGGACGCGCGCGCCTTCTGCCAACAGTTTTTCGCCTGGTACAACCGCCAGCACCATCACAGCGGCATCGCCCTACTGACCCCGGAAATGCTGCATTATGGCATGGCCGAGGAAGTCATCCAGAAGCGCCAGCAGGTCTTGAACAGCGCCTACGCCCGCAACCCGGAACGCTTTGTCCGGGCCTGTCCTCAACCCCTGCCGCAACCCACCGCAGCAGAATCAGTTCCGTCCACACGGGGGTCCTGACAGGGTGAAGGGTGGATTACGCAAGCCCAGCACGCGATTGATGGGCCCGAATTGCGGTTGCGATATCCAGTGCGACAGCGAGAGCGGCACGGCCGTCTTGCGCTGAAACTTCAGGCGGGGTACGTTCTCGAACCGAACGCAAGAAAGATTCCAGTTCAAGCTGCAACGGTTCTCCTGAGGGGACATCGAGTTTGCGTAGGGCAAATTCTGGCGTTGGATGAACCGCTTGCACGGGCTGGAACTGGAGCGACCCAGACGTTGGCGAGATTGGTTGGCTTGATTCTGGAGATTGCAAAGCGGGTACATCGATGCAAAGGACATCCTGTCGGGCGTAGTCGACGGAAATGTACTGGTGTGGCTGAAAGAAGCGGACTTTTCGGACGCGTTCCGTACTGACGCGGCTGGCGGTGAAGTTCGCGACACAGCCGGACGCAAATTCAATGCGAACATTGGCGATATCAACCTGTGAGGACAGGATCGGCAGTCCAACCGCATGCAACTCGCGAATCGGTGATTGAGTCCAGTTGAGAACAATGTCAAGATCATGAATCATGAGATCGAGCACGACATCGACATCGAGCGCTCTCGGCGTGAAAACACTGAGCCGATGAACCTCAAAAAAAAGTGGTTGATGCAACAAGGGACGAACTGCTCGAACGGCCGGATTGAAGCGTTCGAGGTGGCCAACCTGAAGGATGCACTTGTGACGCTGCGCCAGGCCGATCAGATCGTCTGCTTGCCGGAGAGTAGCTGTAAAAGGTTTTTCCACCAAGACATCCACGCCGGCAGTCAGAAGTTGAGACGTTACTGTGGCATGCAGCGAAGTTGGGACGGCTACTGAAGCAGCGTCCGGCGGCGACTGCGAAGAGAGTATCTCGCCGGTAGAAGCGAATACAGGGAGTTGATATTCCGCCGTGAGTTCGGCAGCCAGAGTCTTATCCGGCTCCACTATTCCTACGAGGCGGACAGGCGCTCCTGCGTTTTCGAGAGCTTGCCAGACGCGTATGTGATTTCGGCCGAATGCGCCGGCACCGACAACGACGATTCGTGATGGGGGAATCTTAAGCAAGCGAGTCGAACTACTTTCCTTCGACCGCGCGCAGACAACGGGCGTAGAGATCCAATAGGTGACCCACCTGGTCCTCGGTCTTAGAATTTCCGCCTGCTACAAATCCTGCGGAAGGCGTTGTCGGTCGACCTACGCTGGCAGTGACGGCGACGAACTTCAAAAGGTCCAGAGCGATGTCCTCATTGCGTCGGACACCCGTGCCGACAGGAAGCTGTTCCATGAGCGTTAATTCCTCCATAGGCGATGCTAGCAGATCACGTCCCCGAACGAGGCATGGTCAAAGAAAGGCAGAAGGCGGCTTCGTGATGAGTGTGCCTTCTCAAAATTCCGATAAAACGTAACAAACCCGGCCGACGATGTGGTCCGCTGCCTGCTCGTTGCCAGCTAGTTCAATGAGTCGCACAGGAATCTGGTGATTTCGAGGTCGCAGAATCAGCCGATTTGCCTCAAACTCCAGGAAGCACAAGTGCAGCGAGTCAGATGTATGGACGGCATAAATGGTAGGCAACTGCGAGCGGTACAGGGCAAGCGAATTGTAGTGACGGTCGATGACAGCAACAAAGTACTGACGCAGCAGAGGCTCCATGGCGGCCGCCTGAAGGGCATCTACACGGATCGCTACAAAGCGCTGCCAGAGCTCTCTTCCTGGGCTGGGGCGGTCTTGGGAAGAACGGAATACACTCTCAGGCATCTCAACTGTGTCGACGATCTCTGAGGACTGAATGCGGGCGGATAAAGCCGCAGCCGTATGGGTGACGACGGCAATAGTTTGGGTTAGGGATGGACCGCGAGCAGGAGCACTGGGTAGAGCATCTGCGGGGAGCAGATCCAAGATGGACAGATTCTGGGCAGTCAGGACGCGATCCAGGCCTTCGAGACTGAGAGAACGCTTTCGATTCAGGAAATTCGAGATGTGAGCTTGCTGAAAGTCTGTAGCCCTCGCAAGGGTAGAACCGGTAAGGAGTCCACGATCGATGCGGCGAAGGATTTCGAGCCGAAGATTTTCATGAAGAGCGTCGAATTTCATATTCGCACAATAGCATAAAGCTATTTATAATTACAATATATATCTATGCGATAATTTCGCTCACCTCATCGTTTGGCACCGTTTGCTCCATTATGGCGCTCATGCTTATCTTTAAGATATTTTTATATTGACATAGTTCTAGCGATGGAGTATTAAGAACAGACTCTCCTAATAAAGCGATGAGGTTGAAAAATGCTGACCTTCCTCTCCCAACTCCAAGTCAACACGATGAAGTGGCTCTGTATACGGTTTGTCTCGCCACATGGGCAAATTGCGGAACCATTTGTAGGCAGCCTATTGAGTCGCAGTGGGCTTCGAAAGCGGCGAGCCAGGTTGGCTCGCTGAGATTGAAGCCTGTTGTGGATGACAAACCATCCGTCAATTGCTTGTCTATGTACTTCGACATCAAAAAACGACAGACATTCAAACTGGAGATGTGCCCGCTGGGTCGTAATCGAACCATAGAGTTCAACGGCTAAGCAGTCTCCCCAAACTGCTCCTTCAGTGCGCAAAATAAGCTGCGCCTATCGGAGAAGAGAAATTGTTGATTTGCCTTGGAGAATAGTTACTCATGACCCATTCTTATCTGCACTTGAAGATCTGTGAGGGTTGCGGACGTCTCTGGATCCGCAACAACACGGTTACTGGTGTCTATTGCCGCCGCTGCACGGTCCGACTTTCAGACTTTCCCCTGCCACTCAGCCGCCGCCGCACTGGACGTCCCCGAAGAGCGAAGACATCCTTAGCAATATTGAGCACAGAAGGAGGTCTGCAATGAGTGCTGCCCTCACTCTGTACGACCTGCGAGCCTCCGAACAATTACATCTTGCTTCCTCAAGGGAACAAATAGGGAAGAGGCACAAAGAAAGTCCAGGTAAGGCGAGTCCTAAGCCGGAGTTTGCTTTCTATAGAAAATACACGGAGGCCATGCTGCGAAGATACATGAGACTTTCGATGACTGTCGGAAGAATGCCTGCGCTACTAGGTCACGATGCGTTTCGAGGAAAGATGAGTACTTACCGTGTAACGAGCTTCGAGGACTCAGTGATCTTCGTATACGACGTTGAGAAATGCCTGAAGAAACTTGACGGCTTTTCCCGAGAACTAATTCGCCGTATTGCTCTCCAGGAATATACGCAAGGTGAGGCAGCAGGGCTCATGCGTGTAAGTCTACGGACAATTGTACGAAGATATGGAGAGGCGATCGATTCTCTTACGCAAATCTTTGTCGATTACCGATTACTAGAGTTAGATTCAATGGATGAGTCAAGCGCCAACCCACGACAATCCATGTAAATATGTGAAAACACGGGAGCTAGCAAAGGAGCGCGATGGCGTGCCAAAGTGCACCTCTCTGTTAGTCTTAACTCACGGTGAGAGATCACGCAAGACGGAGACGCCGGCCAGGATAGCATTGGATGGATTTTCTTTGTTATCGGCCTTCTTGCTGCAGGTAGAGTAACTACGGTATTGGAGCAAAGAAGGTAAGGGGGGGGTGATCTGAAACGATTGCCCCCTTAGCATTTTATCGTCTAAGACAGGATGGAAAGCGTGCCGAAGCAACACTCAAAGCGGAGCGCTCCCGCAACGCAAAAAGTCACTCGGAAGAGCGCGCCGGGTTTCAATCATGGCCGAGTGGAAAATACAGCATTATCGGCAAAAGGCAAGATGCCCTATTGTGAGTTAGCGCGATCGGAAGTCATAACCGCATGGCCAAGAATCTTACAAGGCCTCATCGATAAAGCGATGAGCGGCGGATGCCAGCAGGCCAAGCTGCTTTTGGAATTATGCGACTTATCCATTGCGGATCCGCTTCCGTCGAGGCAGCAACATCAGCAACAACTTTGTGATGCGCTGCTTGAAGGCTTGCGTCTACCAATCCCGAAGCCCAAAAGAGCGATGACCGAATGTTCCAGCCAGAACGACAAAGACGCAGGGGAGAAATAATGATGGAGACAGGGAATCACAGAGTTCAGTCCGCAGACGTATGCCTGAGGCGGCCACAAGCAGCGCGCATATGCAGATTAGTTGGCTTGGCTCTATGCGTCGCTGCCGCAGTGTTCCCATGCTACGCCCAGGTCACAACAACCGAGGTGCAGGATACGGTATACAACGCAGACGGCACATTTGCGGCGGGAACAATCCTGGTTTCCTGGCCCGCGTTCGTTACTGCGAAAGGAAATACAGTGGCGGCCGGAAATTTGGCCACGCAGATTGGCGCGAATGGGCAAGTATTGCTCAACTTGGCGCCGAATGTTGGAGCTACGCCGGCTGGATTGTACTACACCGCTGTGTATCACCTAGATGACGGAACAGTTAGTAAAGAGTACTGGTTGATACCGAGCGTCCCGACAACAACCGTCGCCGCTATCCGCAGCGTTGTAATGCCGGCAAGTGTTGCTGTTCAAACGATTACAGCCACCCAGGTGAACTCTATGCTTGGGAATTATCTTCCCCTAGCTGGAGGAACCCTAACTGGAGCGTTGCAGCTACCCTTCAATCCTCAAAGCGCAATGCAGGCAGCAACAAAGAGCTATGTAGATGGCGCGGTCGCACCACTGGCAACGCAAATAACGAAAGCGATTTCATCGACGCCAACATCAAGTCAAGCAATCCAACAACCGGCCGGAACATCGTTCTCTGCAAATATATTCCAAGGCAGATACAACGCTAGTGCTTTCCAGACAGGCAACCAGAGCAATGGAATCGCCAATTTGGCAGGAAGTACGAACTGCACCGTGACCTCCCCGAGCGGGCTCAGTGGCTGCACAATCGATGTCGATCCGACATATGGCAATCAAGAAAATCCTCAAGGCTATGGTCCATATCTCTACGGCAACAATACCAGCAATATGACCTGGCCGATGAACACCCATGTCCACGATGAACGGAACGGAATCACGGCGGATTATTATGAAAATCCATTTTCAGTTGTCCCCTATCAATCTGTCGGAGAGAATATCACGTCGGCAATAACACTGGACTATCAGAAGTGGCCTTCTTACCAGGGTAATGCTGCGGGATCTGAATACCTGCAGACTACCGACTATGCCGGCGGGTATAACTTCTATAACTATTTTGGAAAAAACCAGCCTGCCTACTTTTTCAAGACGTACTACGACAACCTGTCGCTTGCAGCCACAAACTATACGTCAGGCCAGCAGGAAGCCGTCGAGAATACTGTTAACTGCCACGGTACCGGCGACTGTCTAGCGATGACCACATATGTGGCCTGCGACGGTGGCGTGAACACCTCCGACGATGAAGGTTGCCATGGCGGCGATTTTACCGTGTCAGAAGATCCAGTCGTATACAAAGGCACCGTCGCGGTGGCTGCTGCCGTAGGATCTACTACCGTAGCGACGAATGGAACTGCAGGCCAGGGGACAGAAGGACAAGATCGACAACTTCTAGATACCAACCCTGCAGACGCTCTTACCGGTACTTCCATCACTGGGTACGCTGCGTCGGTTCCGACAGGACCCAGCGCGAACAGTGCTGTTAATCCGGTTTCCGCTTCAGACAGCAATGCTAACTTCCCTGTATCTACGATGATCCAGTTGTGCTATGCGGGGTCAGATAACGGAGTGGGAGGATCTGGAGGGTGTACAGCCGGAAGCCAACCAACTGGCTTTATTCCATCCGCACCCAACATGATAAATCCCGCTGCATCTATCGTAACGAATGTTGTCGCGTCTTATACCGCGGCCGCCCCGCAGACTGGGCTTCCTTCCGGTTTCTGCACCCCGGGTACGCTTCAATCTGTGAATTCCGGTGCAGCCTGCTACCTGCCAACTGCGGGAACCGCTTGCATTACCGACCAAGAAGAGTATGAAACCGTCAATTACACATACAATCCTTCGGCACAGCAGATTACATTACTAAACCTGCGGTTTCCACATTTGAATGGACTGTTTTTTGCTCACGGTGGGCTGTGCGGCTATGGGGTGGAGGAGCAAGCAGATGTGTTTAGCGGAGACGGCAATAACAACGGAATCAGCCAAGTATTCCCGGTCGAGGGTTCTCCGAATTCTACGACGTTTTACTATATCAGCCAAAGGGCCAATCTCGGTTACACATTGCCAGTGCTCGGCGTAAGTAACAGGCAAAATGGATATGATATGGTGGGCGGTGGCGAGTGCTTTATGTTGAATGCGTTCATATTTCAATTACAAAGCGATAATCATACTGTTATTGTAGCCGCAAACGTTCCGTTTGATTCTGGGGATTTGTCTGAAATAAATGGGATGACATTGAACATTACAACGCCCAACTCGACCTATAGTGGCAATTATGTTGCGAGTTGGGGGACTGTTACCGATAACGCGAACGAATTTTCTTACTATTTGCCGACTACTCCCACAGGGGCAGCGCCGACATCGGGAACTGCTTCATTCTGCAACACCGGCTACAAGCTGTATCCAGCCGTGCGCGTCAATAGCGTGCTCAATACAGCTACTAATAAGGTAGATGGCACAATGAACACGATGCCGTTGCCGATTGCGTTTGCACAGAACGATACAGTCATGGAAGCCCACTATCCGTGGATCTATACAGCACATGACGGTGGACGGGGCGTCAATCAATTTCTCCCTCGCGTGTACAATGGCGGCTCCCTATATGGAATGAGTTATGGCTACCTCTTGAGCGGCCTTCCGTTTGAAGGATTCGCAATTAACAATCAAACGGATCAGAGCAGATATCTCGGATATGGGGGTACACACATACCTCCTGGCACGGGATTTGACTTAGGTGGAGACTGGTTTGATTCCTTTGTTGTAAACCAGGCCCCTGACGATTCTGTAATCAAGGTGGGAAGTTGCAAGCCTTCACCAATCGGCTGCAACAATACGGCAAGCAACTTCAATGTTCTTATGATGCCAGATCTTGAGGCGTTAAATTATGACCCCAGGTTAGCCACATGGACATTCGGCTCTTCCTATGGCGAAAATCACAGCCCTATCATCAGTCCTGCGGGAACTGTGCAAGCGTATAACCTTCATGCAGTTAATGCCGTAACGGCGCCCCAAGTTGGAGTGGGCGGTACATACCTGTTCAACGACAGTGGAGCAATCGGAGCCACAAATACACCGAGCAGCCCTAGCTTTAACGAATGGTTCGTAAATTATGCATACGGCTTTGGTGCGCAGGGCACAACCGTAATTGATGGATATCTTTACCGTGGGTCGAGCGCCAACTCCGTTGATTGCGGTACGGGTACTGGGGACACGAGTTGCACATTCACTCTCGGTGTTCTGAATGCTGGGAACTCCATCAATTCTCCTACGGTATCGGCGTCTGCCTCAATCACGACGCCCAGCTTGAGCGTGGGGGGCGGTTCCCCGATCTCGCACGTGGCCTACTATACGACCGGAGTTGTGGCTCCGACGTCCGTGGCGGCCCAATCCTGTAGTGATCAGACGTTCACTGTAAGCGGGCTTGTTGCGGCGGACAATCTAGGGTCGATTCATCCACCGACGGCATTAGGCAATTTAAGCATCGAGGGCTACACCAGTTCGGCAAATACCGTATCGTTCCATTTCTGTAACGTCAGCGCGACGAGCGCAGTGCCTCCCGCAGGAGCGTATACATTTCTCGCCATGCATTGATGAATGTGCGATTGGTTATAAGACACATTCCATCGCAGGCAGATCGGAAATCCGATTAAAGAATGTTGGGAATTCTTGCAGTCGCAGAGTTCCTGTGTCAACTTCGCTGCGCGACAAAGAACGCTTCAAGAGAGAAGTCTTCTATAGATTTAACAGACAGACTGGAGTAGGCCATGGGATTAGTCAATGGCCTGAATACCATCAATTCCCAGGTATGGGCAGTCGTATTGATCTTGCTGGGAATGGGGGCATTCGGGATGGCGTGTGCATGCAACGCAGCAGATGTGCGGGCTGCACTTATGAGTTCGGGTACGGGAATGATAGGAGGCGGAATCGCCATGTTTCAGCACGAGGCGAAAGACGCAGAAGCGTCCGCGACTTCATCGACAGTTCCACGGGAGACAACATGAAACGATATATATCAAGCGGCTTCCTATCGCTGGCACTCGTGCTTGCGGGGAGCGGATTCCTGGGATGCAAGGCGGTAAGCACCACAGGATCTGCTACGGCACCGACACTGACCTTCGCTCAGGCGACGAACGCGAGTCTGCAGGCGGCACACAAGTTTGGGACGGATATTGCTACGAGCGAGCAGAGTGGGAAGTTGTTACTCACAGCGGCGCAAAAACAGGCATTCGATGCGTTTGCGGCCAGCCTGAATGCGACGGACGCGGTGTTCATTGCATTCGAGGGCGGAACGGCGACGCAGGCACAAGTAACAACCAGCCTGGCCAACACGACCAGCTTACAGACGGCGGCGCAGACAGCGCTGACAGGGGCAAACTAATGGCGACGACAACCGTAACACCAACGTCTACGACTCCGAACTGGCTGACGCTGGTGCAATTGTTTTCCAATGTGGCGCTGACTGGGTTGACCGCGGGCGGCGTGTTGCCACCAGGGACATCTCTGTTGGTGTCGGGTATTGAGAACGCGATCTTGCCGTTGCTGTCGAACATCCAGGGTGGCCAGACAAAGACGCAGGATACGCTGGCCGCGTTCGGCGCGATGGTTGGGATTCTGCAAGCGACGAGTAAGCAGACGGGTCTGAGTGCCCAGCAATTGAGCAACATTCAAGCGCTGGAAACAGCGGTAAGTGACGCAATTGTGGCGTTTATGACTGGAGAAAGTGGAGCGCCGGATCTGGCGACGCTGGCCGTGCCAGTGCCGGCAATCTAGCGCATCACTGTAGAGGATTTGAGGGAACGATGGGTACTTGGAGCGCGAAAGACAAAGCCACAATCGAAGCAACGGGGCTGACCCCGGCGAACCTGAGCGGGAGCACGGATCTGGCGCAGTTTGGCAGCGAAGACTACACCAGGTCTTCGTACAACATCTTTGTAAGCGCGTGGAGGTGGATACGGAGGAAACTTGGCTATTCACATTAGCTCGGTGGCCACATCGGGCCTCCCCGGAGTCACTAAGGACGATTTCTACAGTTTGCTGACGGGAGGGGACCTCGTTTTCTGCTCTGGCAGGGATGAGGTGAGCATCGGCATCGAGAGGATGACGGATTCTCCTTTTAGCCACGTACTGATGGCGTGGCTGCCGGCGCACGCGAATCAATGGCTCACTATAGAAGCGACGATGCATCGGGGAGTGCATGTGGGCAAGCTTTCCGATTATGTGGATGGCTACAATGGCGATCTTGTTTTGACGCGGCGACCGATGCTGACCGATCAGGAAAAGATTGCGGCGCTGAACGCAGGCTTTGCTGTGCTGGAAGATGGCTACGATTGGCAGCAGGAAGTCAGCATCGTGGCACATAAGTTGATCTCGGCGCTACCTGTCATCCATCCGGACAATAAGTATTACTGCTCCGGGCTGATGTATCTGATGAGTTTGGCGAGTGGTCATCCGCTGCAGAAACCGGGGCCAAACCTGCCGACGCCAGAAGATAACTGGACCGATGCAACAGTGTTGCCGGTGTGTGCGATGTTACATCCGGCCAAACCCAGCGAAGCAATCGGGGCCCAAAGAAGAGTCGCCTGATGTCTTCTTGAGTGGTCGGTTTCTGGCGAGGTCTGGGAGTTAGATTTGGGGAATTCGTCTGTACAACGATTGTTCGAAAATGGAATAGACAACGACTTCATTGCCTTGCAGGCGGAGGCAGTTTGCAGCTCAAGCGCGCGAACCGACCGCGAACGGCTGTGTTGGCTTGGAGAACGACTGGATTTCCGCTCGTCAGCACTGAACGGCGACACGGTAGCGATGTGGTTGGGCAGGGTATTGCTGCGGCTCCGCGACCGAAAAGGAGACGTCGTTCCACTCGAAGCGAATACAGTGCAACAAGCGTATGAGCAAAGGCGCGGCAAGCGGAACATCATATTGAAGGCACGGCAGATGGGTATCAGCACCTGGATTGCGGGACGTTTTTTCCTCAAGACCATTACGCAACCCGGGACTTTAACTGTTGAGGTGGCGCACAATCGGGAAGCTGCGGAACAGATATTCCGCATCGTTCACCGATTTTACGAGTCATTGCCGGGAGGACTGCGCAGCGGCATATTGCGGACCTCACGGGTGAACACGGGACAGATACTGTTCCCGGAACTGGATAGTGAATACCGAGTGGAGAGCGCGGCGGACGGAAACGCTGGACGCGGCATGACGATCCAGAATCTGCATTGTTCCGAGGTGGCCCGGTGGAAAGGCGACGCAGCAGGGACGATGGCCAGTTTACGGGCCGCCCTCGTTCCGGACGGGGAGCTTGTGCTGGAATCAACTCCCAACGGAGCGTATGGCCATTTCTATGAAGAGTGGCAACGCGCTGAAGAAACCGGGTTGGTTCGGCATTTTTTCCCATGGTGGGTGGAGCCCGCTTACGCGGGACCTGGCGTCCAGGAAAGCGAGTGGACAGCAGAAGAACATGCGCTGGCCCGAAGGAACGGGCTGTCACCAGAACAGATTGGGTTTCGACGCCAGCTACAGAGCAATTTTCGGGAGATGGCCGCGCAAGAATATGCGGAGGATCCCGATGCTTGCTTTCTGGCAAGTGGCAGTTGCGTGTTCGATCTGGAGTGCATTGCGAAACGTGCCCGACAGGTTCACGAACCGCTGGAAAAGCGATTCAATGGTCAATTGTGGATATGGTATCCGCCGCAACCGGGGCGCAGTTATGTCGTGGGTGTAGATCCTGCGGGGGGTGGTACGGATGGTGACTATGCGTCAATCCAGATCATTGAGCAACGGTCGGGGATGCAGTGTGCCGAATTCCGTGGGCATATCGATCCACAGGAATTGGCGAAACAGGCTGCAGGGCTGGCAAGGGAGTTCAATCAGGCATTACTGGTGGTTGAGCGAAACAATCATGGCCTGGCTGTGCTGGCATATCTGACCACGATCGAACATTATCCGGCAGTCTACGAACAACGTGGCCAGGCAGGCTGGTTGACAACATCAGTGTCCCGACCGGCGATGATCACCCTGCTGGGCGCCATACTGGCAACCGGACCAGAGATTTTCTCCAGTTCTCGCTTGTTGGCGGAATGTCGAACGTTTGTGAGACAGAGCGATGGGCGCACCGGGGCGGCCGCTGGGGTACATGATGATTGCGTTATGGCCATGGCGATCGCCTTACAAGTTCGGGCAGATATGGCTGAACGGTCGCGAGTGGAACGATAGAGAAGTTCGACGACAGTACCGATGTTGAGTCACTCTGAGCTTGTCTCCGGTTACAATCCGGAAGCAGGCGTGATTCTAGTAACAAACACGATTGCATGTGGGCTGAAGGGACGTAGCGCTTAGTGGCGGTCACAGCGGTGCAGCAGATCCGACGGATGCGAGGCGGTGCCCAGGGTCATTTGATGCTGGGTTCGGACGGACAGCTTTATGTGGTCAAGTTCCAGAATAATCCGCAGCATTTGCGGGTTCTGGCCAATGAATTATTTGCAACGCGTCTGGCCGAGACGGTGGGGCTGTCCGTTCCCGCGACGGAGGTGGTGGATGTCAGCGAATGGCTAATCGAAAACACTTCCGAACTGTATATGGATAGGGGTCGCCACCAGGAGCGTTGCGCGTCTGGATTGCAATTTGGCTCGAGGTATGTCGGTGGGCTGATGCCCGGGCAGGTGGTCGATTATTTGCCGGAAGAGCAGTTGACCGAAGTACGAAATCTAGCCGAGTTTGCCGGGATGCTGGCGCTGGATAAGTGGACTTGCAATAGTAATGGCAGACAGGCCGTGTTCCACCGAAAGCCCCGGGAGAAACGGTACGCGGCAAATTTTGTTGACCAGGGATACTGCTTCCATGCCGGGGAATGGAGTTTTCCTGACGCGCCGCTGCGAGGCGTGTATGGCCGGAATCGGGTGTACGCTGATGTGGCGGGTTGGCCCAGCTTTGAACCCTGGCTGAGCCGCATTGAAGAACTGGAGCCGGAGTCCGTGTGGCGGATTGCGGAAACCGTTCCTCCGATCTGGTACGGTGGGGACCTGCGCGAGATGGAACGATTGACGGTCATGCTGTTGACGCGGAGGCAGCGCGTACGGGACTTGATTGTGCAGTTTCGGGATAGCACACGGGCGCCATTTCCGAAATGGATGGGAGTAGCGAATAGCAGTGGCGACGGTCAGTTTCGAGAGCAGAAAAAGATAGAGAATGGTGCAGGATCGAATGCGGGATGATCGGTAAACGGGCCGATTCAGTCGGGACTACTCGCCTGACGGAAGGAAGGAATGCGAAACGGGAATGAACGGTGATCGCATGCAGTGTGAATTCTTTCTGGTCCGCTATGTTCCGGATGCAGTGAAGAATGAGTTCGTCAATATTGGCGTCGTGCTGCGCGAAGCAGGGCGGCCCGAGACGGCGCGCGTGCGATTTACTCGGGATTGGGCCCGCGTCCGGTGTGTCGATCCGGAGGCTGACACTGGAATGCTGGAAGCGCTGGAAAATGAAGTCAGAGAACGACTCTCCGACGGACCGATGGAAACTGCGGCGATGATGAAGGCGCTCGAGGAAAGCTTTTCCAATATGGTGCAGATCACTGAGCCGAAAGCGTGCCTAGCAGATTCAATACCGGCAGAAATTGAACAACTGAGCCGCATGTATATCGAAAACAGGAAACAGAGGGAGGCGCGCCGAGCAAGTGGACGGCAGGCCATCGCGACTTCGATTCGGCGTCAATTTGAGGCGGTAGGAGTGTGGAATGTGATGCGCAAGCGAATTCAGGCAGCGATGTATACGCGGCCTGGGGACCCGCTGCGAATTGACTGCGGCTATCGACCCAATGGGGTCATTCGTATGTTTCATGCGGTCTCTCTGGAAGGAGACCTGGAGGCTGCGAAGGTGCTTGCCTTCAGTGCTCCGCAAATGGCGGATGGCGTAGCGCGTGTAGAAAATGCAGCGCTGGAACTAACGGCCATCGTGGAGCCGCTACGACGATTGCTCGGCAAGCACTCGGAAGAGATTTTAAGCAGTGGAGCTGAGCAGGACCGGATCGACCAATACAGATTCGGCGTGGAGACAATGGAACGGAACCAAATCCGAGTCATGACCGTGGCAGATCTGCCTCGCATCGGAGAGCGGGCCCGCGAAGAATTGCGGATGTAAGGCGTAGATCAGGGAAGCACGGCAAACAAAGAGCGTGGCATAGGCCACGCTCTTTGTTTGCCGAAAAATCGGCGGATGTAAGCCCACGCGATAGGTACAGCATCGATCCGACAACAGACAAGAAAGGCGGGGACAGTGAGCTGGAGAACAATGCTCGATAGGATCTGGAGCAGTGAAGCAGCGAACGGGGTGGGCCATCCTGCTGCCCAATATGGACTCGATATGGCGGGTGCCAGTGTCGACGGGGCGCAGCGCAAGACGGTACCACTCCCGTCAATCCTAGGGCCAGTGCGGCCTCCGAACGCATTGTTGCCCAAAGGAACGCCCGCAAACCTGCGGCGTTTCGCGGAAAACCCCGTTCCAAGACGGGCGATCAACGTCATCAAGGACCGCATTGCAAGCATGGACTGGCAGATTCAATTGCGACGGGGATACACTCTGGCCGATGTCCCCGATGCGCATGTCAGGATGGAAATACTGCGACGGACGCTGGAAGAGCCAAACGACGCAGACTCATTCCGTTCTGTGATGGAGCAGGCGCTGGAAGATGCGCTGGTAGGCGGTTTTGGCGCCATCGAGATGGAGCGAACGGAGGATCCGGAGCGGCCCTTCGCTCTGTGGCCAGTGGATGGAGCGACGATCCAGCTGAATGCCAATTGGGATGGAGATCAGAATTCGCCGCGCTACGCGCAGAACACAAACCGCGTCGGGCCCGGATCGCAGATTCCTCTCTACGACAATGAGCTGATTTACATTCGCGTGAATCCACGGTCTCACACCCCATTTGGCCTGGGGCCGCTGGAAGTAGCGTTTGAAACAGTGAACAGCTTTCTAGCGGCGCACCGGTATGCGGGAAGGCTGGCGAGCAACAGCGTCGTGCAATATGCGCTGTGGCTGAATGAGACCACACCCGACCATCACAATCGTCTGCTGCGCTGGTGGCAGGACGAGATCGAGGGTACCGGTCGCGTACCGCTGCTGACGTGTGAACAGAAGCCCGAGGTATTGAAGTTTACCGGAGGCACCGATGCGGAACTGCGGCTGCAGTGGCAGGAGTTTCTCATCCGTATGATTGCGAATGCTTTTGGCCTTCCGCCGATGTTGCTGGGGCTGGAGAACGACGTGAATCGCAACACCGCCCAGGAGCTTCTAGACGAGTCATTTCGCAGTACGATCGCTCCGATGGCGCGCATGTTAGCAGAGCATTTCACACGCGACCTGTTTTGCAAGCGTTTGGGATGGCGCGAATTTGAATTTGTTTTCAACGACCTTGATGTGGGCGACGAAATGGAGACGGTTCAGATTCAAACGGCGCTGTTGAAGGCCGGGGTTCTGACCGTCGATGAAGTGCGCGCGCAGCGCGGACTTCGTCCACTCGAGCCGACGATGCAGCTGGAAAAAGCTGCATCGGAATCAAACAGCAGCGAAAGCTCGCAATAATCGCGGGTGCCGGGATTCGAAACTGCGGACGTGCAACCACACTTCGCACGATAACAACATCTACAACAAGAATTACGGGAGAGCACATGAAACTGGACGCAATGGCAGTCGAGTTCCCGACCATCCAAGGGCACCCGAACCGGATGCCGTTTGAAGGAGTGCTGACGCTGGTCGATGTGCCCAGCGATCGTGCACCTAGCGGATCACGCGGCCACCGCGTGACACTGAGCCGCACCGCAGCGGAGGCGGCGTTGCCATCTCTGCTCGGAATGGCGGTAGATTTCCGTCCTGACTGGGACGGTCACGATGCGCGCAGCAAATGCGGGATTCTTACTTCAGCCGATATCGTGGGTCAACGGCTGATGGTGGGCGGATATCTGTATGCACGCGACTTTCCTGAGGTCGAAGCAAAACTGCACGATCTCGCAGCCGGCAGCATGGGAATGTCCTACGAACTGGCCGATGCGCATGTAGAAGATATGCGTGCATCGATATGGAAACTGAATCGCGTGACCTTTACCGGGGCCGCGATTCTGCTGCGGGATAAAGCGGCCTATCGGCAGACCTCTTTTCGATTGAAGCCTCACGCAATGCGACGTCACGGAGTTTCCCTGGCAGCGTATTGCGGGGCGGTGTGACACGGTACCGATGAACACTCAAGAACAGAAAATAATCCAGTGCCGGCTGTCATTCTAAGGCGATAGTCCGGCACCCATAGAAAAAGGAGCAATCAATATGGAACAGGGAGCAGAGCGTTCTCTTGAAACATTGGCATTGACGCTGGATCGGCTGGCGGGCGCCGCGAGTTTACTGGAACAGACAGTGAGCCGTCTGGAAGAGCAGCATTTGACCATGTCGGGCCAGGTGCAGAAAATTGTCGCGACTGTGGAGCAAGGCCCGAATGGCTCGCAGGGAGCAGGCAATGAGCGCATCTATGAGCTGGAACGCAAGCTGCATGCAGCAGTGATGCAGATTGCGGAGTTGCGGGCGCAAAGTGCATCTTCCGTCTCGAGCGGACGCAAGACCGTGACTGCGGCGACTGTGTCTTTGCTGGCAAAGCAGGGGATTTCCTCGCTTGAATCCATCGAGGCCGGCTCGCTGGATGCTGCCCTGACAGGGCTAAGCATTGAGCAACGGATTGCGGTGAAGTCACAATTACTGCGGGCCGGACTACTCAGCTAAGCCGGTCGCTACACACTGGGTGCAGGATGATAACCATCGTCCGGCCTGCTGTTCTCACCTTAATACGGGCAGGGGAACGAAGGCCATGCTTTTTCCAGGCTTACGAGATCTAGCCAATGCCAACAAAGGCCGAAGGGCCAGTGAAAGGACAGAATGAACGCCAATTTTCATGATATTCACGCCGCCGCAGATTACATCGGGCCAGGCGCAATTGAAGTTCCCATTTATCAGACAGAGATCACTGATATCGTTCGTCGCCGGGGGCTTTTTGGACAGCGGATCAAACAGGTGCCGGCGACCGGACACCCGTCGCGTTACTTTGAGGAGACTGCAATTCCAGAGCCGACAGCTGCGACCGGATTTGTGGATCCCCGAAGTATTTCTGCGCCGGTTGTGAGTCCAACACGCGTGGAACGCGCTGTTCCTCTGAAGGCGCTGGTCGCGCAGATCAACTACAACCTGTTCGACATCGAACTTGGCAATCAGCAGAGCCAGTTCGCTTACTTGCAGGCGAAAGACCTTGCAGACACGATCGAAGGCGTGATGCATATTCACGATCTGGCGTTGTGGAACGGGACGGATACCTCGCTGAGTACGCCTACTACGGCCCAGTATTTTGGGGCTGCGGCACAGATTGCAGCAAGCGGCAATACTACGACGATTACCACGACCGAACCTATCGTGGACAGCCTGAAGGCCACTATTGCACTGATGGTTGCCAACAGCAACTATGCTGTGCGGCCAACTGCTATCTATGCCAACCCGGTGCTGCTTGACTTGATTGACCGCGAAATGAAGACAGAATTCAACGTGGTGTTGCATACGAAGGAGATCAACGGCGGGTTTACCGTAAAAACACTTGTGACACAAGCTGGCGAGCTTCCGCTCATTCCCGACTGGACACTTGGTTACACGGGCGTACCGGGATCGGGCACGGCACAATTGCCAGCGTACATTGTGACGGAAGACCTGATTGAGTATCACTGGCTGAGCGATCCGAATCCTCGTGTGTTTCAACTTGGCGTTCCAGGATCGCTAGCTTCACAGTATGTGGTTGTAAAGTTTGGCGCGCCCGTGGTGAAAATGGCTGCTGCTGGCGCTCACTATCAGGTGATTGTCGACCGGTAATCCGCCGCTATAAGTGCAATTTGGACTATTTGTTGCAGCAAGGAGGGCTGGCTCCGCAATTGAGGCTAGCCTTTCTTTCCTTTTACCTTTTCATTGCTCGGCTTCCGCGCGCCGCTGCGCTGGAACTTACTATCGGAGGACCTTTATGGGATATCTGCTGCCGACCGACTACGTGACTTATGGTCTTCCGGCGGATACAACGGACGACTGGATCACGATGGCGTCTGCTTTGATCGATTCTTATTGCCATCGGGCAAGCTTGAATCCGACGCAATACGAAGAACGAATGCGCATTACGGCACATGCACAGACTGTCCGGCTGAGTTATCTTCCTTTAGTGCCTGTAGCTCCCAATGCATCACCTTTGCTCTCTGTGCAAGCTCGGTATATTCGTCCACGGCGCGGGGAACTCATTGATCCTTCCTACGAGCAAATTGCCTGGGTATTTGGTCTGCCTGGCGCCTGGAGCTCCCTCAATATTGGCGATGTTGATTTCGTTCCGAATACGGGTGAACTCACCTTTCCCATGAACATTCTTGGGCTTCCTTACAACGAGGTTGATGTAGTTTACATTGCAGGTCTGGCCACAATTCCCTATGCGGTACAAGTAGCATGCGCGCAGATTGTGAAAAATGCGCAGACTACACCGGGGCTCAACGTAAAGTCCAGCAAGATTGACACGATGCAGATGGAGTATTTTTCAAATTCACTGATTGATCCGCAGGTGGCTGCAATGCTGCAGCCGTATGTGGCCACGATGTTGGGGTGAATCATGAGCAGCGACTTAAGCGTACGAAGTCCCTCCGCAGGGCCGCAGCGCGCTGCGGACGCGCTATTACGTTGCCTGGGAGGCAGAACCGCTTTATTGCGTCTGCCCACAAGCGCCTTGAACGGTTCGAATGCCGAACAACTGGGAGCAGGCAGTCCATCTTACGAAGATATTCCGCTGTCTCCTACCGTATTCCGGCGACTCCGACCGAAGCTTCGTGAGGGTCATGTCAATCAGTATGAATTATTAATCTCCGCAGCGTCCGTTCACGTCCAGCTCGGACTGCTGCAGTTGGCCTCGACGGACCAATTGTTCACTATGGCTGCGGGGGTATTTGTAGATGGCGAACTAATGGTGATCGAAGCTGCTGCCGAGGCCGAGGCATTTGGGTGTCCTTACCTCTACCGCCTGATATTGAGGGCGCCACAAAACCAAACATTGTAAGAGGAGAAAGTGTCATGCAAAATGCACAAAATACTTTCTACATTACATTGCGCAATCGCCTCGCAGCATTGAATCCAAACCGTACGATTTATCTGCGAGGTGTGACGAGGCCCGGCATTCTGGTCGAGAGCAATGAATTGGTAGTAGCTCAGCCGCCGTCCGATGTATTTGTGCTGCGATGGATTGGACTGCACAACGATCCGTATCTGTCGGAGGTGTTACTCCAAATGGAGTGCGAAATCGGTTATATGACCGAAGGAACGACAGCAAATCTGGGCATGGACCGCGGGGCGATGTTAACAGAAATGGACGCCGAACTTATAGCTCTGGTACAGCCAAATACAGCGCAGAAGATGAACTATGCGCCATCGACCGCGGTTCCGATGGAGACTCGGATCTTTTGGACTGAGCCGACATTTCGACCAGTAAAGATTGAACGCGACCGGTTATTACGAACCGCCACGGTCTCGGTTTTCAGCTATGAAGAGCCGGGGGAGCAATGAGCACGACTGCTATCACTCCATTACCGCTAACGCCACCTATTGTGCGGAGGATCCGAGCCTATTTTGCTCCCGTCAATCGAGCTGCTGGAATTCCAGCGATTTTTGATCCTGCGCAGAACGGTGGCTTTAACCTGGACGCTCCTCCAGCCCCTTGGCTTGACCTGGGATGGCTTGACGCATTCGAACGTAAGACTGGAACAAAGGTCATTCCACTGCGGAGCGGAGCACCGGGGCTTCCTTTATCGCAGGTGCGAACTGAGATCGATTCCCTTGTTTTCATCAATTTTATGAACTGGGGAAAGTTGCAGATGGCAATCACGGCTGGTTCGGAACAGATGAACCTACTGGCCACAGCAGCGGGCGCAGCCGCGAATGGGTCTGGCGGAACAGCCGGTGCTGCCGTGCCGCTGTCAGCGGGCAGCACTGCGACATTTCTAAATGTAGCGACGAATCAGCTCTCAGAATTCTCTTCGGGGCAAATGGTAGTTGTTGATGTCGATTACACCGGTCAGACAGGCTATGTGGGCAGCGGCGTCAGCTCTGCTTATGTGAGTTCTCCAAGTGCGGTCAATTCCGATGTGAATTATATCCGGCGGATAAGTTTTAATGTGACCCGCATTACTTCTGTAACTGCGACCGGGTTGCAGTTGGCACAGCCGCTGATTGCGGGGGCGCCAGTGGCCGGAATGTCTGTGCAGCCCATTCTTGGGTTCGTCGACCGGGAGGGGAGCAATTTTTTTCAGGAGTGGTCCGGGTTGTTTGTTATCCCGGGGGAACAAGGCGACCGAATCCTGCTCCATTATCCTCGCCTGCAAATTGCTTCCAGCGCTACCGAAGCGGTGAGATTGTTGGATGCACCCCTCAGCAAGGTGGACACACTGGCGCGGGTTACACAGGTGGCCCAGTTTCGGGCGCTGCCGGTGACGGATGCCAACGATGGAGCGCAGGTAGTATGCTTCCGGAGTTATATTCCAGCCGCCGCCGCCAATCTCTGGTAAATGGTGGAAGGTGGGTATTTACTTGACTCAGGTGACCACAACCTGTAGTGTTTGCGGCGGTGGGAGATTATCCGCGAGATCTGCTGGAGTTGGAGCGCCGCTTTTCGAGCGAGGCGGCTTGCAGGGAG
>JAKAAZ010000277.1 GCA_021802085.1 Acidobacteriota bacterium
AAAACGATCAGGCTGCCAAACAGCTTGGTGAACCTCTCCATCGGTCGCCTCCCTTTGCTCTCGTCGGGATAACAAGATCATCGGACAGGCGACCCCTGGTTTCAAAATTTCAAATATCTTTGGCTAGGACTAAGCCGTTGGCGTTCTGCTTTTTTGCCCTCTGAAGGCTTTCCTCAGGTTTGGCGATATGTGTCCGATCGCACCAACCTTGCGTGCCGGACTGACGTGCTCCAGCAGTGGGTATTGTTGTGTCCTCATCGTTGCGGAAGCTGGAAAAATCTGGCGCATTGCGGCCATGAACTCGCCGAGTTTTAAGAATGTGATCTTCATCACTGCGAATTCGGGTCTTGAAGCGGATGCTGACACATGAGGCTCGGGTTTACACTATGCAGGTGGGCAGAGACAGAAAAAGCGCGTTCTTGATGCTGGCGATGATGGTCCTATGGATCGCGATGCCGGCGTCCGCCTGTCTGCGAGCCACGCAGCCGACAGGGCAGCATGCGTGCTGCCATGGAATGATGACGGCCTGCGGCTCGACCGCGATGAATGCAAATGGCTCGTGCTGCCTGGTCCACCCGCAGAACATCGCGGTTACTCTGGTCCTTCCGTATTCTTCCGATCATTCGCGGAAGCTGGCCCCTGTGTCCCATTTGGCCGGTTTGCCCGTGCTCGCCACGACAAACATCCGGCACGAGAATGCTTCCCAGGCACCGCCGCCGCGCCTGACGTCCGTCGGCAACTCCACCCTCCGAATCTAGTACTCCCTCGTTCGCGCGCTGAAGTGAATCTTCGCGTGCCTCCGCGTCCCCGCGCGATGCGAACCCACGACAGATCGTGACCTGCATGTTCCTACGAGGGAATAATGAAAACTCTGCTATTTGTATTTTGTGTTCTTCTGCTCACTGCGCCCGCCTATGTCTCCCGCGCAGAAACGCCCGGCCAAAACGACGGACTGGGCAAGCTTGCCGCGTTGCTTGACGAGCATCACCCGCCGGAGACTTCGGGACCGGCGATGAATCTGGAAGATGTCGAGCGGGTCGCCCTCGCCAGGAACCCTGAAATCGAGGTTGCGGCCCGTCAGGTCGCCATCGTCCAAGCACACGTTCCCACCGCTGGCGCGCTCGATGATCCAATCGCGATGTATCGCGGATGGGGCGTGCCGTTGCAGCAACCCTGGAATTACAACCCCGCCCAGAACATGTTCAGCATCAGCCAGACGCTGCCGGGAACGGGAAAACGGGCCCTGCGTTCGAGTGTGGCGGAATCCGATGTGGCCGTTGCGAAGGCCCAGTTGGAACAGGTCAGGCTGGAGGTGCAGGTGCGCGTGCGCAAAGCCTTCGATGACATGCTGCTCGCTCAAGAAGAATTGCAGATTCACGATCAGCATGTTGCCATCGCCCGCCAAGCTATCGAAGCGGCGCGAATCAAGTATGCGGTGGGGAAGGTTCCGCAGCAGGACATTCTGAAAGCGCAGGTCGCGCTCACGCAGTTGGCCGAGCATATGATTCGCTTCGATCAGGACTCCGATCTCGCTCGCGCCCGTCTCAACACGCTGCTGGGACGCGATCCCGACGCACCACTCAACGTGCGCGGAGAGTACGCCGTGATGGCCGCGCTGCCCGCCGCGCAGGCGCTTGAGGATGTTGCCCTCCACTCCCGGCCCGATCTGGTCATGGCCAGGGAAGCTGCGGAGCGGAGCCATATAGAGCAGGCGCTGGCGAAGAAGGCTTATGTCCCGGACTTCACAGTCTCGGGAGGCTACATGCTGATGCCGCCCACCTCAGCCATGCGCAACAACTACATGGTGGAAGGTTCGATGAATCTGCCCTGGTTGAATCGCCGCAAACACGATGCCGAGATTGCCGAAGCCACGGCGAAAGCCACCGAGCAGGACGCCGAATTGACCGCCTTGCGCAATGCCGCATTCGGGCAGGTCCAGGAGGCGCTTGTCCAGGCACGGGCCGCGCAACGGTTCGCGCTCCTGTATCACGACGAGCTCCTCCCGCAGGCCGAAGCCACGCTTCAATCGAGCGTCATTGCGTACGAGAACGATAAAACCGATTTTCTGGATCTGCTCGACAGCCAAATGTCAGTCATCGACATCGACCTTGCCTGGCTGCAGGCGACTGCGGATTTCGACACGCGTCTGGCAGATCTCGAACTCGCCACGGGCGCTCCTATCGACCAGTTGCAGACCACCACCCTGGAGGTGAAGCCGTGAAGACACGTACCTATCAGATTGCGCTTTTGTCGGCTGTGGCACTCTGCGTTTTGCTTGCGGCCGCTCTTGTCTATGTGCTCTTGCCCCGGTATTACGCTGCTTCGAAAGTGGCCTCCGGAGACCCAGTCGTCGCGCGCGGACCGGAGGCGACGTCCCAGCCGGCGCCTTCCGGAAGCGCGCTACCTGCGCAAGCGGAACCTGGTTTGGCCACGGTGCAGTTGTCGCCCCAGCGTCTTCAGGAAATCGGCGTGACGATGGCGACAGTGGAACTCAAAAAGGTAAACGATGATCTTAATGTTCCCGGCAATGTGGACATCGACGAGGAGCGGCTTTCGTATGTGCAGACACGCTTTCCGGGTTGGATTCAGAACGTGTACGCGAATGCGACCTACCAGTACGTGCGCAAGGGGCAGCGTCTGTTCACCGTGTACAGCCCGGACATTGTGAGCAGCGAGCAGGAATATCTGCTGGCACGGCAGAACCAGAAGGCCTTTACGCAGGATGCGCATGGCATGGCCGCGCGCGAGGGCGACTGGCTGCTGCAGGCTGCCCAGGAGCGCCTGCGGCAATTTGGTGTTCCGGCGCAGGAAATCACGGATTTGGAGCAAAGCGGCAAGGTGCAGCGCGATATCGCGATTGAGTCGCCCGTCTCCGGCTACATCATCGAGCGCAACGCCTTGCCGAACGCGTATGTGCAACCGGATACGAAGCTGTACACGATTGCCGACCTCTCCACGGTCTGGGTGTACGCCAATGTTTTTCAGAACGACGTTGGCCGTCTGAAGCCGGGCGACCCCGCGCAGGTTACGGTCGATGCCTATCCTGGTCGCCATTTCAACGGTCGTATCGATCAGGTCTTGCCGCAGGTCGATCCGGCAACGCGCACCGTGCGGGTACGTCTCGTCTTCCGCAACCCAGGCGTCGTACTCAAGCCGGGGATGTACGTCAACATCGCGATCGCGATCCCACTGGGGCGGCAACTGGTAATACCCGCCTCCGCGGTGATGCAGACGGGTTCGCGGGCAATTGCTTTTATCAACCACGGAAACGGCAATCTGGAGCCGCGCACCATCGAGGTCGGGCCGCAGCTCGACGATTCGATGATCGTCCTCAACGGTCTCAAGGCAGGCGAACAGATTGTCAGCTCGGCCAACTTTCTTGTGGACTCGGAAGCGCAGCTGCAGCAGGCGCTTGCTGCGTTTGCGCCCCCGTCGCCACAGGCTGCCACAGGACCCAGCAAAGCGCCAGCCGCGCAAATGCGGATCGATTTCGTCACGCAGCCAGATCCGCCGCACAATGGCGCAAATACAGTACGAGTGAAGCTGACCGATCCTGACGGAAAGCCGCTGACGGGAGTGCAGGTGACCGCGACCTTCTTGATGCCGGCCATGCCCGCAATGGGCATGGGGGCAAAACGCGTTGTCGCGACGCTGGACGACAAGGGCAATGGTTTTTATGAAGGCCCGCTGCAACTGGACGTGGGAGGCGCGTGGCAGGTAATCGTAACGGTCCAGCGCGGCGGCCAGATACTGGCCACAAAACAGCTCAACGTCAGCGCCACGGGAGGCATGGAATGATCTCGCGAATCATTGCCTGGTGTGCGCGCAATCCCTTCCTCGTATTCACCGGAGCCATCCTGCTGGTTGTCGCTGGCCTGTGGTGTATGCAGCACGTCCCGCTCGATGCACTGCCCGATATCAGCGACGTGCAAG
>JAKAAZ010000278.1 GCA_021802085.1 Acidobacteriota bacterium
CTGGAACAGGCCGTCGCTGTCGAGCCGGCTCCCTACAAATCCCTGGTCAAATGTGCGGCAAAACCGAATTTCTGAAACCACAAGATGTAGGGGCTACCTGAGTCAGGTAAATACCCATCTACCGTAAATTTGCTGGAAGCCCATCTTGTCGAGTATGGCTTCATTCAATTCCGCATTTCCGCCCCTCTCGCCCGGTTCATTGCTCCAGAACCAGTTGAAGATCAGGCAGTCTTTTGGAATGAGCCGCTGTACCTGCTCCGGAGTCATGCCACCCGGCATGTAGTAAACCCAGCCATCTCGGGTCGTATGCTTCTGCAGTCCGTGCCCGCGCACAGACTCGAGCAGCATGTCGCCCCACAGCGCG
The DNA here is from genome assembly GCA_021802085.1 of Acidobacteriota bacterium. Taxonomy (GTDB): domain Bacteria; phylum Acidobacteriota; class Terriglobia; order Terriglobales; family Acidobacteriaceae; genus JAKAAZ01. Next base: position 365 of record JAKAAZ010000278.1, read on the forward strand.
GTCTGGACGCCTCGGGATGAGAGATGGCCGTGAACTTTCTTCACATCCTCCCCGAATAACTCTCCAATGTCCTCGTCTTTGCACTGGGGAGAAACTCCCACGGGGAGAAAAAGTTCGTCATGCCCAATGTGGATCATCTTGGGTTTCAATAGGTCGATGTATTCGTCGTACACCTCGTAAACCAGGGGGTAGCACTTCGGATTCGACGCACAATAGATGTCGGGCCACTTACTTTGAGGTACCGCTGCAAGGTCTCGATGCTTCGTCAGCAGATAGTAACTGTGAGTAAAAGATGCAATCTCTGGAATAAGTTCAATCTGATACTTTGCCGTAAAGCGCGCCAGGTCGGCGACTTCATCCTTTTCAAGGAAACCGCCGTCAGCCGTGTCCTGGTGAGATGAGTTCTGTTCCACGTCATGGAATGGGCCCGGAGGATAATTGCGGCAACTGTAGTTGCAATCCCGGACCAACTCGATCCATCCGGAGTTCAACTCAGGGTGGCTGTCGAGCCGCATGCTTGCGCCCATCTCCATGATGAGCGTGTTGTATTTGTAGAGCGCCATGTAATCGCGGATGAAGCGCTTGAAATAGGGGATATTGTCTCGCCCTGGAAGATACAGATAGATTCCACGAAATTGTTTTTCAGGCCAGTCGCGAATCCGCATGCCACGAATTTGTACCTGATTCTCTTGTTTGAATACCAATTGCCGCAGAGACTGCAATCCGTAGAACGCGCCGCGATCGTCGCTGCCCGCCACCAGCACGACATTCTTGTCAGTCCGGAGAACGTAGCCTTCCGGCCCAGGACTCTGCTCGCCGCCACCTGTACCTGTTCGCGACCAATACTGCCGGATCAACGGATTCTGCATCGACCCTATCAGGATCACCCGCGCTTCAGCGCCAAAGCTGGGAGATCGTTCTATCTTGAGATGCAGGTCGAACCTATCTCCCAACTCGTTCGCTAGAGAGCGCGCAAGAAATAAATCTTCCTGCGATGCGTTCGGCGGCACGACAATGCACACCTGGCTATCAAGAATGAAATTCCCGCCCGCGCTGGAAATTTCCTGTGGTTTCGGAAAGATGACAGAGTCGAGCGGCCCGGTTGGCCCCACGTATTGCGTGTTGCTCGAACCCACCGTTGCAGCGGGAGCGTTTCCGGTCGCAGCGTTGAGGAACCTCGTATGGCCAAGCATTGCGCCGCTAATTGCAGCGCCTGTCGCTGTGTTCAAGAACTCGCGGCGTGTCCAATCATCCATTTCAGTAACTCCATGAATTTCTCAAGTTCAGTTCCCAGCCAACGAGATGGCAGCCTGCTAAGAACCGAACACTTGCGTAACACGCGCAATGGATTCGCGCTTCTCTTCCTCATCTTGTCCCGGTTTCTACAAGTGAAGAAGAGAGCAGTTAGGGTGAACTTTCATTGCATTCTGACCAAGCTGGTAGATCGTGGACCGAGACTGTAGTAACACTCCGGAGAAATCTTCCGTCTCCGTCTAGGGAAGCTCTGATTAAGCCTGTTTTGTATCAGGGCACGGCTTCTGCCGTGTCGTACATGGCTGAAAATCCGTAGGGCTTTAGCCGCTGAGGGACTTTCAACCGACTTAATCAGAGCGTCCCTAGTTCGGCAGCGACCAGATTTGGTCCGGCTGATTGTGTCCGCAGGCCGATATGCTCAGCGGCGCGGATTGGTCGTCTGGGCCGCTGGCCGTGAGACATGCGCCATCGGCACTCACTAAGTTTCCGAGCAAGGTGTATTTCCAGTGCTGGGTTTTGCTGGCGGAACATGCCTGCATCGCTGTTTTCCCGTCCGCAACGGCGAGGCATTTCCCCCCGGACTTCAACGTTCCACTCGGTGTCATCGTCCAGGTTTCCGCCGAAGTCCCGGCGCAATCTTCAACGATTCCAGAAGTGGTCAGACAGCGGGTGTAGTGGTCGATGAACTCGTGATGATGATTCGCGACGGCAATCATCACGATCGTGCCGGTGCGCGTCGGCATGCCGCAGGAAGAAGACGGCCGGATGCGCCAGATCGCGGTATCGTGGCTGGCAACGTTCGCTTGCAAGGAGGATATTGAAGCTTGATTTGCCCCGCTCCAAAGATCGCGCGCTTCCAGGTGGCAGCCGGTGTTCGCCGAAAATCCCAAATCGGCCGGATGCAGTTCCACCTGAATCGGCGAAGGTCCGCGATTCAGCACCGCGACCGCATAACTGCCGCCGCTGAGCTTTTTGAACAAAATATCCATGATCGGGTTGCGCCGCACCAGGGTGGCCGTCTTGCCCAACGCATCCTGATCGACCGCCAGGACGGCCTTGTTGCTGAGAATCGCGATTGCCTCTGGACTGAGCTTTTCGAGATCGGAGCTCAGGATCAGCGGCGCCGACATCATCGACCACAAGGCCAGTTGACTGCGGGTCTCGGCCACGCTCACACCGGGATCCCCGCCGATGATGAAATCCGCGTCATTCCAGTTGCCAGGTTTCTGGAACCGGCCCAGCGGAAGATTGTAGGAGTAGTTCCAAAGCACGCTATGAAAACGCGGCCTGTCGGGTTTCGCGGGATGGAAGGTAGCGACGTCCGTACCTTCGCGCCACAGTTGACCGTAGTCGCGAACCCAGCTCAGAACATCGTACCAATCGGGTGTGCCCTGAAAATACGCCGGGGCCGATTCGGAAAAAACGATAGGTCGGCCCACTGCTTTCAGCGCCTTATTTTCCGCTGCGTAGGCGCTGCGGTAGGCATCGGCCTGGGTGCCACCCGCGGGCACATAGACGTTGCAGCCGTCCAGCTTCAGATAATCGACGCCCCACGATGCAAACAGTCGAGCATCCTGGAGAAAGTGGTCGTTGCCGCCGCCATCGGGCACGCCGCTGCCGGCAAATTTGCCGCACGTTTCATGGCCCGCGTCCTCATAGATACCAAACTTCAGACCCATCGCATGGATAGCCTGTGCGACTGGCTTCATCCCTTGCGGGAAACGTTGCGGATCCACTTGTAAGTCACCTTTGGCATCGCGATCTTTCTGCATCCAGCAATCGTCGATGGTCACGGTATTGTAGCCATGTGCGGCGAGGCCGCTCTTCACCAGTTGCTTCGCGTTGGTCAGAATTGTCTGCGCGGTAAAGTCGCACTGATAGTGTGCCCAGTCGTTCCAACCCATCGGTGGAGTAGCGGCTAACGGCTTGCCATTCGCAGTCTTGGCAAAGCCGGGGATGGCCATGCCGCAAACCAAGGCCAGCAGCAGGGTCATGAGGATGAAAGACGGAAGGCGCAGGCGGGAAGTTCGGACAGGCATGTGGATTTCTCCCTTGATAGAGTTGATGCGACCCCAGGTGGTACCCAGGCAGTCAGCTTGGCTTAGGAAGCGGTTGGTCGTCGTTATCCTACGCGCTGTTTTGTAGGATCGGTTTGGAATCGACTGAGTCATCCTCTACTCCGTTCTGGTTGCTTGCACGAGTAATTCAACTGAAGGTGCGACCATGTCCAACAAGACAGCCTGAGGCTGCTCCGCGGATTTTAGGAGCTCGAGATTGTGCTGACGATCTTGCGCGGCAACGGTT
>JAKAAZ010000279.1 GCA_021802085.1 Acidobacteriota bacterium
TCAAACCGGATTTCCTCGCTGGCCTCGACGAACCGGCCCATCGCCTCCAAACTCAACTTCTCTGCATCGTGCATGCGGATGTTCACTACCCAGCATGACCGACCCTTCAGGCTCATCTTGTATTGGATAAGAGTGCCCCTTGACAACCGCTTCGCTGATCAGCTAACCTGCATTACGAGTTATGAATCTTTGCCTCCACAACATGTGTATGTCTATGCGAATGCCAGTCTGCGCTCGCGGGGCACTGTTTCTGGAGAAGAGAATGATCGCCTAAACCACCTCCACTCCCAGGAATCCAGTCGCCCGCAGCGCATCGCTTGCGGGTTTCTCTTTTTGTACGCAAAAAATCCAGCCCTGTTACAGGAGTTATCGAATGTCCGAAGCCAACCAACACCGACCCGCCACCCTCTCGGTTCACGCCGGTCAAGTCCCGGATCCGACCACTGGATCGCGCTCCGTGCCGATCTATCAAACCACTTCCTATGTATTTGACAACGCCGACCACGCCGCCTCGCTCTTCGGCCTGCAGCAGTTCGGCAATATCTATACCCGCCTCATGAATCCCACCAACGATGTCCTGGAGAAGCGCGTCGCCGCACTTGAAGGCGGGGCGGCCGCGCTGGCGACGGCCTCCGGCCAGGCGGCGGAAACGCTCACCATTCTCACCCTGGCGAACTCAGGAGATGAAATCGTTTCGACCACATCGCTCTACGGCGGCACCTACAACCTGTTCCACTACACCCTGCCCAAGCTCGGCATCAAGGTCCGCTTTGTCGATTCCGACGACTTTGACGGACTCCGCAAAGCCATCAACGACCGCACCCGCGCCGTGTATACCGAATCGCTCGGCAACCCTAAGCTCGATGTCGTCGACCTGGAAAGGCTTGCCTCCATTGCGCATGAGCATGGCCTTCCGCTCATCGTCGATAACACCATCCCTTCTCCCATCCTGTGCAATCCCATCCAGTGGGGCGCGGACATCGTGGTGCATTCGGCCACGAAATTTCTCGGCGGCCATGGCAACAGCATTGCCGGCGTCATCGTCGATGCCGGAAAATTCGACTGGGCCAAATCCGGGCGCTTCCCGGATTTCGTCGAACCCGATCCTTCCTACCACGGCCTATCCTACACGGGAGCTTTCGCCAACCTCGCCTTTATCCTGAAGGCTCGTCTGCAAGGCCTGCGCGACACCGGCGCCTGCCTTTCTCCCTTCAACGCATTTCTTATTCTGCAGGGAATCGAAACGCTGCACCTGCGTCTGCAGCGGCATTCAGAAAATGCATTGGCCGTGGCCAAATTCCTCGAAAAGAACCCCGCCGTCGAGTGGGTCAACTATCCTGGCCTCGCCAGCAGCAAATACTACACACGCGCGAAAAAATATCTGCCGAACGGCTCCAGCGCCATCGTCACCTTTGGTATTCGCGGAGGCTACGAAGCGAGCAAGGAATTCATCGACTCGCTGCAGATCTTCAGCCTGCTGGCCAACATTGGCGACTCCAAGTCTCTGGTCATTCATCCCGCCTCCACAACGCATCAGCAGCTCTCTGTAGACGAGCAGGCATCGACCGGCGTAACTCCCAACCTCATTCGGCTTTCCGTGGGTATTGAAGACATTGCGGATCTGACTGCCGATCTGGAACAGGCATTTGCAAAAGTACAACCATCGAAACAGGTACCTGTGACTGCATAAGGGGGGCGATGACACAATCATCTTTACAACCCGATTTTGAAGGCGATTTCCCGCTGAACCAGGGCGCTCCATTTGTCCTCGATTCTGGCGGGAAGTTGCCTCAAGCCTCGCTGCACTATGCCATCTACGGCAAGCTCAACGAGGCGCGCGACAACGTCATCCTCGCCTGCCACGCGCTCACCGGTTCGGCGCGTGTCGCGGACTGGTGGCCAGACCTGTTCCACGACGGCCATCCTCTCGACGCGGAGAAACACTGCGTCATCGGCATCAACGTGCTCGGTTCCTGCTACGGATCCACCGGCCCAACTTCCATCAACCCGGCGACAGGGAAACCGTACGGTGCGGACTTCCCTGTCGTCAGCATCCGGGATATCGTCCGGGCCCAGGCTCAGTTGATTGAACATCTCGGCATTCCTCAACTGCGCGCTGTTCTTGGCGGTTCCATCGGCGGCATGCAGGCGCTGCAATGGACCGTCGATTATCCTGAGCGCGTGGCCGGCTGCTTTTCTGTAGGTGCCGCTCCGCTCAGCGCCATGGGATTGGCGCTCAACCATCTTCAGCGCGAGATCATCCGGCTGGACCCGGCATGGAACGGCGGCAACTACGATGCGGACCATGAACCCACACGCGGTCTCGCGTTGGCGCGCGGACTGGCCGTCTGCACCTACAAATCTTCCGCGTTATTTACGGAGCGTTTTGGTCGAAATCCGGACCGTTCCGGCGAAGACCCGCTCCAGTCCCACGCGGCACGCTATGACGCCGCCGGCTATCTGGATCATCAGGGACGCATCTTCAACGAGCGCTTCGACGCCAACAGCTATCTGGTCATCTCGCGCGCCATGGACACGTTCGATCTCTCCCGCGGATATTTGAGCGAGGCCGATGCCTTGCGCCGAATCCGCGCTCGTCTCCTGCTCGTCGGGATTTCCTCGGACTGGCTCTTTCCCGCCAGCGACGTTCATTCCCTGGCGGAGCGCATTCAGAACGCCAACGCGGTGTGCAATTACATTGAGCTGCACTCCAACCACGGGCACGATGCCTTTCTGGCCGAAGCCAGCAACGTCCGCCCGCTCATTGAATACATCGTGCAGAGCGGCGCACCACACGTGCAGGAAAAAAACTGCGCCACGTGCGCCGTCTGACCGCAAGCGGCTAACCTATACTGCTACTGCGGCGCGTTTCGCTGATAGGAGGCGTCGGCGTGATCGAGACTGAAAGGCTGCGTCTGCGGCCGTGGCGGGATGCGGATCTACCGGCCTTTGCGAAAATGAACGCGGACCCTCGTGTCCGCAGGTTTTTTTTCGCTCTGCTCACTCGCGAGCAGAGCGATGCCTCCGTCGCTTTCTTCCGGCAGATGTATGAGCAGGACGGCTTCTGCTTTTTTGCCGCGGAGATGCGCGAAACCTCCGCCTTCATCGGCATGATCGGAATCCAGAGAATGAATTTCCCCTTGCCAACGGTTTCCCCGCCGGCTGTGGAAATCGGTTGGCGACTCCAGGCGGAAAGCTGGGGACAGGGTCTGGCTACCGAGGGCGCCCAAGCCGCGCTGCAGGTCGCCTTTGAGAAGTTTCAACTTCCCGAGGTGGTCGCCTTCACCGTACCCGCAAATCTTCCTTCCCGCAGAGTCATGGATTAAGTTGGGAATGACGCGCGACCCACAGGACGACTTCGACCATCCCAGGATTCCGGATGGGCATCCGTTCCAGCGCCATGTGCTCTATCGCCTGCAGAAGTCCGATTGGCAATTCGGCTCATAAAAGTCGCGCCCCCGTGCGAAGCACGCTGAAGCCCTGATCCGTGGATAACATTGCGCAAAAGTTGGTGGCATCTGCTGGAATGCGCGTGGAGTGGCAGGATGCGGGTTGAATGAGAAGTGTCTGGCATCGTTTTTCCTGCACCTTTCAGGTGCGCGCAGCGGTTACGATGTGGACATGAATCCGCACCGGAAGCCTTCGCCGACTGAATCTCCGCTGTTGTTTGAGATTGACGATGAGCCGCTGCAGGAAACCCTGACCGCCTGGGGCGGCGCGCCGCTGGTGGTGCACGCGTTCCGCTCCCTGGGCGTGCCGGCCAGGGTGCGTCAGCATGTGCAGATCAAGCAGCGGGAGCGCGGCTACGACGAAGCCATGATGGTGGAAAGTTTCGTGGTGCTCAACGCGGTGGGCGGCGAGCGGGTGGACGACTTCCAGCATCTTCGCGACGATGCCGGGCTGAA
>JAKAAZ010000280.1 GCA_021802085.1 Acidobacteriota bacterium
GGGGAACGTGAAGATTCATACGCTCGACCGGATCGATTCTCTGCTGGGGAAGTCGATAGGAACCCGGATCACGTACAAACAGTTGGCAAGTTCCAGCAGGGAGTAAAGTATATAATTCCCCTATTTTGACCACCGGGCACTCAAGATCAAGTCTCCTGCATCCGCTTCGTTACCTCCCCGCGTCGGATCTGCCCTCAGTTCGCGGCGCGCGAAGATCGAATTGCCGCGTCGTATAACACAGCTTGCCGCTACTGGTTGAATCCGGACGCAGGTTCCGCAGCCGCAGCGAGAGGAACCGTAGCTTCATCGATGAATGGCAACTCCGCAAACCGATAGCCTACATAAGGGTCGGTAAGCAGGTATTTTGGATTGGATGGATCATCCTCAATTTTCTTGCGCAGTTGCCGGACAAACGTGCGCAGGTAATCGACCTCGCTCCGATACTCCACCCCCCAGACTGAACTGAGCAGCTTTCCGTAGGTGACGGCCCGTCCTGCGTGCGTCATCAGGTAGTGAAGGATGTCATACTCCTTCTTGGTGAGATGGATGGAGCGGCCGGATTTGCTGACGGCGCGCCGCGTAGGGAGTATTTGAATATTGCCGATCTGCACGGGAGCATCTTCCGCCCGCTCCGGAGTCTGTGCACGGCGCACCGCGGACCGGATGCGGGCGATGCATTCGCGGATACTGAACGGCTTGGTAATGTAGTCGTCGGCGCCGCACTCCAGGGCTTCCACTTTCTGCTCCTCGCAATCCTGCACGGTCAGCATCAGAATCGGCAGGCGTGGCGCGATGGCGCGTAGACGAACCAGCGTCTTCATGCCGCCAATGCCAGGCATCTGAATGTCCAGAAGAACGACATGAAAGCTCTCGGCACGGACCAAGAGCAGGGCCTCTTCGCCGCGCGATACTTCCACGGTCTCGAAGCCAAGTTCGTTCAGCGGGGTACGCAAGGCTCGCCGGATCGCCACTTCATCGTCAACCAGCAACACGCGGATTGGAGAATCACTCATGGATACGCACTCCTTCCGGTGCAACCAGCAGAGAGGCAAAAAAAGTGGTTCCTCTTTCAAGGTCGCTTGTCAGCCAGACGTCGCCTCCGTGCGCCTGTGCGGCGCGTTTCGCCACAGAGAGGCCAATCCCAGTACCCGATGTGTTGCCGGCTGAGCTGGCACAGCGAAAATAGCGATCGAAGATCCGCTCGCGATCGGCTGGCTTGATGACAGGGCCGATGTTGTGGACGGAAAAAACCATTTCGCCTGGACGCTCCGAGACCTGAATCGTAATTGGCGAACCTGCGCTCGAGTACTTTCCCGCGTTGTCGATATACTGCGTCAGCAGAGCGGCGAGAAGATCGCGGTCGCAGCAGATCGATATGTCTTCACGCGGCACGGTAATGTTCACAGGAGTATTTGCCAACTCGGCGCGGAAGCTGGCCACTACATCCTCGATGAGAGGCGCGACAGCCACCGTTTCCTTCCGTAGCGTCAGATCGGGCGTCTCGAGCCGCGCGGTTTTCAGCAGACGTGTAGTCAGTTCGTTCAGCGCGCCAGACTGCTCATCGATGAGTTGGACCAGTTCGGATTGTGCCGGGGTGAGATTGCCCATTTCGTTCAGTCCCGTGCTGGCTGCACGGATTGCGGTCAGCGGTGTTTTGTACGCGTGGGCGAGGCTGTCGAGAACCGTGGTCCGCATTTGTTCCGTCTGACGAGCGCTTTCAGTACGGCTCACATTGGCATGGGAATGGCAGCGGTCGAAGGTAATCGCGACCAGACATGCGATCGCGCTGCTGACGTGAGGGCTGATCTCGCCGCGCATCAGAAGCGCGCCAACCGCCAGATTTCCAATACGTAACACTCTGCGGACCAGACCGGTTTCCGGGTCATCCGCCACACTCTCAAAGAAGTAGATGTTGCGGACCACGTTCTCCATGCCCGCAAACCAGTCTCCTGCCTGGTAAATCGTCTGCAGATCGGCGTCGAACAGGGCCACCGCGTCCATTGCAAAGGTGGACTGGATCAGAGCGGCGATTTGCTGGCCTGGCTCACGATGCAGGTTCAACTGGGTGGTGTGTTGAATGAATTCGTACAGCTTATCGCTCATCGCAGAGCATCCTTTCGCGCACGATTCTGGAAACCCACGGGAAAAAGTGGCAACGGACAGGCTGCGAGTCCCACGCCAGAAAACCTTTGGCTTGCATGAAAGGCCACCTTTCCAATTTCGTCTGATCGTTGAATTCGTGTCGCAGTTTCCAAAGGGAATGCTGGATGCGCGGGGGTGCGCCAATCCTGGATATTCGCGGCGAGCGATGTTGCCCTGCTCCCTACTCGACCGCTCGGACCAGTTTTTTTTGAGGAAAAAGTTTTTACTATATCAGACCTTTCCTAAAGTTTGCATAACTTCATCTGAAATTTCAAGCTTTTTCCTGAAAACTTCCAGGCAGCCTGCAAAGAGGCCAAGAAACTTTCGACTGGCGGAATTTCTTTATGAATTCCTCATGACTAATTTGCGTTCCTAAGACTACTACTTCTCATCTGGATGGTAGCCGGTGTTCACGCAAAAATTCCAACCAGTTGGCATGACATATTTCATGGAGGATTCATTGACAAGCAAAAGCGTACTGCACAGGATGACCGGACTTTTTCTCTGCTGCGTTTTATCCGCAGGGGCCCAGGCACAAACTACACCAGCGCCGACTCCACCTCCACCTCCGCCTCCGGCAGCAGCACCGGCGGCAGCACCGGCAGCAGCGCCCCTGGCCATGCCAGCCATGATTGGTCCGCTCAGCACTGCTTCTCCTGCAACCTTCGATGCGGGCCGGTACTTCGGAAAATTGCAAGTTACAGGAATCCTCAGTGGCTTTGTGTATGTGCAGGACAACCATAGCTTGAGCGATCATTTGAAGTACGCGGATGTAAGCAACGCTCAGGTCTTCGTCCAAAAGACCAGTGGTCTGGTGCAGTATTATTTGCAGGGTGGCGCATATAACCTTCCTGCTCTCGGCACGCCGTTTCTTTCCACCCGCGATACTGTTACGGACTTTTTCGGCGCACTCCCGCAGGGGTACATAAAACTTGCCCCGAAGGGTAGTTTTTCCTATCTAGCCGGGAAATTGCCGACACTGATTGGCGCTGAGGATACATTCACCTTTGAAAACATGAACATTGAACGTGGCCTCCTGTGGAACCAGGAAAACGCCGTCAATCGCGGCCTGCAGGTGAATTACAGCAAGGGCAAGATCAGCAGTTCACTGACCTGGAACGACGGCTTTTATTCCAATCGATATAACTGGATCACGGGTCTGTTCACATACACGGCGAATGCTGCGAATAGCGTGGAGTTTGTCGGCGGCGGAAATTATGGAAAGACCGGCTATTCGAGCGTCGCTACGCCGCTCTATCAAAACAATAGTTCCATCTACAACGTTATTTATACCCACACTGCCAAGAAGTGGATTCTCGAACCGTATATCCAGATCACCCATGTGCCGATGAACACGGACATTGGGGTGGGGCACGCAACGTCCACAATCGGCGGCGCGGTTTTGGGGACTTACACCTTTACCCCCCACTTTACGCTCGCGGCGCGGGGCGAATACCTTGCCAGCACAGGCAGCACCAGCGACGGGTCCGTCAATCTGATGTACGGAACGGGAAGCGACGCATGGTCGATGACGCTGACACCCACATATCAGGACAATGCGTTTTTCGCTCGCGCCGAGTTTTCCGCAGTCCACGCGATGGACACTACGGCAGGAGATGTGTTTGGCTCTAGCGGTAACAATACCACCCAGGTCCGCGGAATGATTGAAGCTGGGTTCATGTTCTAAGAGCCGAAACCGAAATTCGATGGTCGCTTTCTTCAACTCGAAGCGGCCGGAGGTCTTTCCTGC
>JAKAAZ010000041.1 GCA_021802085.1 Acidobacteriota bacterium
ACGAGGGGAACGTGAAGATTCATACGCTCGACCGGATCGATTCTCTGCTGGGGAAGTCGATAGGAACCCGGATCACGTACAAACAGTTGGCAAGTTCCAGCAGGGAGTAAAGTATATAATTCCCCTTTTTAACACCTGCTGCATTTAACCGACAATCCACTCTGAGACCTGGAATTCTTCGCTCACCCCAGGTTCACTTCCGTCCGTTCCTTCACTTGAATCTCCAGCCGGTTGTGCAGCGGATCGGCGTCGAGCAGCACATGGTCGCCATGCACCACCTCGCCATCCAGAATCCTGATGGCCAGCGGGTCCTGGATCAGCCGCTGAATCGCCCGCTTCAACGGACGAGCGCCATAGGCGCGGTCATAGCCGGACAAGAATAACTGGCGCTTCGCCTGCTCCGCCATCTCCACCGTGATTCGCCGGTCGGCCAGCGTGCGGTTCAGCTCCGCGATCGCCAGCACGAACTGTCGATTGATTGGCGTCTACATCAAAGACGTACACGCATGTCAGCTGCGATGCACATCCGGCAAATTGCTGACGGTCACACCGCGCTGCAAAATGTGCTCGCTTGTGCGATACACTTTACCCAATGATTGGCGTATCTGTCGAGAAGCGCGAATTCTGCACCACCATTTCGCATTTCGGTCGACATGGACCGCAAGTGTCCATCCCCCGCCAAGCGTGACGGCGATCCAGTGAATTGCCGCCTTTTTCAGATGCCGCTATCAATTGTGGAGATTTTCATGAACACTGCTGCTCTTTCCTTCCTCAAGTTTGCTCCAGTCCTCTTCCTTGGATTTGCTTTGGGCTGCGGCGTCGGCGGCGGCGGACAAAATGGGCTAGGATCGGGCGCCAGTACCGCCGCATCCAGCTATGCAGCTACCATCCAGGCAGCCGGAAAATTCGCTCTGCCAATCGCTGTCGATTCTGCATCGAATCTCATCGGCGTCGTCAATCAGGGAAGTAATTCTGTGTCCTTTGTCAATGGATCGAGCAATACTGTGACATCCACGGTTGCGGTCGGAAGTCTCCCCATCAGTGTCGATTCCAATGCTGCGACCGGATTGTTTTATGTCGCCAACAGTCAAAGCAATACGGTCTCGGTGGTCAATGCCTCATCGAATACCGTGGTTGCTGCCATTGCGGTTGGGCAGGATCCAGTCAGCGTCAGCGTGAATCCAACGACGAATCTGGTGTACGTTGCCAACTCTGGAGACAGTTCAATCTCCGTGGTCAACGGAGCTTCCAACTCAGTGACGGCCACTATTGCACTGACCGCGAGCCCCACCGCCATCAAAGTGAATCCGGCAACTAACCTGGTTTATGTTGTGAGCAGCAGCGCCAACACTCTTTCTGTAATCGACGGCTCCAGCAACGCTGTCACCCAAACTATCGGAATCGGACTCAACTCCGTGGGTGCTCCCTTAATGCCCGTTGCGCTGGATGTGGATGCGGCTACAAATATGGTCTGTGTTGCGGACCACCTCAACACGGTTTCTGTTTTCAATGGAGCCACAAATAAGCTGGTGGCCGCAATCGCCGTTGGAAATTACCCCTCCGATATCGCTGTCAACCAGACTACGAATGTGATTTACGTCGTCAATAGCTCGGACAACACGGTTTCCGCCATTAACGGCTCATCCAATACCGTTTCGAACACCCTTAACGTTTCACCGGACTCCTATGGCATAGCTGTGGATGACGCAACGAACCTCGTCTACGTCTCTTCGGGAACATCCATCGGGGTCCTCAAGGGCGTGAGCAACTAAACCCCTTGTTACGTCGCCTCACCCCAGGTTCACTTCCGTCCGTTCCTTCACTTGAATCTCCAGCCGGTTATGCAGCGGATCGGCGTCGAGCAACACATGGTCGCCATGTACCACCTCGCCATCCAGAATCTTGATGGCCAGCGGGTCCTGGATCAGTCGCTGAATCGCCCGCTTTCATGGACGGGCGCCATAGGCCCGATCGTGGCCGTTTAAGAATCGCTGGTGCCGCGCGCCCTCCGTCATCTCCACCATGCCTGTAGAATGTTGCCCATGGACACCATTCAGTACACTCTTCCGCAGGACCGCATTCCTCGGGCCTGGTATAACATTCTTGCCGACCTTCCCAGGCCCATGGCGCCCGTCCTGCACCCCGGAACCATGAAGCCCATAGGCCCCGACGACTTGGCTCCTCTGTTTCCGATGAGCTTGATCCTTCAGGAAGTCAGCACCGAGCGCGACATCGAGATCCCCGGCGAGGTGCGCCAGGTCTACGCGCAGTGGCGTCCGTCGCCACTGTTTCGAGCGCGCCGTCTGGAAAAGGCCCTGGATACCCCGGCGCACATGTACTACAAGTATGAAGGCGTCGGCCCGGCCGGCTCGCATAAGTCGAACACCGCCGTCCCGCAGGCGTTCTACAACAAGCAGGAAGGTACAAAGCGGCTGACAACGGAAACCGGCGCGGGCCAGTGGGGCAGCGCGCTGGCCATGGCCAGCGCCTTCTTCGGCCTGGAATGCAAGGTTTACATGGTCCGCGTGAGCTACGATCAGAAACCCTACCGCCGCGCGCTCATGGAGGCCTTTGGGGCCTCGATCACCGCCAGCCCCAGTCGCGAGACCGAGACAGGCCGCGCCATTCTTGCCGAACATCCGCACTCGAACGGCTCCCTCGGCATCGCCATTTCAGAGGCCGTCGAGATGGCCGCAAAAGATCCCCACACCAAGTACGCGTTGGGCAGCGTGTTGAATCATGTCCTGCTGCACCAGACCGTGATTGGGTTGGAGGCGATGGAGCAGATGGCCATGGCGGGCGACGAACCCGACGTGGTCCTTGGCTGCACCGGCGGCGGCTCCAACTTTGCCGGCCTGGCCATGCCCTACGTGGGCCGCAAGATCAAGGGCCAGTGCCACGCCCGCGTGGTTGCCGTCGAACCCGCCGCTTGCCCCAGCCTCACCAAGGGCAGATTTACCTATGACTTTGGCGACACCGGACATCTCACGCCGCTGGTCAAGATGCACACCCTTGGCAGCACCTTCGTTCCTCCGGGAATTCATGCCGGTGGCCTACGCTATCACGGCATGGCGCCGCTGGTATCGCACGTCATGGATCTGGGACTGATGGAGGCCATTACCGTCCATCAGCTCGATGCCTTCGCCGCCGGCATCCAATTCGCCCGCAGTGAGGGAATCATCCCCGCGCCGGAGGCCAACCACGCCGTCGCTGGAGCTGTCCGCGAAGCCCTCCGCGCCAAAGAAGAAGGCAAGCCGCGCACGATTCTGTTCAGCCTCTCCGGGCACGGCCATTTCGACATGCAATCGTACATCGATTACCAGGCCGGAAAACTCGAGAACTACGAGTATCCCGCCGAAGAAATTGCTATGGCCCTGGCCGGTCTTCCCACCGTCAGCTAACGCCGTGTACCCAGGTCTCGTCTCTGAGACCTGGGACTGCGCCTCATCCCAGATTCACTTCGGTGCGGGCCAGCACTTTGATCTCCAGCTGGTTGTGCAGCGGATCGGCGTCGAGCAACACATGGTCGCCATGCACCACTTCGCCATCCAGAATCTTGATGGCCAGCGGGTCCTGGATCAGCCGCTGAATCGCGCGCTTCAGCGGGCGGGCGCCATAGGCCCGGTCATAACCCGACAAGAATAACTGGCGCTTCGCCTGCTCCGTCATCTCCACCGTGATTCGACGATCCGCCAGCATACGATTCAGGTCCGCAATCCGCAGCGTCAGAATGTGTTCCAGCTGCTCCTCGCCCAGCGGACGGAAGATCACAATATCGTCGACGCGATTCAAAAACTCCGGCCGAAAACTTTGCCGCAGGATCTGCAACACCTGCTCCCGCGCCGCGTCGAACGACGATTCATTCTCAAGCGCTTCATTGTTCAAGAACTGCGCGCCCAGGTTGGAGGTCATGATCAGCACCGTGTTCTTGAAGTCCACAGTCCTGCCGCGTGAGTCCGTCAAACGCCCGTCATCCAGCACCTGCAGCAGCACATTGAACACATCCGGATGCGCCTTCTCGATCTCGTCAAACAGCACCACCGAGTACGGACGCCGCCGCACCGCCTCCGTCAACTGCCCGCCCTCGTCGTAGCCGACGTAGCCGGGAGGCGCGCCAATCAAGCGTGAAACCGCGTGCTTCTCCATGTACTCCGACATGTCGATGCGCGTCATCGCCTGCTCATCGTCAAACAGAAATTCCGCCAGCGCACGCGCCGTTTCCGTTTTTCCCACTCCCGTCGGTCCCAGAAAAATGAACGAGCCAATCGGCCGCTTGGGATCGCTCAATCCAGCACGCGACCGGCGAATCGCATTCGCCACCACGCGCAACGCTTCATCCTGGCCGACAACGCGCTCGCGCAAGCGGTCTTCCATCTGCACCAGCTTCTGTACTTCGCCTTCCAGCATTTTTGAAATCGGAATCCCGGTCCACTTGCTCACAATCCGCGCAATGTCTTCCTCATCCACTTCCTCTTTCAACATGCGCGGGCCGCCCGCAGCGCCCTCCTGCGCGGCGTTCAACCGCTTCAGTTCCGCTTCCAGCTTGGGCAACTCGCCATATTGGATCTGCGCCACCCGTTCGAAATTTCCCCGCCGCGTCTGCTCCTCCGCATCCTGGCGCAACGCCTCTACCTGCTTCTTCAGTTCCGCCAGCCGCGCAATGTCCGCCCGCTCTTTTTGCCAGTGCGCGCGCAACACCGCAATCTCTTCATGCAGCGTAGCCAACTCCTTCGTCACTTCTTTCAGCCGCTCTTTGGAGTTTTCATCCTTCTCCCGCTTCAGCGCCGTCCGCTCAATTTCAAGCGAAGTCGCCCGTCGTTCCATCTGATCGATCTCCGTCGGCACCGAGCCGATCTGAATCGCCAGCGAAGCCGCCGCCTCATCCACCAGATCGATTGCCTTGTCCGGCAGAAAGCGGTCCGAAATATACCGGTGCGACAGCGTCGCCGCCGCCACAATCGCCGAGTCCTTGATGCGCACATTATGGTGCGCCTCGTAGCGGTCCTTCAGCCCGCGCAGAATCGCAATCGTGTCCTCGACACTTGGCTCTCCCACATAGACAATCTGGAAGCGTCGCTCCAGCGCCGCATCCTTCTCGATGTATTTGCGATATTCATTCAGCGTGGTCGCGCCAATCGCCCGCAGCTCGCCGCGCGCCAACGCCGGCTTCAGCATGTTGCTGGCATCGATCGCGCCTTCCGCCGCGCCCGCGCCCACCAGCGTATGCAGCTCGTCGATGAACAAAATGATGCCGCCCTGCGCATCCTCAATGTCCTTCAATACCGCCTTCAGGCGATCTTCAAATTCCCCGCGATATTTCGCCCCCGCCAGCATCGCTCCCAGGTCCAGCGAGATGACCCGCTTGTCGCGGAGCACCTCCGGCACATCGCCGGAAACGATGCGCCGCGCCAGTCCTTCCACAATGGCTGTTTTTCCCACGCCCGGCTCGCCAATCAATACGGGATTGTTTTTTGTCCGCCGCGACAGCACCTGCACCACGCGACGAATTTCTTCATCCCGCCCAATCACCGGGTCCAGCTTGCCCCGCCGCGCCAGCTCTGTCAGGTCGCGAGCATACCGCTCCAGCGCCTGAAACTTCGCTTCGGGATTTTGGTCCGTCACGCGCTGCGTGCCTCGCACTGTCGTCAGCGCGCGCAGAATCGCGTCGTGGCTGGCGCCTTCTGCCGCCAGCGCCATCTGCGCCGGATCATTCTTCTGCTGCGCAATCGCCAGCAGCAGATGCTCCGTCGAAACATATTCATCTTTGAAGTTAGCGGCTTCCTGAAACGCCTGCTCCACCACTTTCAGAAAACTCTTCGAGGGCTGCGCCTGATTCGAGTCGCCCGAAATTTTCGGAAATGTTTGCAGCGCCTGCTCCAGCCGCGCGCGCAACGCGTCGGGATTTGCACCCGCTTTTTGCAGCACGGGCGCAACAATTCCCTCCTTGTCCTGCAACAACGCCAGCAGCAAATGCGTCGGCTGCAACTCCGGATTGCCGTTGTCACTGGCCAAAGTGGTGGCCGTCTGTACGGCGTCCTGCGCCTTCACGGTAAGTTTGTCCCAGCGAATGGCCATGGTCAATGTCCTGCTTTCGTGTGAACTTTCTGAACCAATTATCTATATGGATGGAGAAAACAGGGCAGGAGTCGCGCCTTCGCGCGAAAAACCTGCCCTCTCTGAATGCCCCTGCAAATCCTGCGACAACGCCTTTATGCAGCGGGTTTCGATTCGGTCGATTTCGACTCCACAGTTTTCGGCCCGCCTCCGGTCGCTGCTCCGCTCACCGAGACCTTGATCTGTTTCGGCTTCGCTTCCGCACGTTTGCCCAGCTCGACCGTCAAAACGCCGGCGTCGTAATGCGCCTTCACGCTCTCCTGGTCCAGCGTATTCGGCAGAGTAAACACGCGGGCAAAACTGCCATAGCGGCGCTCCACGCGATGATAGTTTTCTTCCTTGGTTTCCTTTTCAAAGCGGCGCTCGCCGCGAACCGTCAGCGCGTTGTTCTCCAATTGAATGTCGAAGTCCTCCAGCTTCATGCCGGGAACCTCCAGCTTCAACACAATATGGTTCGCATCTTCATAGATGTCGACGGGCGGAACAAATGCACTCGACGAAAGGGACTCATCGTCCCCGCGATTCGCCTCCCGTAGCAGCGAATTCAGGCTGTTTTGCAGAGCATACATCTCTTGAAACGGTGTCCAACGTGTGATGGCCATGAAATTCTCCTCCTGGTTGGTTTGAATGTAGATGAAATAGGTGGGGACACGGCGGACGAGTTGCGCCAGTCCAGCCGGTTCGCCTGAAAATACTATAGCACAAAAGGGAAGATAATATGAGTGAATGATTGTCATATTTCATCAAAAACTATCGACGTTCGGGAATATGCCGAAGGCCCCGCAGAATTTATATGCGTAAGTATCGCTGTTTCAGATAGATCCATTCGCTGGGCAGACCCGCTGAAAGCGGCCTTCGGCTCTAAGCGATAGCGCTGAGGAACATCCCGACGGGCTCTCCGGAACCGTCGCCGTGTCAGTCTGTCTCGACATGGTCGCGGATGTACCTGTTGCGGAATTTCCCCTTGGAGTCGAATTCCTGGGTCAGGGCCCGGAAGTCCTGGATGCGCGGGTAAAGCGGCGCGATCTCACGGGTATCCATGGTAAAGACCTTCGCCCAGTGGGGGCGGGCGCCGTAGGGGGCGAGCTTGGCCTCAATCTGCGGAAGCACGTGCATCACTGCGTCGGATTCGAGCTTCCAGGTGAAGTGGACCGCCAGGGAGGGGCGTCGGTACGCCATGCTCATCCACAGGTCGTCGGCGGCGATGGCGCGGAGTTCCGTGATGTAGAGGTGAGGGGTGATGCTGTCGCGGAGGGTTTCGACAGCGCGGATGGCTTCATATCCGCGATCGAAGGGAACGAAAAACTCGGTTTGCAGTTCCTGTCCGCTCGAAGGCGTGAAGTTCATCTTGAAGTGCGGAAGCCGCTCGTACCAGGGCCCCACAATGTTCAGCTGGTCGGTACAGGCTTCGGCGGAGTGGCCGGGAATGGGATGGAGCTTTTCCGTTGCGAGGGTTGCGTTGTAGAAGCGGGCGGGAGGGGTAGAGGCGCCGCCCTGATCGACGCGGCGCTTGATCCAGACCTCGCCGGCACGACCGTTCTGCCAGTCCGTAAAGATGGAAACGCTATAGCCGGCTCCCATGATGTCGGCCAGGTGGTGCTCGAGTTCGCTGAAGGGAAGATTCTGGTAGACGATCTGGGTCATATCGTAGCGCGGCTGGACGGCAAGGGTCACATGGGTGACCACACCGAGTGCTCCGAGACCAACCACCGCTCCAGCGAAGCGGTCGCCATCCTTGTCGCGGGAAAGGGTGCGGACGGTTCCGTCTGCAGCGACGAATTGGATCGCAGTCACCGCTGTGGCGAGATTGCCGTTGCGCATTCCCGAGCCGTGGGTTGCGGTGGCGCACGCTCCGCCCACGGAGATGTGCGGCAGAGAGGCCATGTTATGCAGGGCAAAACCCTTCGCGTCGAGGATGAGCGCAAGGTCGCCGTAGCGGATGCCTGCGCCTACCGTTGCAGTGCGTGCTTTGGGGTCGAGGGTCACGTCCGTCAGCTTGAGCGTGGAGATTTGTGCGATGCGTGAATCGGCGATTCCGTTGAACGAGTGGCGGGTGCCGAGTGCGCGGACCCGTGCGACACTGCGGACGGCATCCTGCACTTCAGAAATCGATGCCGGCTGGAAGACTTTATTGGTCGAGTAGTGATAGTTGCCCGACCAATTGGTTCTCGGAATCGTTTCATCCGCGAATGCAGCGCATTCGGGGAAAGTTGTCGCCATCATCGCTGCAGCCGTCGCGGCTGAGCCCTTGAGAAATTCTCGTTTGTCCATTTCGCACCGCCGTTCGGTTCTGTGGGAATAATTCTAAGCGCAGGAAACTGCGATGGCTGGATCTCCCTGGAGAATTCGTTCTGACTCACGAGTGAGCCTGCTCCTTCGCTCATGCAAACAGTCGATCACAGCGACTCGGCCAAAAATCAGGTGAAGTTGCTCTGACGGATACGAACAAGCGGCCCATCTACACCCTGCTCTTTCATTCCAGCGCTGAGAGGCTGCTTGAGATCGCCCGCGATCCGCGACACCTCGGCGCCTATGACTTATCGAGACCGATCTGGGAGGC
The DNA here is from genome assembly GCA_021802085.1 of Acidobacteriota bacterium. Taxonomy (GTDB): domain Bacteria; phylum Acidobacteriota; class Terriglobia; order Terriglobales; family Acidobacteriaceae; genus JAKAAZ01. The sequence goes on from JAKAAZ010000041.1 coordinate 8,675, forward strand.
AACGACGTGGCGGGCTGTCACTGGAAGCGCCTCAGAAAACGCCGTGCCGTCAACCTACTTACGTTCCGTGCCTAGCGCCCTTTGCACCTTGCTGTGCTTCACACTGTATGTGAAGTAGATCAGCAGACCGACCACCAGCCATGCAACGACCACTTCTTTCGTCAGGGCGGGAAGCGTCCAGATCAAGTAGAGCGCGGTCACGATGCCACAAATCGGCACCAGCGGCACCCACGGTGTTTTGAAGGGCCGCGCCAGATTGGGCATTCTTCGCCGCAGAATCCATACTCCGGCGCAGACGATCGCGAAAGCCAGCAATGTACCCATATTCACCAATTCCGCCAGCCTGTCGATGGGCAGCAGGGCAGGCAGAAACGCCACGATCACGCCCACCACAATGTTCGAAAGATACGGCGTGCGAAAGCGAGGATGAATTTTGCCGGCCCACTTCCACAGCAATCCATCGCGCGACATGGAGAAGAAGATCCTGCTCTGTGCCAGCAGCATAACCAACATAACCGTGGCCAGCCCAAAAACGGCGCCCACCTTGACCAGAAGGCTGCCCCACGCGACGCCTGTTACATCGATGGCAACCGCCATGGGGTCGGCCACGTTCAGCGTTTTATAGCTGACCATTCCCGTCATCACTGCGGAGACGAGAATATAGAGGATCGTGCAAATCACCAGCGTCCCGAGGATTCCGATCGGCATATCGCGCTGCGGATTTTTTGCCTCCTGCGCCGCGGTCGAGACGGCATCGAAGCCGATGTAGGCGAAGAAAATCGAAGCAGCGCCAGCGGTGATGCCTCCCAGTCCAAAGCGCCCGGGCCCCTCCGATGGCGGAATATAGGGGTGCCAGTTGATCTTGGCCAGAACTGGATGATGCAGCAGGAATGCGACCCCGATGACCAGGAAGACGCCGACTGCGGACAACTTGATCAGGACCATGGCCGTATTGAGATTGGCGGATTCCTCGATACCCACCACCAGGACGAGGGTGACAGCCAGAATGGCCACGAAGGCAACCAGATTGAATACTCCGGTGACGTGCCGCATGCCTGCTGTATTGATGCCCATGGGCAGGGAAGCCATCGGCAGCCAGTGGGCCTGGTAAAAATACAGCACATCGCCGCGGGTGGTGGTGAGTTGCGGTGGGACATAGATATGGAAGTCCTGCAGCAAGCTGACCAGATATCCACTCCAGCCGGATGCAACGGTCGCCGCGCCAAACGCGTATTCCAGTACCAGGTCCCAGCCGATCATCCACGCAACGAATTCGCCCAATGTCGCATACCCGTAGGTGTAGGCGGAGCCGGCGATCGGTATCAACGCGGCGAATTCCGCGTAGCAAAGGCCGGCGAATGCACAGGTAATGCCAGCCACGATGAAGCTGAGTGTGACGGCCGGCCCGGCGTGAATCGCAGCCGCTTGTCCGGTGAGTACGAAGATGCCGGCGCCGATGACCGCGCCAATGCCCAGCGTGATGAGGTTGACTGGGCCAAGTGCTCGCTTGAGTTCGTGTTCGCCTTCCGTGTGCGCTTCCGAAAGCAGCGCGGACATAGGCTTGATGGCCCCAAGTTTTGCCATGGACAAGGATTCTCCCAGTGTCGTGTGCGTGAACCTGACTACAGATGAGCGCGCTTCGCAGCAAGGCTTATGTAGCTCGATAGTATCGTAAGCAGCGATTTCCCAATAGCGAGCGATCTTAGCGCAGCAGGGAGAAGAATTCTTCGGCGATCTGGCGGGTGGCGGCCTGAGCCGTGTTCGGATCGCTGTTGGCCGGCAGCAGGTCGGAAATCACAGCGACAGAGTCCGCTCCAGCATCGAGCACGCTGCGGCAATTCTTGCGTGTAATGCCTCCAATCGCAACCAGCGGTTTCGCGGTTAAGGCGCGTGCTGCCCCCAATCCCGCGAGGCCTACCGTTGGATCGGGATTGATTTTCGATGCAGTTGGGAAGATCGGCCCATAGGCGATGTAGTCGCAGCTTGTCTGGTCGGCTTCCATCACCTGGTCGGCCGAATTCGTCGAGACGCCAACCCATCTGCCGCTCCCTACGATGCTGCGTGCATCATCTGCGGACACATCGCCCTGCCCAACATGCACGCCATCGAAGCCGGCCAGCAGGGCAAGATCGGGACGATCGTTGAATAGGAGCCTAAGATCTTCGCTCGCCGGAAATATCTCGCGTAGCAGAGAGGCGTCACGCAACATCTCTCGCGCGTTGCCTTGCTTGTTGCGGTATTGAACCAGCTTCACTCCGGCCGTCCGAAGGCCGGCAGCAATGGAAGCGATAGCAAGCGAGCGAGCGGACAGCAGATCGGTGTCCAGGATGGCGTACAGACGAGCGAGCATATCGACTACTGGACAACTTCCCTGCGCAGCTTTTCACGTTCGAAAAAACGCTCCATAAATTTCGTGTCGAACGCGCCCACTCGAAAGTCCTCATCCGCGAAGATTCGCTGATGCAGCGGAATCGTGGTGTAGATGCCCTCCACTACAAACATGCTCAGCGCCCGTTCCATTCGCGCAATCGCTTCGGTACGGTCCTCGCCACGCACGATCAGCTTGGCGATGAGTGAATCGTAATATGGCGGCACGACCCCTTCGGCATATTGGGCGGTGTCGACGCGGACGCCATTGCCGCCGGGTAGATTGTACGCAGTGATTTTGCCTGCCGAGGGAGTGAACTTTTCCGGGTGCTCCGCATTGATGCGGCACTCAATGGCATGACCGCGTATCTCCACGGGTTTCGTGATGATCTCGCTCAATTTTTCCCCGGCTGCGACGCGAAACTGCGCCTTCACCAGATCCACGCCCGTTACCATCTCGGTTACAGGATGCTCCACCTGGATTCGTGTATTCATTTCAATGAAGTACAGTTTGCCGTCTTCATCCATCAGAAATTCCACAGTGCCGGCATTCACGTAACCGATGGTTTCCAGGCACTTCTTCAGCGTTGCACCGATCTCCTCGCGCATCCTGTGTGTTACCTGGAGAGAAGGCGCTTCCTCGATCAACTTCTGATGCCGCCGCTGAATGGAGCATTCCCGTTCGCCCAGCGACATCACATTGCCGTGCTCGTCGGCCAGGATCTGGAATTCAATGTGGCGCGGTCTCTCGATGAATTTTTCCATGTACAGGTCGCCATTGCCGAAGGCATTTTGCGCCTCCGTGCGCGCCGCTCGGAAGAAATTCGGCAACTCGTCCGCGCTGCGAACAACGCGCATCCCGCGTCCGCCGCCGCCGGCGGAGGCCTTGAGGATGACCGGGTAGCCAATCTGCCGCGCCCAATCTAGCGCCTCGTCTTCACTCTGGATAACTCCTTCGGAACCGGGGAGGATCGGGACCTTCGCTTTTTTCATCGACATGCGGGCTTTTTCTTTTTCGCCCATCAGCCGTGTCACTTCCGGCGGCGGTCCGATGAATTTGATATTGGAAGCGCGGCACACCTCGGCGAAATTCGCATTTTCACTCAACAAGCCATAGCCGGGATGGATAGCGTCGACGTCGGCAATCTCCGCCGCGCTGATGACGGCCGGAACATTCAGATAACTGTCGGCGGAACGTGGCGGCCCGATACAGATCGCTTCGTCCGCGAAGCGGACGTGGAGAGAGTTTCGGTCCGCCTCGCTGTAAATGGCGACCGTACGAATGCCCATCTCCTTGCAGGCGCTGATGATACGCAGAGCGATTTCGCCGCGGTTGGCGATGAGAACTTTTCGGAACATATACCTCAACTCAATGAAAGTGACGAACCCGCCAGGGAATTGCTAGTCAGCCGGTTCACCATGTTCGCGCTACTACCGTGGACGAATGGCGAACAGTGGCTGCCCATATTCGACGGGTTGCCCGCTTGCTGCCATGCGCTTAACCACTTCCCCAGCCATGTCACTCTCAATTTCATTCATTAGTTTCATCGCCTCGACGATGCAGACGACCTGGCCCGATTCAACTTGATCTCCCACCTTAACGTATGGCTCCGCGCCGGGGGCAGATGCCTCGTAGAATGTTCCGACAATAGGAGATTTGATAATATGCAGGCCGGGTTCTTCACCTGTTGCGGCCAATTCCGGCGCCGTGGATGCACCAGCGCTGAGATGGGAAAGATGGGCCGGGGGAGCGACCGTTCCTGCCGTGAAAGTTGGGCCCTGGGATGGGCGGAGCAAATGACTCAACTGCTCACGATCCACGCGGCTCGCTGAACTACCTTGCCCGGCGAAGCTGAGGTGAACCTTCAGCCCCTCCTGTTCCAGTTCAAATTCGCCCACTTCCTGCTGCTTGAGGAATTCGATGAGGTCTTTCAGGGATTGCAATTGTCCGGCATTCATAATTTCGACGTACTCCTTACAGGCACTCGAGCGAATCTGTTCCGTCCTTGCAAGTATAGTGGCATCGGCAGGCGATGGTCGCGCAGGGAACCCAGAAATAGCAATAGAGCGGTGCAACTCCAGTGACTTGCGGGGGCTGGCGACTAAAGCTCAATCCAGGCTTTTGTCGCCGGAGTTAGTATTTCCGGTTCGCTGCGTGTTACCAGCACCATATCCTCAATACGCACACCAAAGCGACCCGGCAAATATACGCCAGGCTCAATTGTAATCACCATCCCGGGCTCCAACTGCTGAAGCTGCCGGGCGGCGATGCGCGGTCCTTCATGAATCTCCAAGCCTACACCGTGGCCGGTCGAGTGGGTAAAGAAATCGGCCAATTTCGCGCGCCGCAATACGCCCCGAGCGGCTTCGTCCACCTCGCCACAGGATACCCCAGGCTTGACGGCTGCAATGGCAGCCATCTGTGCTTCAAGAACTGCAAAATATGCATCGCGCTCCGCCATTGTAGCGCGGCCAAGATGCACCGTGCGCGTCATGTCCGAGCAATAACCCTGGAACATCACCCCGAAATCGAGCACCACAAATCCGCGCCGGGGAAGGCGCTGCCCGGTGGCGTGTCCGTGTGGCAACGCAGAACGCGCGCCGCTGGCCACTATTGTCTCGAAGGACATACCTTCGGCGCCAGCTGTGCGCGCAGCGAATTCAAGATGCGCGGCAACTTCAACTTCCCGTTTTCCCGACTCGATCCGTGTCAGCAGATCCTCGAACAGAGCGCAGCCCAATTGAGCTGCGGCCCGAAGCCGCGTGATTTCTTCGGCATCCTTGCGTTCACGGAGCCCCGCTACCAGAGCAGGAACCGCCTGAAAAAAACTGCGCCGCTGTTTGCCGGGAATCCATCGACGAAGCATATCCAGCGTCGCAACAGTGGTGTGCTCACCATCGAAGGCGCACCGGCGCATGCCGTGGATCACCATCCACGCGCAAGCCTCCCGCAGGACAGGACCCTGCGCGATTATCACACCGGCATGTTTCGTTTCCTGCTTCGCTTGCTGAATGTAACGACCGTCGGTGAAGAGCACGGGCTTAACCGAACGTGGAGCGCGCGCGCCTTTGCGCAGCTCGGAACTGTTAGGTAGGATTAGGGCCGCGTTTGAACCGGTGAATCCCGTCAGATAACGAACATCGCAGGGATGCGCGATCAGCATCGCATCCGCGGCGGGACAAGCCGATCGGAGAACGGCAGATAGTCGTTGCAGGCGCACCATACGTTTCGGTTATAGCATCCGTTGTGTGTATCCGTCGCGATTTCAACTCCGATATCAGTGTGACTGATTCATCGTACTGGTCAACTGGCGGATCAAATCGACTTCATGCTGGCGATAGGGCTTGCCGTCCGGATAAAAAACATCGTGGAACCAGACAGGCGGCTTTTCCAGCACATACGGCCGCTGCCACGAATCCCACGGCAGATTGGTCTGCGTCTTGCCATTGACCAAGCCCCAATTGATGGCCGCCACACGATATTTCATCGCGATGGGGAGGATGGTATCAAAGGTGCTGCCGACGCCGCGCGCCATGTATTCCGTGCAGATAATGGGACGATGATAGGTCTGCAGCTCGATGACGTGCTGTTCAAAAACCTCGGGCCAACCATAGCTGTGGAACGATAGTACGTCCGACTCTCCGATTTGAATTTTCTGCACAGGCTTCAGCTGTGAAAAATCATTCCAGTCGCCATAGAAGACGCCGCTGGTCAAAGGCTGCACAGGATGCTGCGACCTTGCCCAGGAGAAAACCTGCGGCAACAGTTCTGCCACCAATTCACTTTTACTTTTCTCGCTATGGATCTTGCCGTAGCTAGTATCGTCGCCATTGTCCGGCTCATTCCAGAGATCCCACGCGAGGACTCGCGGGTCATTCGCGAAGGCGCCGACAACGCCCTTCACGTACACCTCCAGACGCGGATACTGAGCAGGGTCGCGCAACGCGGCCATGCCGGGCCCCTGTACCCAGCCGGAATTATGCACTCCCGGGATAGGAGGATGCTGCGGACCGAGTTTCGGGTCGGGGTCCCAGCAGGAATCGAACAGCACAAAGATGGGCCGAATATGATGCTTGTCGGCAATTGTGAGAAAGGTGTTGATGCGCTGCTGAAAGCCCTGAGGGTCCTGTTTCCACAAGAGGTCATGCAGGAAGACGCGCATCGTGTTCATGCCGATGGCCTGGGCCCAACCCAGCTCCTGGTCGATTTCCTCTGGATTGAATGTCGCCGCCTGCCACATTTCCAACTGGTTGATGGCGTCCCGTGGAATGTAATCGGTGCCGACGAGCCATGGCTGCTGCGCATACCAGGCATTCGCCTGCGCCTCGCTCCAGCGATCTGGCTGAGTCGTTAGGATACCTGGAGGCGTTGGAGTGGCCGAATTCGCCGGAGCAGAGGCATTGGGTTGGGCATTCGCACGCTGAAGTAAAAAGAGAAGTGCAACAATCGGAAGACATCGATAGAGTAGTCGGCGCATAGTGACTCGTGGGTAGGAAACGCCTCCTACGTTACCACTGTTCTACGGAAAACTGGAATCCTCGCGCCACGACCAGTTAGTTCAGGCTCGCCAGACGATGTTGAACAATGCGTTGCGGCCGTCGTTCGAGCGTTCTCCTTGGAATCCATTTCAATGGGAGGGACGCATATAGGAGGTCGGTGAGTTTTCGCGACGTTCGCAGCGTTGTCGATACAATAACGAACGAACCTTCCCTTTTACCGAGGAAGATGGTCGCGCATTGTCCGCCGTATATTGCAGCCATGAGCCGCTACACTCCTCGAGGCTTCAGGATCAAATTGCAAACGAACTGCCGAGATAGATCGAGTAACGATGGAAAACATTTACGATAAATTGCCCGTCGTCCAGGTGACGCAGTCGGACGAGGATTGCGTTGCTGGCTGGGAACAGATTGCCGCTGCACTTCAGCCGTCCATTGCCGGGCGCTCCCGATGTGTCCTGGCGCTGGAATGTTACCCGGGTGTTGACCTTGAAGAGATTCGACGCGAGTTGCTGGCTCGCTTGCGCCCGGATGCGTGCATTTTGGCGGCGGATGTTTTGAAGGACGCAAAAGAGCTGGAAGCACAGTTTGCGCCCATCCTGGGAAATGACCCGGTATTCGCTAGAATGCAGCGCTGGACTATCTTAGATTTTTTCTCGCGTCAGCGTCTTCAATCGGCGCGCTCGCGGGTGCGTTCCCATGAAAGCGGTTTGATGGTCGTTCTTGGGACAGGAACTGCTGAGATCGCTCAGGAATGGGACATTTTGATCTACGCGGACCTAGCGCGGTGGGAAATTCAGAAGCGGCAAAGAACGCACCAAATTGGCAATCTCGGCACGGACAATTCGCAGGCATCGGCGCGCGAATTGTATAAGCGGGCCTTTTTCATTGACTGGCGCGTTACCGATGCGATCCGACTGGACGTTTTTGAGAAGATCGATATTTTTCTCGACACGAATCTGCCAGAAACTCCGCTGATGGTCGCCGGAGATTTGTATCGTCTTGGCCTGAAAAAAACATGCGAGCGGCCATTTCGGGTTGTGCCATTCTTCGACCCTGGACCGTGGGGCGGAGAATGGATGCGCACCCACTTCGATCTACCCAAAGAGCCGCCGAACTTTGCCTGGTGCTTCGATTGCGTTCCGGAAGAGAACAGCCTAAGACTTGGGTTTGGATCACGAACGATCGAAGTGCCGGCCATCACTCTGGTGCATCAGCATCCTGAAAAGCTGCTGGGCGCCGATATTTTGAAACGATTTGGCGCCGAATTTCCCATTCGATTTGATTTTCTCGATACTGTGGGCGGAGGCAATCTCTCGCTGCAGGTCCATCCGCTGAAATCTTTTATCCAGGAAAAATTCGGTATGCCGTACACGCAGGATGAAAGCTATTACATGCTGGACGCAGAGCCCGATGCGGTGGTGTATCTGGGACTGAAAGAGAATGTGGATCGCAATCGAATGGAGCAAGATTTGCGATCGGCGCAAGCTGGTGAACGGCCGTTTCCGGCAGAGAAATATGTCAATGCCTGGCCGGTAAAGAAACATTCTCATCTTTCCATTCCAGCCGGCACCATTCATTGTTCGGGGCGCAACGGGCTTGTTTTGGAAATCAGCGCAACCCCGTATATTTTTACCTTCAAGCTTTGGGATTGGGATCGCCTGGACCTCGACGGCAAACCACGTCCCATCCATCTCGATTATGGACTGGAAAATATTCAGTGGAACCGGACGACGGACTGGGTGCGGGAGAACTTGATCGACCTCGTACATCCCGTTGCCAGTGGGCCGGGTTGGCGCGAAGAGTCGACGGGGTTATACAAATCAGAATTTATCGAGACCAGACGGCACTGGTTCACTGGGCCGGTCGAGCATGACACGCAAGGCACTTTGAATGTATTGAACCTGGTCGAGGGAGAGCAGATTGTCGTCGAAAGTCCCACGGAAGCATTCGAACCTTTCACGGTGCACTACGCGGAGACCTTCATCGTTCCGGCAGCGGTAGGAAAGTACCGCATCTCTCCGCTGGGAGAAACAAAGACTCCGCTAGCGACCATCAAAGCATTTGTCCGAGTCGAGCGGCCGGTTGATGTGTGAAAGCCAGAGAAACAATGGATGGACTTACACATAAGAGCATCTGCAACGCAGGATTACGAACGCGTTCTGGATATCTGCATCTCCGCATTCACGCCCTATCACCGCTTTCTGGAAGGGACGCCAGGCAGCGATGTCTTCGACTGCAGATATCACAGTTGGCGGCAGCAGTACTCCGACTACCTCGCCAAGATATCGGGCACGGATCCCGCGGTGAAAGCTTATGTTGTTGCAGATGGTGGAGCGCGACACTACTTCAAGAAGTATGACGAATCCAGTTTCCCCCGTCCGATATAGCTGGCCCGATCCTAGACCGTTCGCTTCAGTGCAGGCCATCCAGCAGAGGGATAGCACCCAGCAGACCAGCATCATTTCCTAACGAAGCGGGCACGATCAGAACCGTGCCGCTGGGCGTCCATGAAAATTTCCGCACGTACTCCTGAATATAGGGAATGATGACATCAGCACTTCGCATGACGCCTCCTCCAATAATGACCCGTTCCGGGCCGTACATATGGATGAGCCCGACGGTCCCCACGGCCCAGACATGCAGGCATCGGTCCCGTATCGCAGCGGCAATAGCGTCTCCCTCGCGGGCAAACTCAAATACAGAGCGAAAGTCAACGCGTTCGACTGTCGACAGGCGGCTATGCTCAATCCCTGGCCATTCCTTTGCGACCAGAGGCAGCGACCAGCCTGCGGCTTCCGCTTCCATGCATCCCACAGCACCGCAAGTGCATTGCCTGCCAGTGAAAAGAACGGGAATATGCCCGCCAACGGTTCCACCCTGTACTTGCTTGGTGCGGAAAAGTTTGCCGCCGGCCATGGCCGCTCCGCCGATGCCCGTTCCCAGCGTAATCATCACGACGTCGTCGACGCCTTTTGCCGCGCCGGCGTACCACTCGCCCAGCAGGGCCATACGCGCATCATTTTCCAAACCAAAAGGTATGCCAAATTCAGTTTGACACCACGCGGGTAGATCGATTCCGGTGGCGTCGTCGAATTTGCCGTTGGTGGAGACTACCTTTCCGGTGGTTCGATCGACCATGGCGCAGAAACCCATAGCCAGCCCCACGCAATCTTCGGGGCGCATTCCAAGGTGAGACAACATCTTGTCGATGATGGTTTTGAAGACGGGCAGCACCGAACGCAGGCCAGCACCATAATCGACGGAAATTTCGTCGGTAGCGAGAATGCTCGCGTTCTCGACCACGGCGAGTTTGACGTGAGACCCGCCCATATCAATAGAAATGGCTTTCATCGTTTACCCGAGGAAGGAGTTGTGGTAATGGCTAGAGATGCCAAGTAAGAATCAAAGTTCACACATCACTGTACACTAGCTGATTTCATAAAGTCACCAAGCCACATTCTGGAACCATGCCGGTCAATCATGCTGCAGGGCGTTCCCGCTACGGGTCCGATTTCACTGGTTGGTGCCGCGCTCACTTTGCTGCCAACAATATCGAGAAGCCAAGAATGATAGGCCGGTATGAGACTGGCAGGTGTCGCGCTCGACAGAGTTTTATGATCCCTCGGGAACCAGGACGGGTTCCCCGTCTAGCTCGAACATGCGCGCACTAAAACCGTCGCGCTCGATGGTTTCATAATCGTATCCTGCGTCGCTTGGCAAACACGCGGAAAATACCAGAGGAATATCGCCAATGTTGGCCACTCGATGAGCAGTGCCCCCTGCAATGTAATGGACTGAACCCGGCGACATTTTCTCGTACCGTGTCGTTCGACCTTCATCCATCAACAGAAGCGCACCGGTTCCATGGAACGTGAAATAGTATTCCGCGCGATTTCGCACGTGATGGAAATGCCCCCTGGTCATGAAGTACTCGTTGCCCACCTTTCCTGGCTGGAGAATCGTGCCGGCCAGATAGAGGCCACCCTCGGTTCCAGCGGCCACTGGCGTGTAACTCTGGACACGATAGATCTCCAAGTGCGCAGGCATTCGACTGGCAGCCTCACGATCATAAAAAATGGGACGTATCTCCCCCAGTGTCTTGCCGGTTTCCAGTACGCCGGCGCCAGTCAAAACACCTTTCGTCCAATCCATCGAAATAGCTGTCATCGGAACCCCTTCCAAAAGTATGGACGCAGCCTGTTGCATTGCCCCGAGAGTTCAAGTGAGCAAAGCGACGTTAGGATGGTAATCGATTGGGCCGAGGGCAACACGCCAAACTGAACTCAGCATATCATTTGCTAGTTATCCAAAAGGTGGGTATTTACTTGACTCAGGTGACCACAACCTGTAGTGTTTGCGGCGGTGGGAGATTATCCGCGAGATCTGCTGGAGTTGGAGCGCCGCTTTTCGAGCGAGGCGGCTTGCAGGGAG
>JAKAAZ010000042.1 GCA_021802085.1 Acidobacteriota bacterium
GGTTGACCGTGTCAGAAATGAAGTTCTGGCCCATGAATTAAAACTAAAACAAAACGCCCCACCCCTGCTGTAGACTCCGTCACCAATCTATGCCCGACACACTCCTAGACCCGCGCTCGCAAGAAATGCGGCCGCGTCAAATGCTCTGGCATCGGAATCAGTCATCGCCATGCCCCCTCTCGACGGCGAACATATTGGAGACTGCGACAAAAGTTCGTCGACGCTTCAAAATGAATCCAGGAGGGAGTCCTTCGCTTCGGCCAAAATTTTTATTGGCTGGAGCCAAGACGCACTTGAGGCATCAGTGTCGGCTTCCCGACATACTCTAGAGTATCGCTTAAACTGAAAATAAGAAACTGGTCAATTTTGCTCACTTTGGCAACATTCGGCTTCCGCCATCAAGAAAGCCGCATCTTTTTCACGGTGCGAACTGCGCCGCCCTTGTCATTTCTGTATTTCAATTAACCGCCATATGTGTCCCCTATTGCTCCGACTCGCTACAGTCGTTATCGTGGGGCATATAGATACACGTCCCCGCGGTAGTGAGGAGATTCTGTGAATGGATGGAAATGTCTCGTGCTCGCTGGGTCTTGTATCGGAGCGCGCTTCAGTCGGAATGATTCTCGGCCTTGTATCGGGGCGCGCTTCAGTCGTGCCGTACATGGCGCAAAACAGATGGGCTTTACAGGCTGCGGAAAAACTCCGAATGTATGGCGAAAGGAAGAAATTTGCGGGATGGAAAACAATCACTCAAGCCTCGCGGATCGTTCCTGGGGCATCCTGGCGCGATCCATTTTTTATCCCTTCCGAGAAATTGAGTTTTTCCGCAGCCTGTTTAGCCCCTGAGTACTGCTGTTCGAATCACTTCCATGAATCGAATTGTTGAATGAACTTCAGACTCACGCGCAGCCAGGGTGGCATAGAGCCATGCCCGCGTCACGGTAACGGCGAAAATGCCTTACCCCGCCACGATCATGCCTGCCGGCAACGCCCGGAAATACGCGATCGTCTCGCTCAGCCCCTGGTCGAGCGAGATACCCGGCTCCCACCCCAGCAATTGCCGCGCTTTCGTAATGTCGGGGCGGCGGCGCGGAGGATCGTCCTGCGGCAGCGGCTCAAACCGAATCCTGCTGGCCGACCCCGTCAGCGCGATGATGCGCCGAGCGCAGTCGAGTACCGTATTCTCCGCCGGATTGCCCAGATTCACCGGCAGCGCTTCCTCGATGCGTGAGAGTCGAACGATCCCTTCGATCAGGTCGGTCACGTAGCAGAAGCTGCGCGTGTGCGAGCCGTCTCCGTAAACCGTCACATCCTCTCCGCGCAGCGCCTGCATCACGAAATTCGAAATCACGCGCCCATCGTCGGGATGCATGCGCGGCCCATAGGTATTGAAGATCCGGACCAGCCGCCCATCGACATTGAAATGCGCGCGATACGCCATCACCGCCGCCTCGCCGAACCGCTTGGCCTCGTCGTACACCGACCGCGGCCCCACCGGATTGACATGGCCCCAATACGTTTCCGGCTGGGGATGGATTTCCGGCGTTCCGTAGCACTCGGAAGTGGACGCATGCAGCACTTTCGCACGATACTTGCGCGCCAGCTCCAGCATGTTGATCGTCCCCTGCGATCCGACGCGCAGCGTCTCGATGCCAAGCCGCATGTACTGGGGCGGGCTGGCCGGACAAGCGAAGTTGAAGATGTAATCGACCGGACCGGGATCGAAGAACTCGCAGATGTCATGCTCGATCAGTTCAAAACGCGGCTCTTTGCTCCAATACGCCAGATTGCGGTAATGCCCGGTACAAAGATTATCGACGCCCACCACATGATGGCCGTCCGCCAGCAATCGATCCGTCAGGTGGGAGCCGAGGAAGCCGGCGGCGCCCGTCAGCAGCACGCGCATCTTCTTCTTCCTGCGCGGCGCAGCCGCAACCAGATACGGCGCGACTTTGCCCCCCTTCCGGCCGCCTCGCTCCATGAAGCCAACCCCGGCATCCGCTGCCGCCGGTTCCGGCTGCTCTGCCTGCCCCTCGCCGTCTCTCGCCGCCGCTCCAGGGCGTCCAATGCTCAGATACCGCAATCCCTGACGGACGACATCCTCGGGTGAGAACAGGTTCCGGCCATCGATCAAGAGCGGCTCGCGCAGCGTTCTCGACAAAAGTTCCAGGTCCAGCGAAACGAACTGTGGCCAGTCGGTCAGCACCAGCAGCGCATCCGCATCCCTGGCCGCGTCCAGTTCGCTTATCGCGTAGCGCATCGTGGCGCTGGGCCGTTGCACCTCCCGCGCGCGTTCCATGGCTGCCGGATCGTAGGCCGCGATCGTGCCTCCCTCCGCCAGAATCAACTGCACCATGCGCATTGCGGGAGATTCACGCACATCGTCGGTCCCGCCTTTGTACGCCAATCCCAGCACAGCCAGATGTTTGCCTTCGATTCCCCCTAAAGCTCCCCGCACTTTCTCCAGAAACCGCAGCGGCTGCAACTCATTGATCCGCTCGATGGCCCCCAGCAGGCTGAAATCGATCCCGTACTCCGTCGCCATCGAACGAAACGCCGTCAGGTCCTTGGGAAAACAGGAACCTCCATACCCAATGCCAGGATGCAGAAACTGCGTGCCGATCCGCTGGTCCATGCCGATGCCCGGCGCCACCTCGGTAATATTGGCGCCCACAATTTCGCAAAGATTGGCAATCGCGTTGATGAAGGAAACCTTCATCGCCAGAAACGCATTCGACGCGTGCTTGATCAACTCCGCGCTTTGCGGAGAGGTCCGCAGCAGCACGGGCGGCTTGGCGGGAAAGCGTTGTCCGGGAATTCTGTCCGGCTTCTCGTAGTACGCCCCGGACGTAAGCGGCCGGTACACTTCTTCGACCAGCGCCGCCGAGCGATCGTTGTTGCATCCGATCACAATCCTGTCGGGATGGAGAAAATCCGTCGCCGCGCTGCCTTCGCGCAGGAATTCCGGATTGGATACCACGTCGAACGTATCGCGCGAAACTCCGCAGCGTCCAATCAAGCCCTCGATCCACTCATTCGTGTACACCGGGACCGTACTCTTTTCCACGATGACCGTGTAATGGTCGATATTCTTGGCGATTTCCCTCACTGCGGACTCAATGTAAGAGAGGTTCGCCTTGCCGCCCCGCGCCTGCGGCGTGCCCACAGCAATAAAGATCAGCTCGGCCTGCCGCGCCGCCGCTCCCAGCTCGGTGGTGAAGATCACGTTGCGGTTCCCGTGGCGGGCCAGCAGTTCCGGAAGAAATTGCTCATGAATCGTCGCGCGGCCCGCCTGCAGCGCCGCCATTTTCACCGGATCGCTGTCCACGCACAGCACGCGGTATCCCATCTCGGCAAAACACAGCGCGGCCACCAGGCCGACATATCCAGAGCCCACAACGACAATGGGACGACTCAAATCCATTCTTTGACTTCCACCACGCAAAAGTCTTTCTCGGCCCAATATTGCACGATCATACCAGCGGCGCGGTCACGGCTTCCGGCGCAGGTCCCGCCTGCACAACCCGCCCGTGCGGCCAGCGACAGTCAGCCAATCCTCGAAGGGCCTCGATTTCTCCTGTTTTCCCGCAGGCAACCCATGGAATAGTTGTTCTATCTTTATCCTGGATATCTTGTATCCTTTTCCTACAAAGCTTCCTATTTTGGGCGCACTCCTGGAGGATTGACGTGCGACACAGCTTCCACCTACCCTCAGGGTACGCATTGCCAAAACGCTTGCGCGGAATTCGCTCCCTGTCCGGCGGCGCCAAGTTCGATCCATGCCGGGATTGCATTCCTGAGAAGGCGGCGGAGCGCAGTCATGATGGCAATTCGAGTACGTGGGGTGACCGGAAGATCATGAGCGCGGCGATCATGGCCGTGTCCCACGCAACTGCCGGGCGGAGCCGCCGCATCAAACCTTCGCGAAGCACGTCCCAACATAGAGGTTCCAGAACCATCTCCCTACAGCAACCTGACGCAAGAATGAATGAGCGGTCCTTCCTCGCATGAGTCCAATCGAAGACAACGCAGCGCGTCGAGAAGAGTTTAAGCCTCGATCCTTCCAGACCGGCGGCGGCTGGGTGACCAACGAGGAAGGAAACGCCCTGGCGGAAAACCTTCTCACTCTGCGCAAGCGGAAGTGGATCGTCCTGGCCTGCGTCTTCATCGGTACTGTTTTTGGCGTCATTCGCGCCGTCACCACCCCGAAAACCTACATCGCCGGAGGAACCATCCAGGTACGACCGGGCTCCTCCAATGAGTACCGCATAGGAAGTGGGTCTTCCGGCCCGCAGGATCTAGGAACGCGCCTGGAAACCGAAGCCGCCATCCTGCAGAGCGACTCGCTTCTGCTCAAAGTTGCCAAAGAGCTGAAGCTCGAAGACAATCCGGCGTTCCTCGGCCCCAAAGCCACCGTGACCCATGTCGATCCCAACGATCCCGCGATCCAGGACTGGATGATCGGCTTCCTCCGTGGCGGCCTCTCCATCGGCCGCATTCCCAAGACGGAGTTGATCGCGATCAATTTCACCAGCCTGTCGCCGGAACTGTCCGCCCGCGTCGTCAATACCCTCATCAACGACTACATCGAACGCAGCTTTCAGACCCGCTACGCCGCGACGCAGCGCGTTTCCCAGTGGCTATCCACGCAACTGGATGACCTGAAACAGCAGGTAGAAAACGAGCAGGAAAAACTCGCCGAACTGCAAAGAAAGCTGGGAGTGCTCGGCTTCGGCGATCAGGCGCATAACTTGAACCTGGACACGCTCGACGACCTGTCGAAAGCGGCGGCCGATGCGAAAATCGCGCGGATTGTGTCCGAAGCGCGATACCGCATGTTGACCTCCATGAGCCCGGATCTGCTCGACGGCAGCCCGGAGGTGCTCGGTACCGGGGCAGGAACCTTGCTGGCGACCCTGCGCAACGGTCAGGCCACGCTGGAAGCTCAGTACGCGCAACTCATCTCTCAATTTGGACCCAATTATCCCGCCGTCAAACAACTCAAAGCGGAAATGCTGCAAAACCAGAAGGCCATCGACAAGGAGCAGACGCGCGTGCTGGCGCAGTCGAACAACGCCTTTCGCGCCGCCTCCGTCAATGAGGACATGACGCTGCAGGTGCTGCAGGAAGAGGAAGCCAAGGATTATCAAAAACGCGATGACATGATCCAGTTCGTGCTCTTGCAGCGCGAATTCGACTCCAACCGCACTCTCTACGATGACTTGCTGCGACGGCTGCGCGAAGCCGGCATCGAGGCTGGTCTGGAATCCAGCGAAATCGATGTCGTCGATTTTGCTCGCAAACCTCTACTCCCAAGTGGCATGCGCCGCAGTTCCCGGGCATTGATCGGACTGATGTTCGGCTTGTTCGGCGGTGTCGCCCTGGCATTCTTCTTCGACAGTCTTGACACCAGCCTGCGCAGCGTTCACGATATCGAGACCATCTCGGAATTGCCGTCGCTCGCCGTAATCCCGCGTGCCCGGAAAATCCTTCCGCGCGGTCTCTCGGAAGACACCCGCTCCGCGGCCCAAAGAAATGTCGATGTTCTTGGCGAGCCCAATTCCCAGTTTGCCGAAGCCTTCCGATCGCTTCGCACGTCTCTCTTGCTTTCCGGCGTCGGTCAACCGCCCCAGACCATTCTCATCACCAGTTCCACGCCCGCAGAGGGCAAGAGCACCATTGCCAGCAACCTCGCGGCGGTCCTCGCATTCAGAGAAGCCACGGTCCTACTCATCGATGCCGATCTTCGCCGCCCCACCATTCACAGCCGCTTCGGAGTCTCCAGCCGTGTCGGGCTCTCCACGCTGCTGTCGGGTACAACCACCCTCGAGGAAACGCTTCAGACCGTCCCGGACGCGCCGAACCTTTTCCTGCTTCCCAGCGGACCCATCCCGCCGTTTCCAACAGAACTGCTCTCGTCCAATCGAATGATCGGCATGCTGGAGGAAGCGAAAAAACGATTCACGCACATTGTCATCGATTCGCCCCCCATCCTGACCATCACCGACGGGCTGATTCTCGCCCCCTTCGCCGATGCGGTATTGCTGGTGGTCCGCTATGGCCGCGCCAGCAAGCATTCCGTGCGCCGCGCGCGCGATCTTATGCTGCGCTCTGGAACCCGCCTCGGCGGCACAGTCATCAACGCCGTCGATGCCGCCTCTCAGCGCTATTACGGATATTACGGATATCAGCGCTATTCCTACTCCAACGGCCGCCCGCCCGCCAATGGCGCGGGCAAGCGCAAATGGCCCTTCTTCTGGCGCCGGGAGGATTCCTGATGTTTCTCCTGCGATGCAAGAAAATGTTTCCGCGAACCTTTCGCTCCCGCATGACATCCGCTCTTTGCGGCAGTTTCGCGCCCCTGCTCGTCCTGGCGATGCTCTGCCCGGCGCCGGTCGCGTATGCGCAGTACTCGGGTGCAGCGCCCACCAAGGCCGATAGCCCCAACCCGGTGAACAAGGGCCTGGTCGAGCGAGCGCCCACCGAGCTTCTGCCCGGAACTGCAATCGTCCTGCATCCGGGCGATCTGATCAGCATCAGCGTCTACGGCGTGCCAGACTACAAACTCAATGCGCGCATCGCCGGCAATGGTGTGGTCGATCTGCCGCTGATCGGAGCTGTCCACCTCGCCGGCATGACCGTCGAGCAGGCCCAGCGGACCGTGGCGCAAAAGCTGATCGACGGCCAAATGATTCTCAGCCCCGATGTCCTCATCTCCGTCGCGGATTCGATGGTGGACATCATCGGCGTCATGGGTGAAGTCAATAACCCCAAGGCCATCCCGGCTTTCGCCCCGATGAGCCTGCTGGATGCGCTGTCCTCCGCCGGCGGTCTCAAACCGGATGCCAGCCACAGCATTTCCATCCTCCGCAAGGGGGTCGATCAGCCGCTGCTGGTCGTGCTCAACTCCAATCCGGCCAACGCCGTCAACCAGAACATTCCGCTCTATCCCGGCGACCGGGTGATCGTACCGCGCACCGGAGTGGTGTATATGGTTGGAGCGGTGTTGCATTCGGGCGCGTATCCAGTTACTCCAGACACTCCGTTGACGTTGATACAAGCCGTCACGTTGGCCGGCGGAACAGGGTATCAGGCGGCGGCCGGCGACACCCGCATCATTCGGACCACCGGAGCAACCCGTCGCGAAATTCGTGTCAACCTTAGCAATGTCATGAAAGGAAAAGCACCCGATCCGGTCCTGCAAAACGATGACATCGTCATGATTCCAACGAATGCGATGAAGGCCGCGATCAAAGGTGGCGGGATTGGGATTGCAATCGGATTGCTGTACCTGATTCCATTGCTTCCTTGAACTGATGGATGGAAGCGCCTTTCATGCCCATGCGCGTTTCGTGTTGCCCTCTCAAGGGCGGGAACATCTGCGGAAATCCATGCTGCGAGTCGCCTATCTTCTGAGTCATCCGATTCAGTATCAGTCTCCTCTGCTGCGTCTTTTGGCGCGGCAGCCGGGCCTGGACCTGACGGTCTTCTATACCTCGGACTTCTCCCTGCGCAGCTATCGCGATCGCGGTTTCGGCGTCCCCGTCGAGTGGGATGTGCCTCTGCTCGGCGGATATCGCCACCAGTTTTTGCCCCGCCTTCTCGACAGCGACAACATTTCCTTTTTTCGTCCTCTGAATCGCGGCATCTTCCGCCGCCTGCGAGCTGGCCGATTCGACGTCCTGTGGATCCATGGCTACGCCACGTTGAATTCCTGGATCGCGATGGCGGCCGCGCGCCTGTTGGGCATTCCCGTTCTGCTGCGGACCGACTCCACGCTGATCGACCATCCCCGCGGCCCGCTCAAGCTCGCCTTGAAATACATTTTCTTTCGCGTCCTCCGCCGATTCACCTACGGCGTTCTCAGCGTCGGCCAGCGCAACACCGAATACTGGCGCCATCATCTGGGCCAGGACATTCCGGTCTTTTCCATCCCCTATGCGGTTGACAATGCGTTCTTTCAGGACCGCTGCCGCGCGGCCTCTACCACCCGCGAACAACTTCGTCAGGAGCTTCAGCTCGAACCCAACCGGCCCATCCTCCTGTTTGCATCCAAACTGCTGCCGAGGAAACGGTGCATCGATCTGGTGGAAGCCTATCTCGAACTCGTCGCGCGATATCGCTCCGCAACTCCATCTCGCCCGCTGCCCTATCTGCTCATCGTCGGCGATGGAGAGGAGCGTCCCCACATCGAAGCGCGCCTGCAATCCGCAACTCCGGCAGACCGCGAAGGCATCCGCCTGCTCGGCTTCCGCAATCAGTCGGAGCTGCCCTGCTATTACGATCTCTGCGATGCCTTCGTTCTGCCGTCCATCCACGAACCCTGGGGGCTTGTCGTCAATGAAGCCATGAACGCCGCCCGCGCCATCATCGTGTCGGACCAGGTAGGCTGCCAGCCGGATCTGGTCGTCGATGGCGGCAACGGCTGCGTGTTCCCGGCGCAAAACGTCTCCGCGCTGGCCAGCGCTCTGGAACGCGTTCTCGCCGATCCAGCCGCTTCCCGTATCATGGGCGAGCGCAGTCTGGAACGTATCCAGGCATTTAGTTTCGACGCCAACGTCCGCGGACTGATGCAGGCGTTTGCCGCAGCCGCCGAACACAGAAAATCATCGAAACCCGCACCGTCTCCGGCCCAATGACAAAATCGCCCAGCACGAAAGGACAGCCCGGATGCGCATTCTGCATGTGATCCGCTCTCTCCATCCCGAATACGGCGGGCCCGCCCAACTGGTGCGCTGCATCGTGGCCGCGGGTCCGCGCCTCGGCTGGGAAGGCGAAGTCGCTTGCCTCGATCATGCCTCCGAGCCCTTTCTCCGCGAGATCGACTTTCGCGTCCATGCGCTCGGCCAGGGCGGTGGCACCTACGGCTATTCCAGCCGCTGGGTTCCATGGTTGCGCGCCAATATCGACCGCTTCGATGGCGTCGTGATCCACGGCATCTGGCAATACCAAAGCTATGGCACCTGGCGCGCCATCCACGGAAGAAAACCCTACGTCCTCTTCCCCCACGGAATGCTGGACCCGTGGTTCAAGCGCCGCTATCCGCTCAAGCACATCAAGAAGTGGATCTACTGGAACCTGGCCGAACAGCGCGTGCTGCGCGATGCCAATTCGATTCTTTTCACCTGCGATACCGAACAGCGCCTCGCGCCGCAAAGTTTCCCCATGCCTCCGTGGAATGCGGCCGTCGTGCCCTACGGGGCCGAGATGCCCACCGGAGACCCGCGGCGGCAAATCGAGGCATTCCATGCCGCCTGCCCCGCCGCGCGTGGAAGACGGTTCTTCCTCTACCTCGGGCGTATCCATCCGAAAAAGGGCTGCGACCTGCTCATCGAGGCCTTCATCGCAATCGCTGCGAGTGCTCCAGACGTCGATCTCGTCATGGCCGGCCCCGACGCCGGAATGCGTACCGGTCTCGAAGCGCGCATCGCGGCTGCACGCCTCTCGAACCGCGTGCACTGGCCCGGCCTCATCGTCGGCGATACCAAGTGGGGAGCCTTCCACGCCGGCGAAACATTTGTCCTCCCCTCGCATCAGGAAAATTTTGGCATTGCCGTCGCCGAGGCATTGGGTTGCAGCCGCCCCGTATTGATCTCCGATCAGGTCAATATCTGGCCGGAGATCCACTCCGACGGCGCCGGTCTGGTCGCGCCCGATACGCTACAGGGAACAACAGATTTGCTGCGCCGGTGGCTCGCCCTTTCCGCGGACCAGCGCCGCGAGATGGGACTGCGTGCGCGGGCCTGTTTTGAAGCTCGCTATAATCTGGATCAAAATGTCGCCGAGCTAGTACGATTCTTTCAACACATGCAGTAACGGCCATGCCCCATGGATCCCATCCCGCCCACCAGCTCGTTTGCGCCTGCCTCCGCCTCCCGCCGGACGAACGCGCGCGATCCCTACACCTCGCCGCAATACTCCTTCGCCAATCGCGTGCAACGCCAACTGTGGAGCATCGTCTGGATCGTTCTCTATCGCCCGTCTCCACGCATCGCATTTATTTGGCGTGCTTGGCTGCTACGCTGCTTCGGCGCGAAGCTGGGCCCGCGCTGCCGCTTCTATCCCGCGTCTCGCATCTGGGCGCCCTGGAACCTGACCTGTGAAGATACCGTCATGGTGGCCGATGCAGCCGAACTCTACAATCCCGCGCCCATGTTTCTGGCTTCTCATGCCATCGTCTCGCAAGGTGCCTATCTCTGCGGCGCAACCCACGATTACAACGATCCAAAATTTCCCGTGATCTCTTTTCCCATGCGCCTCGGCTGCTACGCCTGGGTCGCGGCACGCGCCTGCGTCTCGCCGGGAGTCAATCTCGGCGACGGCGCAATCCTCGGCCTCGCCTCCGTGGCCACCAAAGATTTAGAACCCTGGACCATCTACGCCGGCGTCCCCGCCCGCAAAGTGAAAGACAGACAGCCCTTCGCCTAGACCTTGAGCCGCTGCCGGGTGCCCCATCGCGGCGCAGCCAGGGTGGGATAGAACGAAGCCCGCGTTCCAGTAACAGTGAAAATGCTGTAAGGCTCTCTCCTCCCATATCTCAGCGACCGGTTATATCATCAGCCATGCTCTCCACGCGCCGATTCCTTGTCCTCTGCCTTCTCTCCTGCACACTGCCCATCGCCGCCCGTGCCCAGATCGTCGTCACAACTCCCATCCCGCCGACCGCTCGCATTGTCGTGCGCGCGAACGAACCTGCGAGCTACAAAATTCCGCGGACCATCTTCGGCACATTTCTCGAGCCCATCGGAAATTCCACCTACAACGGCCTGTGGGCGCAGATCCTCATCAATCCGAGTCTCGAAACTGGCTTGTGGAGTCCAAAGAAAACCGCCGCCATGCTGGCCGCCGATCCCTCTCTGGTCGAGGCTTCCAACCTCGCCCTGCCTCTCCCGTGGGAGCCTCTGGGTCAGCATCAGGGAATGCGCTACGAGCCGCATTATGGGAACGCGCCCAACTCCTGGCGCTCGCTGGAGGTCATCGGCGTGCCCGGTCAACCCACCGGCATCCGGCAAAAAGTCTATCTCCCCGTCCATCGGACCCTTGTCTATCGCGGCAGCCTCTACGCCAAACACTTGAGCGGCGCCACTGGCCTCACCCTCTCGATACGCCGCGAAGGTTCCAACGACGTGCTTGCCTCCGCCACCATCCCCGCCGACGCCGCCATCTGGACCAGGTACGAATTTTCTCTCACGCTTGCGCCCGGCACTCTGCACCGTCTCGATCCGGCGGACTTCGTCGTCGAGCTCAGTGGAAATGAGCGTGTCGATCTCGACCAGCTCTCTTTGTTCCCCTCCGACGCCATCGACGGTCTCGATCCGGATGAGGTCGCCCTGGCCAAAGCCATGCACACGCCGCTGCTGCGCTTCGGCGGCAACTTCACCTCCGGCTACCACTGGCGAGATGGCATCGGTCCCGCCGACAAGCGCATCAGCATGCTCAACACCGCCTGGGGAATCCCCGAGTACAACACCTTCGGCACGGATGAATTCCTGCGCTTCTGCAAACTCATCGGCGCTCAGCCGCAAATCGCGTTGAACCTTGGAAGCGGAACTCCCCAGGAGGCAGCCGACTGGGTCCAGTATGTCGATGACCATTTCAACCACGGCAACGGCGGTCTGCATTGGGAGCTGGGCAATGAATTGTGGGGCAACTGGAATCTCGGCTGGCCCACGCTGGCGCAGATTCCCGGCAGAACTTTAGCCTTTAGCCAGGCCATCAAAAAAGTGGACCCCGCCGCGGTCCTGATTGCCACCGGAGCCGACCCCGATCACTACCGGCAATGGAACGCCGCGCAACTCACCAATCCCGCGGGAACATTCAACTTCCTCTCGACCCACTTCGTCGTCGGCACCAACGCCGTGTTGCCCAACCCCACAACCGACTTCCTCGCGCAGGCCACGTTTGCGCTCTCGACCCAACTCGGTCGCACCCTGCGCGCCATGCAGTCCCAGATCAACCAAACCCCTGCCTTCTCCAATCAGGCGCACATCGCCTTCACGGAATGGCTCTACAACAACCGCAACCACCCGGATGCCCCCGGTTTCAGCAACATGGGCGGCGCCATCGCAGCCGCGGGCTTTCTCAACATGCTGATGCGCGACGCCGACATCGTTCCCATCTCCGACATGACCGGGCTGATGGAATTCGGCGGCATCTGGAAAAAACGTAGTCAGGTCTACGCATCGCCCGCCTACTACGCATTTCGCATGTACTCGACTACCGGCGCAACCCAGCCGGTTGCGGTCAATAGCCAGGCCGGAACCTACTCCGTGCACCAGGGAATCACGCGCTTCCCAGAGATTCAGGATGTTCCCTATCTCGACGTTGTTGCCGCTCTCGACCCCGCAGGAAAAACCCTCACGCTATTTTGCGTCAACAGAAATCTGCGCCAGGACATTCCCTCAGAAATCGACCTGCAACAATTCCGCGCCGCCCAGACAGCCACAGCGCAGACCCTGACCGCGAGCAGCATCGGCGTCGGCAATGATGAAGTGGACCCAACTCGAGTCGTCCCGACCGACAGCACCATCCCTGTTCCCTCGGGAAAACTCTCCTACACCTTCCCCCAAGCCAGCGTCACCGTGCTCACATTTCACCGCCGATGAAGCGCTGGCTGAGTGCCCCATCCTATAGCGGATTTACAGTTTGTATAGTCATTTGTGGTGGGGAGTCATTCTGAACACAGTATCTGTAAATCCGCCCTAGGCGCAGCCAGGGTGGGCACTCCAATATCCGCATCACAGTACCAGAGAAACCGCTCTGTCCTGAGTCTTAAATTCGTTAAAGAATGATTTTCGCCCTTGTATCACGGCACGCTTCAGTCGTAATGATTTTCTGCCTTGTATCAGGGCACGACTTCAGTCGTGCCGTAAATGGCGCAAAACAGATGGGCTTTAGCCCCTGCGTACTGCTGTTCGAATCACTTCCATGAATCGAATTGTTGAATGAACTTCAGACTCGGAACTCTAGAATCACTGGGTATGCCCAGCGCCATGGAATCCGACCGCCTCCGTATCGTCCTGGTGTCCACGCGCAATCCGCTCAACATTGGCGCGGCGGCGCGCGCCATGGCCAACTTCGGCTTTCAACGTCTCCGACTCGTCCACCCCTTCGACACCGCGTTTCGCGAGGCGCGCTCGGCCGTCGGCGCGTCCGCCCTGCTGGCCACCGCGGAAGAATTCAAGACCGTCGCCGATGCCGTCGCCGACTGCTCGCTGATCGTCGGCGCCACCGCTATCGGACATCGCCAGCTCCAGCATCCTCTCCAATCCTTGAAAGATGGAGCGCCGCTCATCCTGCAAGCACTAAGCGCGCCAGCCAGCACTCCGAATCGCGTCGCAATCCTGTTCGGCTCGGAGAAGTTTGGCTTGTCGAACGAAGACCTCTGCCACTGCCATTGGCTGATGCATATCCCAACCAGCGAAGCCCAACCCTCCATGAACCTCGGCCAGGCGGTCGCAGTCTGCCTGTACGAATTGGCCCGTGAAACAGCCAGCGCAATCCCATCCACCGCGCCTGCAGATGCACCCGCCGTCGAAGTCGAGCGCGTGACCGCAACCCTCCTCGAAACGCTCCACGCCAGCGAATACTTGAGCGCCGAATCTCCCGGCTCGAAGCCGGACAGCATCCGCCGCATGGTCCGGCGCATGCATCTCTCTTCGGAAGACGCCTCGACCTGGCTCGGCATCCTGCGCCAGATTCTCTGGAAACTGCGGACGAAGAACTAGGGAATTACTTGAGTCTCTTTTCACAAGAATTTCGGCGCCCCTTCCGGCCCAAGAACCGTTTCACCCGACGGCATACCGCACTACTGTCCTTCAATTCACATTGCCAGATCACTAGGGCAGTCCAGCCTTGTTGCGTCAGAGCCTCGAGGTTCTTTTTGTCTCGCAATTTATTTCGCCGGAACTTCGGTAGCCAGAAGTCTCGGTTCGATTTGGGGACGAGTCCTGTTTTACACGCATGGGAGTGCCAGAAACATCCATGAACAAATATCACTTTGTGTCGCGCCGGAAATACCAAGTCCGGCTTGCCCGGAAGATCTTGCCTGTGTAGCCGAAAACGATAGCCAAGTCTGTGTACGAGGCTCCGCACAGCCAATTCCGGTAAGGTGTCTCTGCTGCGGATTGCTCGCATGTTCTCGCTGCGATCCATACACTGTCAATCCTTGAATTTCTCGCGGAGCCATTTCAGGACAGCAAGTTGCTCATCGTGGCCTGCTCGTCGAACCTGAGACAAGAGCCAAAGCCCGGTTGGTTTCTCCGCTGTAATATTTTTTGCGCCCTGATTGCATGTCGAACAAAGCGTCCGGAGGTTGGAGAGTTCCTCTTTGCCGCCGATGTTCTTGTCTACGATGTATTCGATGTTAAATTTGACCTTTCGTCCTGTGACGTCGTCAATGTCGCAGGGAATGACGCCGCACATTTGGCAGAATAGGTCGTCATGGTCGAGAAAATCGTCTTGAAGCTGGGCTGAAATACCTGGAGCAAACGCTACTTCGCATTTTTCCGGCCAGCCTTTTGGTTCCCTCAGTTCGATAGTTCGTTGTGTATAGCCGCGATCAACGGTACCAAGGATACTTCGACACTGTCCAAGTCTTATTGAATTCAACTTTGGCATTCAGGACCCCGTTATTTGCTGTCTCA
This sequence comes from Acidobacteriota bacterium, assembly GCA_021802085.1. GTDB lineage: Bacteria > Acidobacteriota > Terriglobia > Terriglobales > Acidobacteriaceae > JAKAAZ01. The sequence continues at coordinate 14,646 of JAKAAZ010000042.1, forward strand.
ATTCCTTGTCAGCATGAAGCCCTCAGAAGGACGCGCGCCATGTTTCAGGAGAGAGTTTGACGTTGATCTCCAGGGGTGGGGCGATAGTAAAAATACGCGGCCCAGTAGCAAACAAGTGAACTCGATAGATCCGCCACTCTAGGGGGCACTGTCTTGCAATGTCGCACTCGTTGCGACTCAGAAAGAATGGTGTGCGGGAAGAACCGTTCGTAGTTTTTACTTCGATAAACCGGGATTGGCCTTCCAGGCTGAAGGACGAAACGTCATAGCCCGCACCGTCACCATCTTCTGCTGCCGTCCATTTTACCTTTCGTGCTAAGTCCGCACGATTTCCCTCTTTGAGTCGGCTCTTTTCAAGATCAACAACAAAGGCCTCCCCGGCTTTGCCGAGCAAGCGATTGCGATGGTCTCGCTCAACTGGGTCAAATTTCACGACAAGCTGCCGCAGACGTTTTGGAATCTGTTCGCTGGTTGCTCTTAGAACTGGCGGTGTAACAAAGATTTCAGCAGGCGCAGGTGGAACGGATTTTGGCACCGGCGTGGGTTCAAGAATGCCTGGATGCTTGGTAAGGTACCGGTCTATTGCATCGAAGATTGCATTTTGATAGTTCAGCTTTGGCTTGTAGCCGGGAATCCAAGGCATGCCCAATTCGTCCAACACGGCCGAAATGTTTTGGTGCTTGAACTCTACGGAACGGTGAGTGCGATCAATGATGGCCATGAGGGCTGCACTGTGTCTGGATTTGACATATGCTCGACCCGAGAGTTCAGCTAAGAGCATGGAGAAATAGTCGGCGACGATCAGATCAAGTTCGTCATCCTGCCAATTCGTCCCGCGCTTCGTTGACTCAACCATTTGCATGTAGGTCAGAATAAGACTGGCACGGTGGCGATGCATGGATTGCATCAAACGTCAGAATGAACTTCGGGTCGAGATTCAGAGCGTCTGTCTGTATAAAGGGAAATGGGTAGTTCGGCTGCGGCTTAATATCTACACCGAGAACATCAAATCCGGCCATGGCGTATCCGGCTCCAGCACCACCGGCACAACAGAATAAATCCAGCAGCCTAGGCTTCCGTCCGAAAGAAGCAAGGACATCTGTCTCAGTGCTCTTTCTGGATACGGATCGAATGCCCTTGTTTGAAACCACACTTAGAGTTTTAGAGTCGGCACTCACGGATTCAATTCCCTCGTGTTCTCTTTATATTCGCTCTAAGGCCTTGGAAAATTTTTAATTTTCTAAAACTCTGGATCGGTACCGAAAAGAGAACTTCGCGTCCACCTGGGTTAAGAATGGGAAAATATAGATAAATACCAAAAATTAAGTCCTTCCAGATGCGCGAATTTTGTTCCGCCAGCGCATCGCCAGATAAATCGGTACGCCTGTCGCGACAATCGCCAATCCGGGCCATGTCGTCGCCGGACGATACGCAAACAGCACCACCAGAATCACGCTGCCGCCTGCGATATAAATGCAGGGCAGCCACGGATATCCCCACACACGATACGGCCGCGGCGCATCCGGACGCGTCTGGCGCAGTCGAATCACGCCCGCAATCGTCAAAATATAAAAAATCAACGCAGCGGAAATTACATAGTCCAGTAAATTGCTGTACAGATTCCCATACTGCCCGGTCAGCGGATTCCATGTGCGTGGCAACACCAGCAAGACCGTCCAGATCCCCTGAATCGCCAATCCCCATCCCGGCACATGTGCGCGATTCAACTTCCCTGCCCGCTGGAAAAAAAGCCCGTCGTGCGCCATGGCGTAAAACACCCGCGCCCCCGCCAGGGTCATCGCATTCACCGTCCCGAACGTCGAGATCATGATCGCGATGGCCATCAGCGCCGCGCCCGCGTAGGGAAAGATGCTCTGCAGCGAAGCGGTTGCCACGCGGTCCGCCGGCGCATGTTGAATCGCGATCAAGGGCAGCGTCAGCAGATACGCCACATTCGCCAATAAATACAGCACGATCACAGAGGAAGTCCCGATGCCCAGCGCCAGCGGCAAATTGCGAGACGGCCGCTTCACTTCCGCCGCGACAAAGGTAATGTCATGCCACGCATCGGCGGCAAATAGCGACCCCGACTGTGAAATGCAGATGGCCAGAAACAATCCCAGCGCGGTCGAAGCATCCATTCCCCTGGCAAACGGAATCGGACTGCGCACGGCCCAGAAATGATGAAAATTTTCCGCCAGCGCCGCGGGATGAATGCCGATCGTGCACCCCAGCGCCACCAGCGCGAGCAGCGCTCCAATCTTTGCCACAGTAAAAATATTTTGCAGAATGCGACCGTAGTTCAATCCCAAAGTATTGGCAAACGTCAGCAGAACGATGATCGCAATCGCCACCAGCTGCGTGGTCGACAGCGAAACGGAGTAGCTCCCCACAATATGCTGCGGCGCAATCAGGTAATGATTTTCAGCGATCGCGGGCATCAGCACGCCGGCAAACCGCGCAAACGCAATCGCGACGGCGGCGATCGTGCCCGTCTGAATCACCATCCACAGCGTCCACCCATACAGAAATCCGATCAGCGGCGAAAATGCTTCCCGCAGGTAGACATACATCCCGCCCGCCTCTGGCATCATCGCCGCCAGCTCTCCATACGTCAGCCCGGCAGTCACGGTCAGCACGCCGGTCACCACCCACGCCACCAGCAGCCATCCTGGGCTTGCAATCAGCCGCGCCATCTCCGCCGGCACAATGAAAATGCCGGAACCGACCATGATCCCCACCACAATCATCGTCGAGTCGAACAGGCCCAGACCGCGCGTGAAATGTTGCGATCCGGATTGCTCTTCCTCATCGGCAGCTACGTTCAGACTCATAGATGTACACACGCTCCAGGGACGCTCTGATTAGGTCAGTTCTGTATCAGGGCACGGCTTCAGCCGTGCCGTAAATAGCTGACAATCTACAGGGCTTTAGCCCCTGAGGGACTTTCTATCGACCAAATCAAAGTTTCCCTAGCTCTATCCTCAGGCAGTTACCCACTTTGCGGAATTGTATCGGATGCATCCTCCCAAACTTTGCAAATTCCTCCAAACTACCCGAAACTTCTCAAGGGGGGAATCTCATGCTCTTTTTAGGAATCGACGTTGGCACCGGTGGAACCCGCGCCGTGCTGATCGATGCCGCGGGAAAAGTAGTCGCTTCCCAGGCCGCCGACCACGCGCCATTTCAATCCGCGTTTCCCGGCTGGGCAGAACAGGACCCCGAGGACTGGTGGCGCGCCGCGCAGCAATCCATTCGCGCCGTGCTCGCCGCCGCCGCGTGCACGCCCGCGGACATCGCCGCCATCGGCCTCACCGGGCAAATGCACGGCGCGGTTCTCCTCGACGCCGAAGGAAAAGTTCTTCGCCCCTCGCTCATCTGGTGCGACACGCGCAGCGCGCCGCAGTGCGACTGGCTGCACGCCACCCTCGGCCGCGAGCGCGTCATCGAGCTGACCTGCAACCCCGCCCTGCCCAACTTCACCCTCACGAAAATTCTCTGGGTCCGCGAGCACGAGCCGCACGTCTTCGCGCGCATCGCCCACATCCTCTGCCCCAAGGATTATGTTCGCCTTCGTTTGAGCGGCATCTACGCCATGGATGTGCAGGAGGCATCCGGCACCTTGTTGCTCGACGTCACCCATCGCCGCTGGTCGCAGCCCATGGCCGAAGCCTCCGGCGTTCCGCTGCGGTGGCTGCCGCAATTGTTCGAGTCCGCCGACATCTGTGCGACCCTCAGCGAGTCCGCCGCCGCGACCGGCCTGCTCGCGGGTACGCCCATCGTCGCCGGCGCGGGCGATCAAGGCGCGGGCGCGGTTGGCATGGGCATCCTCAAGCCCGGCTCCGTCAGCGCCACCATTGGCACCTCGGGCGTCGTCTTCGCCGCGACCGATCAGCCTGTGCGCGATCCCCTCGGCCGCCTCCATACCTTCTGCCACGCCGTTGCCGGTCGCTGGCACGTCATGGGAGTCACCCAGGCAGCTGGCCTTTCCCTGCGTTGGTTCCGCGACGTCGTCAGCGCGGGCGTTCAGGGCGAACCCGTGTCCTACGAGCAATTGATGATCGTCGCCGCCGATGCGCCCGCCGGAAGCGACAGCGTCTTCTGGGCCCCCTATCTTTTCGGCGAACGCACGCCGCATCTCGATCCAGAAGTTCGCGCCGCCTTCGTTGGACTCACCGCATCGCATCGCCAGGCGCATCTGGTCCGCGCCGTGTTGGAAGGCGTGGCCTACAGCCTCCGCGATACCTTCACATTGTTTGCGGAGCTGGGCATTCCCGTGCGGGATGTGCGCCTCGGCGGTGGGGGCGCGCGCGGTCCCCTCTGGCGCCAGATTCAAGCCGACATCTACGGCCGCCCAGTGGAACTCCTCGTAGCCGAAGAAGGCGCGGCCTATGGAGCGGCGCTGCTTGCTGGCGTGGGCGCAGGCGCATGGCCCGATGTCGACACCGCATGCGAGTCTTCCATTCGCGTGGCGGAAACGATCCAGCCCGGTCCCGCCGCCCGCGAAGTGTACGAGCGCGGCTATCAAACCTATCGCAAACTCTACCCCGCTCTCGCCACCCTGCGCGGTTAGCGCTGGTTCGCAGTCGGGTAAAGACAGCCCTGGGCCCCATGCTCGCCGCATCGTCGCCGCTGCCGTGCATGTACAGGATGTGCAGCTATGTATCGAAAGGGAGTCATTCTGAACGCAGCGTAGCGAAGTGAAGAATCCAGAGGGTGACGGCAGACCCTGGGTGCTCCATGCTCGCTGCGCTTTTGGCGGCTAGCGTGGGACGAAGAAATTGTCATCCCGACCGAAGGTCGGTCCGCCGCTGCGGACGACCGCAGTGGAGGGACCTGCGGTTTTGCCCGTCAATAACCCAATCTGGGTGCCCCATCCTAGCGAAGCTAGGGTGGGATAGAACGATGCCCGCATCACAGTAAGAGCGAAAATGCTTTAGGCCGCAAATCAGCCCCACTCAAGCCAACAGAAGGCTTGAATGGGCCACTTTCCGAATCCCTGAGAACAGAGCGGCCGACTTCATCGGACGCTCGCCGGGCGCATTGCCAGATTATGCATTCAGCGATCCGCATTCCACACTTCGCGTATACCGACCTTTTGGGGGGAACCTCCGAAGCTTACGGGGTAGCCTTAGGCCCAAGATAAATGACATACATTACTGAAACGTTTCTAGGAGTGTGTCGGGCATAGATTGGTGACGGAGTCTACAGCAGGGGTGGGGCGTTTTGTTTTAGTTTTAATTCATGGGCCAGAACTTCATTTCTGACACGGTCAACCAGACTCTTTTATTTCCG
>JAKAAZ010000043.1 GCA_021802085.1 Acidobacteriota bacterium
CAAGCCGCCTCGCTCGAAAAGCGGCGCTCCAACTCCAGCAGATCTCGCGGATAATCTCCCACCGCCGCAAACACTACAGGTTGTGGTCACCTGAGTCAAGTAAATACCCACCTTCGCATAATCTGCCAATTTTTGATAACGCCTGCTCGTCTAAGGTATTTATCATCGACGACATGGAAGTGGAAAGTTGAACTGCGATGACGATATTTTCCAAGTCGAATCGAGGTTAGCAGTATGGAGAGAAATGTCGTCGCCCACCATTCCGGCGAAGTCAACCATCATGAGCTAAAGCAAACTTTGGGCACGTGGCAACTTTGGGGCATTGCGGTTGGCTTGGTAATATCCGGGGAGTATTTCGGGTGGAGTTACGGGTGGGCTACTGCCGGAACTATGGGCTTTGCCGTCACGGCCCTCATAGTTGCAGCGATGTACACAACCTTCATCTTCAGTTTTACAGAACTTACCACGTCGATCCCTCACGCAGGGGGCCCGTTCGCCTATGCGCACCATGCATTCGGTCCGCTAGGAGGATATCTTGCGGGTATCGCAACCTTGATTGAATTTGTGTTTGCGCCGCCGGCCATAGCCTTGGCAATCGGCGCCTATCTTAACGTCCAATTCCCGACTCTGGCGCCACGACATGTCGCAGTTGGGGCTTACGTGGTTTTTATGGTGTTGAATATCATTGGAGTTCAGATTGCAGCCGCCTTTGAGCTATTTGTAACGATTCTAGCCATCCTTGAGCTGCTGGTATTTATGGCCGTGGTGTCTCGCGGGTTTTCGATCGCGCATTTCGTCAAAGGCGGATGGGCCGGCGAAAATCATTTCAGTGCCCATGCTTTACCGGGAATTTTTGCCGCCATCCCATTCGCCATTTGGTTCTTCCTCGCAATTGAGGGCGTTGCAATGGCGGCCGAGGAAGCAAAGAACCCGAAACGTTCGATCTCCGTCGCATATATCACTGGAATCCTCACCTTGGTCATTCTGGCGGCTGGAGTGATGCTGTTTGCGGGCGCCGCTGGCGACTGGACCAAGTTGGCAAATATCAATGATCCGCTGCCTCGCGCTATGAGGTACGTTGTCGCGAGCGCAAGCAGCGGCTGGTTGCACATGCTTGTCTGGTTAGGACTGTTTGGGCTGGTGGCATCGTTCCACGGTATTATTCTGGGCTACTCCCGGCAGATTTTTGCATTAGCGCGGGCCGGCTATTTGCCTAGCTACCTTGCCAAAGTACATCCTCGTTTTCAAACCCCCTATCGGGCTATTCTTGCTGGCGGAATTGTGGGCATTGCAGCCATATACAGCGATGAGCTGATTACATTCGGCGGCCATACTTTAACTGCCAATATTGTCACCATGTCTGTCTTCGGCGCCAACATACTGATGTACATCATCAGTATGTTGGCGCTTTTCAGGTTGCGTCGCACGGCGCCGTTTCTTGAGCGGCCTTTCAGGGCGCCTCTATTCCCGTATTTCCCTGCATTTGCGCTGGTATGCGCTTTGCTCTGCATGGGTAGCATGGTCTACAACAATATTTCAGTGGCTTTGGTGTTTGTTGGCTTATTGTTAGTTGGGTACATTTACTTTTATCTGACCAGCCGACAACGTGAAGCCGCTCCTTTTGATGTATTGATCGAATCGGAAGAAGTAACTGAGGTTGCACCGCCTGCGCACCAGACATCGCATAGGCAATAAACAAGCACTCTCTTGTAAATCCGCGGAACGGCACCCCGACTTGCTCGCCAAAATCAGAATGGCTTACGCTGCTGATTTCTGTGCCTGCCAGTCTTGCTTGAGACCATAATTGTCCGCGCAGATGCGAAAGAATGGTTCCCAGAGAGTCGAACCTGCATCTCGACAGATAGACGCGAAAATTCAGGAGCTAGGCGACTGGCGCGGAGGAGTGGAAGTGGAGGGGGACAGGCGTTGGAATGGGGCGACGATCAGCATCTCGCAGTCGACCACGCCATTCCAGTTCGGCGTAGGCTTGGCGCGGAACTGGAACTTCCGCCCAACCACCGGCTCAAAGTCGTTGTTCATCATCCACTGGGCGAGGAGCGGGCCTTCCGTGAGCGCGCGCCACAGCTTCACTGGCGGGTGTGGGAAGACCCTCTCGACGACAAAGGTATGGGGACTCTCTGCTGAATTATTCATGGGTCCATCCTTTCCAAGAGTGTTTCAAGACGATCAAACCGATCACTCCAGTAGGCGCCGTAGAGTTTCAGCCAATCCACCATCGGCGCCAGTGCATCGGGCCGCGCGCGATAGTGCGTTTCGCGTCCCTCGCGGCGATGCCTTACCAGCCTTGCCCTCTTCAGCACCGTCAGATGCTTGGAGACGGCAGGCTGAGATACGCCCGCATAGTGAGTCAATGCGTGGACGGTCTGTTCGCCCTCCCGAGTCAACTGCTCGAAAATGGCCCTGCGAGTCGGATCGGCGAGAGCGCGGAACACGGTATTGACATGGGCTGGCTTCACACGCCGAACCATAACCGTACGGCGATGAATTTATCAAGAGAATCGTAACGCTATTTTGAATCGCGGTTCTGCGCGATATCCACTCCATCGATTGCGCTGGAGGCGCAGAAACGATGGGCGGCTTCGTGACGAGCTTCGCCTGACCCAGCCTGAAATTCTCCGATTCTCGAGAGGCGCACAATCGCCGTCAATTCTCCTCAAGCCAGATTCTTCAGGTTGGGATATCGCGCATAAATGATGCGCTGGTCTGCGGGACTGAGTTGTCCCAGCCGAATTGGCTTATCCTGGGTCCGCGTGCCTTTCTGATTTAGCACATTCATTAGGCTCCATTCGCGCTGCAGACCTTGAGGCTCCTCAGCCTTCAGGTCATAGCGCGTAAAGTCGATGGCCATGGGAGGGCTGTTCTCCATCCAGTTATGCAACAGCGCCAGGCGAAACTCGCGGTTCATGAACCACTGGATTTCCAGTTCCTTCTCTGAGCCGGGCGCGCCGGTTCCCTTTTCATCAAATCGGTAGTTGAGCGATGCATTGCTGGGCATATGCTTCCGCCACTCCAGCCCGAACGCGCCTTCGGTCATCGCCTGTGTATCCGGCCACCGGTCGCGCACCGCCTGCAACCAGTAGGTCAGGTCCTCGTCGTGGCCAACCGATACCTCCCAGATGCCCGTCACCCAGCCAAAGCCGTTCAGAGCGTGGCCTCGGTCGAAGTGCACCGCGGTAATATCCATCATCTCTTTGCGGCCGGCCAACTTGCCCAGGTCGCCCACAGTTTCGATCGGGCCCACGCCCAGCCGGCTGTTGAAGTCGCCCTGAAAGCCGTTCCGCCGCGCTGTCAGAAAATCGCACGTCCAGCCGTCCAGGCACACGCAATCGATAAAGTCCGCTGCACCCTGGGCGGGCTTCAGGTAGTGCTCGCGGCTAGGGTAATAGGGATAGCAGATGCCTCCGTCGCCATCGCCATGATCGATTCCGTGCTGGCTCCAGATTTGTCCCTGGCATACATGGATGCCTTCTTCTGTAGCGAGGAACCTCTGGTTTTCCGCGTCCATGAAGCCGGCCACAACGCATTGCGGGCGATACCCGCCGCCGACCATGCCGGAAACCAGCCCTAGAGCCTGGTGAATTGTCTTCCGAATCTGCTCGCGCGTGTTGTACATGGGCGCGAAATAGCCGCCGGGAATAAAAGTGATTTCGTCGCCATAGCGATCATGAAACGATGCCAGCAGTTTCCGCGCCTCCTGGTACTCCTTGCGGCTGTCGTTCAGCGCCAGCCAGCTGATTGCCCAGGTCATCCTGCCGTCCGGGCAGCCTCTCGCAAAAGCATCTCGCCGTGCGCGTATAAGGCTCGGACTATTATCGGCGGACTCATCGTCGCCAATCGAGCGAGTGGGAGTCACCTCGATCTGGTTCACCCGTACCACAGAAATGTGGGTCAGAAATCTTCCCCGCAAAGGAGGAAGGTTCGCGGCAAAAGCCTGGCAGCTTGCTCCTGGTCCACACAGTGCGAGGGATGCCGCCGATCCTGCCATCCCGCCAAGAAAATGCCGTCTCGTCCAATTGCCGCCCAAATGTCTACTCCCCCATCCCTCAATAGCCTCCACGAGTTCTGTGGACGCTTTTTACTGGCCACGTCCATCTTAAGGCTGCCGGCAAGCAGAACCTCCACGTAGATCCGTGACATAGCTTGACGTAAGAAAATTGGCCGAGCGGCCTATACTTGGCGTGACGGCACCTTTGCCCTTAGGGGTTGAGACATGGAAAGCGCAATGGAGGAGACCCGCCTGGGTTGGTTCCGAACGCATAGGAATCTTGTGCTGGTCGTCTGGGTTGGGCTAGGATTGCTCGCCGGAATCTACGCCTGTACTCTTGTCCGCACCTCCGATGTTACCAAGCTCGCGATTGTGACGGCTGTGTCGAATCCAGTGGTGTTGGAACAGATTGGCAGCCCGATGGAGACAGGTTGGCTCTTCCCGGCGAAGATCGCACTCCGGCGCGATAGCGGACATACCCGATTTTCCATTCCCATCTCCGGGCCGCGCGGCAGGGGAACCCTCCACACGGAGGCGCTGAAGGAAGCAGGTGTTTGGCGCCTGGTGATGCTGGAATTCAGAAAGAACGGCAGCTCCGACAGGATCGACTTGCTGACGAGCGGCGCCACCCAACGCGCCGCACCTCCACAATGAGTAGGGCCTCGCCGCGAGTCGCCGGCGATCCAAAACACAGCTATTCCATGGAAAATTGAGATTCCTGGCGTGCAACGTATTACAATCTGGTTAAAGGATTTTTCATTGGAGATGAATCGACTCCCGAATGAAAACGTCCAATGAGTGTTGCAACAACCCCGTGGATTGGGTGGCGTGGCAGAGCAAATGCCGGGCGTCACAGTGAACCCACTGCAACAATGTAAAGAAATGCTTTCAACATCCCCGTTCCACTGCCGGTAAGGCGCGGAACTGAAGGCGGAAATCACGTGGCTACATTAGTCGAACCCGCTGTTACTATGCCGGTCGAATCCACGCAGGATGCGTGTTCACTGGACAACTATCTGGCGATGCCGGACCACACCATGGACGGCCGCATTGCTGCCGCCCGCGCGCGCCTGGGGAAAGATGCGCTGATTATTGGGCATCACTACCAGCGCGATGAAGTAATTCAATTCGCCGACTACACCGGCGATTCTTACAAACTTTCCAAAATCGCGTCGGAATCGAACAGCCTATACATCCTGTTCTGCGGCGTGCATTTCATGGCGGAAAGCGCCGACATTCTGGCCCAGCCATGGCAGCAGGTCGTACTGCCGGATCTCAACGCTGGCTGTTCCATGGCCGATATGGCGGACATTTCTCAGGTGGAGGAATGCTGGGCGAAGCTACATGCCGCCGGATTGGACGGACCAGCCGCCGGTGGACTGGTGCCGCTGACGTACATGAATTCGACGGCAGCCATCAAGGCATTTTGCGGCGAGCGCGGCGGACTGGTTTGCACCTCCTCGAACGCCAAGGGGGCGTTTGAATGGGCGTTTGCGCGCGGCAGCCGTATTCTTTTCCTTCCCGACCAGCATCTTGGCCGCAATACTGCCTATGCCATGGGGATTCCGCTATCGGAAACGGTCGTATGGGACCCGTATCAGATCAATGGAGGATTGACGCTGGATCGCTTGCGGGCGGCCCGGGTCATCTTGTGGAAGGGCCACTGCTCGGTCCACCAACGTTTTTTGCCGGAACATGCGGACAAGGTTCGCGCCAAATATCCGGGGATCCAGGTCATTGTGCATCCGGAATGCCGATTGGAACTCTGCCAGAAGGCAGATGCGATCGGCTCGACGGAACGTCTGATCAAAATTATTGAAGACGCGCCGGAGGGATCGATGTTCGCCGTGGGTACGGAGATTCATCTGGTGAACCGGCTGGGCAAGCGGTTTGCTCCGCTGGGAAAGAAAGTCATCACGCTCGACGATTCCGGTTGCCTGTGCACGACCATGTTTCGGATTTCGCCGCAGCATCTGGCCTGGGCGCTGGAAAATATGGTGGAAGGCAGGGTTGTGAACCGTATCCGCGTCCACGAGGAAATTAAGCATTGGGCGCGCGTGGCTCTAGGTCGTATGCTGGAGATACGGGGGTAGTCGTATGAAGACGTTTTCCCTGGAAGAAGCTCAGACGCTGGTACCGGTTCTGGAATCGCTGATGAAGAATGCGATGGAGGCGAAGAAGACGGCGGAGACCATCTCCGAGGAAATGCAGCATCTATCGCAGCGCATTTTTATGAACGGCGGAACCCTGGTCCACATTGCCGCGGTCGCCAAGCGGCGCGCGCAGCAGGACAAGGCCGTGCAGCAAGTGAAAGATACCATGGCGGAGATCGACTCGATCGGCGTGCAGGTGAAGGATCTGGATACCGGGCTGCTGGATTTTCCCTGCCGGCTGGGTGATGAAATTGTTTTGCTCTGCTGGAAGATGGGCGAGACGGAGATTCGTCACTGGCACACCATGGATTCCGGCTTTAGCGGCCGCCGCGCCGTAGATGAGCGCTTTAAGCGTCCGCAAAAACAAAAACCCAACTAGGAGTCTGTCGGGCATAAGGGTTTGAGATTTTGTAACCAACATAGAATCAACAACATACCAAACATGGTAGATTTTGTAGGTTGTTGATTTTAAAGGGTATGAAATCTATGCCCGACAGGCTCCTAGAGCAAACGCAGCACTACCCTAAGCCAAAAAAGAGTTGTCATCCCGAGCAAAGGTCGCCGCGGCGACCGCAGTCGAGGGACCTGCGTTTCTGTCCACATTACAGTAATTCTGATTTTGCTCTAGTGGCGTGTCGCAGAGAGTTCGTTACCACGACGATGAACACAGTGTCATATCTGTCGAGAGTGATGCGCCGCAAGGGAATGTTCTGTCAGAGGTCGCTGGTGCGTCTCTGTGTTTCGCTGAAAAATTCTTTCGTCTGCGGCTCTCAGCGCCCGTCCATGATTCGGACACTCCCGTCCGACGGCAGGAAAAGGCAGTTCCCGATGTGCCAGTGACGACCGTACCGGCATGGATACGCTTCGAGATTCTCAGGATCACGCGCTCCCTTCTCCGCCATTCCGCGAATGTGCGCTTCTGCAGCCGCTCGGCTTGCATATTTCTTTTTGCCCAGTTTCCCGCGCTCGCAGGAACATTTATGTTCCTTGTCGCAGTTGACGAAAATAGCGGAACCCGGTTCCGGGTGCATCAACGTTGCGAACATCACTTCCGGCTTCATGCGGAATCCACCATCACGGGGCTGCGGCAGGGGTCGAGCCTGTCCTGTCGGCTGCCCACCGGCGTAATCACGCCCACGCTTAAATCCTACACCTAGGAGCCTGTCGGGCATAGATTTCATACCCTTTAAAATCAACAACCTACAAAATCTACCATGTTTGGTATGTTGTTGATTCTATGTTGGTTACAAAATCTCAAACCCTTATGCCCGACAGACTCCTAGTGGCGTGTCGCTGAGAGTTCGTTACCGCGACAGATAAACACAGCGTCATTTCTGTCGAGAGTCTCTCAAGGACCGATTTCGACTGGACCGGCGGCGCTACTAACGTTTTCTCCGCGACACGCCACTGGTTGAATCGCCTTCCACAGCCCGTGGAAAGCCTCTCTTGACCGATAATAAAAATTATTCTTTAATTAGGATGATCGAATGATAATAACTTCTCTAGAATTTCGAGCTTTCTGCGCTGAGCATGGTCTGGCGGCGACGCATCAGCGCCAGATTTTGTTTGAAGTGGTTCAGGAGATGGAGGGCCATCCATCTCCTGAGGAAATCTATGCTCGTGTGCGCCGTCGCATTCCTTCTGTCTCCCTGGCGACGGTGTACAAAAATCTGCATCTTTTTATCGAGAGGGGGGTTGTAGGAGAAGTCAGCTTGCATCACGGTTCTTTGCGGATCGAAACCAACCGTGCTGCCCATCACCATCTGGTCTGCAGAGGTTGCAAGTCGATCACGGATCTGGATGAAAAAAGCTTCAAGTTAGAAATGGAACGTGACTATGTTTCACCCGCATTTCAGGTCGAGCGCTATTCCATTGAGGTCGTCGGGCTGTGCCCGGCCTGCAAGAAAAAATCGTCAAGAGTGCCGATGAAATGATGTTTTTGCAATCGAAAGCGTGTTTCATGGGCGCAGGGAGCCTCACGCAACAGAACAGGACTCATTCCGCAGAAAGGACAAGCCAATGCCAGAAAAGGACACAGTGAAACCAGGCGACGTGACGAAGCGTGTCGGAGTGGAAGTCATTCGCGCTCGGGGTGTCGATGTCGAGAAACTTATCAAGGTGCTCGTCGCCAACGCGGCGGCCGAGTTTGCCAGCACGTATTACTACTACACCATTCTCCGCATGAACCTCGCCGGCCATGAGGACTACAAGGAAATATGCGAGGACGCCAGGCTGGAAGATCGGGCCCACTGGGAACTGATCGTCCCGCGCATCTATGAGCTGGGCGGCCATCTTCCCAACGACCTGAAGGCATTTCATGACCAGGCTGGCTGTGCCGCGGCCAAGCTGCCGGACCCGCCCACAGCTGTCAACATCCTTACCTTGCTCTTGGAGTCGGAGCGCTGCGCCATCCGAAGTTGGAGCGCCGTCTGCGATATGACCTTCGGCAAGGACCCGCGCACCTACGACATGGCGGCGCGTATTTTGAATGAGGAAATTGAGCACGAGGCGTGGTTCATAGAACTGCTGGCCCACGAGCGTGATGGAAAGTCGATCCCTTCCGGCCATTTCCGCCGCGGCACGCCGGGCGAAGCGCCGTACAGCAAGAACCGGGGATTCTACAATCCATAGTGACGAATATCGAAGATGACAATACGAAAGAGCGGAACTTTCGGGTGGTGCTGGAAACTCCCGAGGGTCTCCGCTCTTTTGCTTGCGGCGATCGGGAACATATTTGGAATGCTGCCGAGGCCAACGGAGTGACGCTGCCCTCCATCTGTCACCAGGGTCGTTGCCTCACCTGCGCGGGCCTGCTGCTGGAAGGAAAAGTCGAGCACGACCATCCGGATGTGTATTTTGCCGAAGACAAAATCGCGGGCTATGTTCTGCTCTGCCGCGCCATGCCGCGCAGCGATGTGCGCATTCGCACCCATCAGGAATGGGAGATGCGGGCATACCGCGTGGCGAAGGGGTTGCCGGCTCCCTATGCATAGTCCTGTGTGCCCCAGAGCCTGCCCTGAGCGTGTTGAAGGGTATCATCCGCCGCGGCGCATGATACCTGGGATTCCATCGCAAGCACTTTGTTATCCTGAATAGTTGAATGATTTTCTACATTGGCGCGTATGGAACGCCAGCCGGATTTCCACCTAAACCAAATTAAAGGGGCGACAAACATGCTACAAATTGGCGAAAAATTTCCCGACTTTTCTCTGACAGCTACGGTTTCGACAGACAAGGATGAGGCGAAAGCCTTTACGACCATCACGCAGGAATCCTATCCGGGCAAGTGGAAGCTCTACTTCTTCTGGCCGAAGGACTTTACCTTCGTCTGTCCCACAGAGATTGCCGCGTTCGGCAAGCTGAATCGGGAGTTTGCGGACCGCGACTGCCAGGTTCTCGGCGCCAGCACGGACAATGAGTACGTTCACGCCGCGTGGCGCACCCATCATGCCGACCTGAAGGATTTGCCCTTTCCCATGCTTTCCGACATCAAGCGCGATCTTAGCGGTCAGCTTGGAATTCTGGATGAGCAGGCGGGCGTTGCGCAGCGAGCCACCTTCCTCGTGGACCCTGAAAACGTCATCCGCTTTATCTATGTGACCGATCTTTCCGTTGGCCGCAACCCGCAGGAAGTTCTGCGCGTGCTGGATGCATTGCAGACCGACGAGCTGTGCCCCTGCAACTGGCAAAAGGGCGACGCAACTCTCCAGGTCCGATAGGCGAAGTGAAAGGACAATGCATGCCTCTCGATGAATTGATCGACGGCCTTCCTGAATATGCGAAGGACCTGAAGTTGAATTACTCCTCACTGGTGCGCCAGAACATCGAGCTTACCAAGACGCAAGCATGGGGAACTTTGCTGGTGAGCGCCATTGCCACGCGGCAGTCTATTCTGACAGGGGCCGCGTTGCAGTCGTCGGCGGAGCATTTGACCGCGGAGCAGGTGGACGCGGTCAAAACGGCGGCGGCGTTGATGGGGATGAACAACATTTTCTATCGCTTCCATCACCTGACCAGGAATGAGAAGTACGGCACGATGCCCGCGCGGCTGCGGATGAACGGCATTCGCGCGCACAAGGCCGATCCGGTGGACTTTGAGCTGTGGTGCCTCGCCGCCTCCGCCGTCAACGGCTGCGGCAAGTGTATCGATGCCCACGAGAATGTGTTGCGGCAGAAGGGGATTACAGAAGAGCAGATCGTCGCCGCGGTCCGCATCGCCTCCATTGTGCATGCGATCGGCACGGTGCTGGATATGGAATACAGCTCCGTGATGGGACCCGTGTTGCAGCAGTAAAAACGGCAAGCAGGCGCGTCAGAGTGCGTTTCTCTCAGGCAGAGGGAGCGGGTACACTATCCATGTATGAGGCTACGGATTTCTCTCTCTGGCGCGCTGTGCGGACTTGCCATCGTTTTCCTGGCTGTTGTCGTTCCGGCCACGACAGGCTGCAAAGGCTTCTTTATGCCGGTCTGCCAGGCGAATAACGACTGCGTGAGTAGCGGAAGCGGAAGCGGAAGCGGTAGCGGCGGCGGTAGCGCAACTTACAGTTCATATGCGTATGTGGCCAATGCCACTACAGAAACCATTGCAGCTTTTCCGCTTCCGACTGCGACATTTACCAGCATCTCGGGTACCTCCTACAACCTGAGCAGCGCGCTGAGCGCATTGGCCGCCACTCCGAAGGGCACGTTTCTCTACGTGGCAACCGGGGGGAATGGTTCAGTCTTTGTGTATAGCATTGGTACGAATGGGGCGCTGACGCTGGGAAACAGCGGCAGTCCAGTGGCTTCGACTCTGAATCCGACCTGGATGACCATCGATCCCAGCGGCAACTGGTTGTTTATGGTCTCTTCCGATTTAACGGCGCTATTTGAATATCAGATCAATCCCACGACCGGGGCACTGACGCAGATTGGCCAGGGAATCACACTCGACGCAGGCAGTCCCACTCAAGTCTATGTCACCCCCAACGACCAATACCTGTATGTTGGCCTGGGAAGCGGCGGCACGGACGGATTCACGTTCAACAGCACCAGCGGCGCGCTAAGTGGGCAGATGCATCTGGCGCCGCTCAACGGGGCATCGGACAATACGTTTGCAGCCGATAACAATTCAGCCTATTTATTTGTCGGTGAAGCGGGATCGGGCATTCGTGTTTTGACGATCGGAACGGGCGGCGCGCTGAAGGAGGTCACTGGTTCGCCGTTTACCTCTCCGCTCGGCCCGCAGTCTATCGTGGTCGATCCAAGCAATACGTACGTCTATGTCGCCAACCGCACCGCAAATGTCATCACCGGATATACGCTGGGGACTGGCGGCACGCTGACACAGCTCTCCAGTTCGCCGTTTGCCACTGGCTCCGCGCCGACCGCGATATCGCTGGATTCGACGGGAAAATATCTGCTGGTGATTAATGCTGGTGGCTCGCCGGACCTGCAGGTGTTCAGTTTCGACGCGACCATCGGAGGCAAGCTGGACTCGGTCGTATCGACGGCCACAGGAACGGATCCTGCCGGCGCCATCGCTCTCTCCGTGGTGCCGTAAGGATCATGTGTGGGGGCGGTCCGCGGTTGTTTGCACGTTTGCGCGTACACTGAAATTTCTGCTACTTGGACGCTATGCCTGATTTCCCCCTGCCAATTGCGCCTCCAGTGCGCCCGAGTCGACGGAGCGCATCTTGTCTCGCCGCATGCCTGTCGGTTGTACTGATCTGCCTGGCCGGTTGCAGCCATCTTCGATCCACCTCTTCCGCGGAATATGTCTACGTGGCCGTGAAGCAGATGTATCTGCGCGACCGCGTGGCTATCGTGGCCAATCGCGTCGCCGAAGTGAACAATGGAGAGCGCCTGCAAGTCATGCAGCATATCCCGCGATTCACGCAGGTGAAAACGCCGCGGGGCGAGGTCGGTTGGATTGAAGACCATGCCGTCATCGATCAAAGCGAGTTCGACGAGTTTGAGAATTTAGGGAAGTCCCATGCCGGCCAGACTCCCGTCGCCACAGCAGTTCTCTACAACGAGCTGTATATGCACCTGACGCCGGGGCGGCAGACGCAGCGGTTCTATCTGCTGCCGGCGAATACAAAGGTTTTTCTGCTGGAGCGCGCTTCTACTCCCAGGTTTGCGGCGAGCAACGTGCTGGGTCTGCCGGCGGGCGCCCCGAAAGCTCCGGCAATCCCTCGCCACAACAAGGGCCATCAAGAAGGCTTCGAGTCGCGATTCCTGCCTGCGGTTCCCATGGAGGATTGGTGGCTGGTGCGCGATAGCGCCGGGCACACGGGATGGATGCTCTCGCGTGACCTGCAGGTGGATGTACCGGACGACGTGGCGCAGTATGCGGAAAATGAAAGGATGATCGGGGCCTATGTCCTGCGTACCGTCTCGGATCCAGATTCCGGCAAGCCGAACGGACAGGTGCCGGAGTATCTGACGGTGCTGACTCCCTACAAGAACGGCTTGCCGTACGACTTCGATCAGGTGCGCGTGTTTACCTGGGACACGCGCAGGCACCGCTATGGCACCGCTTTTCGGGAGCATGATATTGTCGGGTTCTTTCCCGTGAAGGTGACACCCGGCAACGACAACAGTTCCAATGGACCGGAGCCGACGTTTAGCTTCCAGGTGGCGGAGGGCGGCAACGTCAGTCTGGATACAAAGACCGGGATGCCGCAGGCATCGCAGTTGAAGACGTTGACGTACCGGATGGAAGGGAACCTGGTGCGGCCGGTTCTGTCCGCCGGCGCCACGCCCGCTCCCAGGGCAACCCGCGCCGTGCGGTCCCGCGTATCGCATAGCCGCAAGAGCCACAGGCGCCCTCGCCATTAGTCCGGAGGGAATGGTTTGTGCTTGGTGCGAATTAACTTCAACTCAAAATCGCGATGCGCTCCCCAGGTTTTCCGGCTTCGCCTGAGAGCGTTCCTGGCTAGCCCTGGGCACAGATCCGGCAAATCTCCTCGCCAAATTTCTCCGCCTTGGCCGCCCCGATTCCGCTCACGCAGAGCAGTTCTTCCCGCGTGATCGGCCGCTCCTGCGCGATGGCCCGTATTGTTTGATTGCCGAGAATGCAGAACGCCGGG
Source organism: Acidobacteriota bacterium (assembly GCA_021802085.1). GTDB lineage: Bacteria > Acidobacteriota > Terriglobia > Terriglobales > Acidobacteriaceae > JAKAAZ01. The sequence goes on from JAKAAZ010000043.1 coordinate 13,233, forward strand.
ACGCCGTGTTTTCTGGCCTGCGACAGCCGCCACGTGCGCAGTTTTTCCTCGATCGCCGCGGCATGCGCGGGCATCTCGCTCGTGTCCGGCTGCTGCGAGAGGGTCGACTTGCTTTTGGAAGCCGCGGCGGTCGCGCTCCGCTTTGACCCACTCTTCTTGCGCGCCGGAACAGCCTGCTCAAGGTTCTCGGGCAGAACAAAGTCCAGCGGATCGTTCGTCGGAAGTTCTTCTCCTTCGCGTGTTAGGCTCGCCTTCCGGTACGCGATGCTGCGATCATCCTTCTCAAAGGTCAATTCTTCCAGTCGGATCAGCCCCGCGCTGGCCAATGCCCGCAGCAGATTCTCGAACGCGTCGCGTGAAACCTCTTCCCGCGGAAACATGTCCTTGTGCAGTCTGCCAGTGGAACCGGCCGAACTTTTTTTCAGCAATTGAAGAACGGAGCGAGCGGTCTGTCGTTCAGTTTCCGTTGGAGCCCGGAACCGTTTGGCAATGCACGCATCGGGGGCGCAGACATCGCAGTGCCCGCACGCGCGCCGTGCGTCCGCGACATCTCCGAAGTGGCGAATCAGAGACGCCATACGACACTGGCTGGATTCGGCGTACTGCATCGCCAGGTCCAGTTGTGTTTTCTTGCGCTGCGACTCGGCGGCATAGGACTCGCGCCACCCGCGAGTTCCTTGCATCGCATTCTCCTCAAAGTCCATAATTCCCCCGCCGTGGATCGCCAGCTTTTCGAGGGCCTTGTCGAACAGCTCGGAATCCATGCGCAGCTTGCCGCGAACCTCTTCCTTGTGCAGCGGCGCTTGTCCCAGGTGGCGATAGACCCGATCCAATACGTCGACTGGGGGATAATCGCGCTCGAAGAAAAACTCATGCGTCTTGCGGTCCGCATACGAGTAGAGCAGCACCGCGCGACTGGGCAGTCCATCGCGACCCGCGCGCCCAATCTCCTGGTAATAGGCCTCGACGCTGCCGGGGAGTGCAGTGTGAATCACGGTGCGCACGTTCGCCTTGTCGATTCCCATTCCGAACGCAACGGTCGCCACCACCGCCTCCAGCCGCCCTTGCTGGAATTTCAATTGCACATTGTCCCGATGTTGCGGGTCGAGTCCCGCATGATACGCAGCGGCCGGGAACATCGAGGAAAGCTTCTCCGCCAGCGCTTCCGCCTGCTTGCGGGTGGGAGCGTACACAATGGCGGGACGCCGCGCGTTCTGGTCGAGCAGCCTGGCGACAAAGTCCGCGCGCAGCGAAGGCGCCATCTCCACCACTTCGATGCCGAGATTTTCACGGCGAAACCCATAGACAAATCTGGAGGTATCGGCCATGCCCAGCTGCGCCGTGATGTCATCCTGCACGCGGGAGGTTGCGGTCGCAGTCAGAGCGATGACCGGGGCCGGCCGCAGCGCTGGCACAAACTGCCCCAGCATGCGGTAATCCGGACGGAAATCATGGCCCCATTGCGAGATGCAGTGGGCCTCATCGATCGCGATTAAAGACGGCTTGCGTTTCGCCAGCATCTCGATAAAACCCGGGACCCGCAGCCGCTCTGGAGCGATGAATAAAAACTGGAGATTTCCGGCCAGATACTCGGCGCACGCCTGGCGAGAAACAGCGCGCTCCAGACCGGAGTGAATGCGCGCAACCGAAAACCCAAGGGAGTTCAGCTTCGCGACCTGGTCCTCCATCAGCGCGATCAGCGGGCTGATGACCAAGGTCGTGCCGCCGCGCGCAATTCCCGGCAGTTGGAAGCAGAGGGACTTACCCGCCCCTGTCGGCATGACCAGCAGGACGTCTTTGCCCTCGATGGCGGCGCGGCAGACGGCCTCCTGGTTGACGCGGAAAGAAGAGAAACCGAAGGCGCGCTGCAGCAGATGAACAAGCGTTTCGCCGGATTGAGCGGAGATCGTCGCCACAATGGAAGAGGAATGAACGGCCTGGAGCAAAATGGTCCGCGGGGGACGCTCACCCTGGTCAGTATACGTTGACAAAATCACGCTCGAAACGGATCAACTAAGGAAGGCGGCGATGGCGGCGACGACACGCTCTTGTTCTTCCTGCGTTAGTTCAGGAAAGATAGGCAGCGCCAGAACTTCTTTGGCGGCGCGCTCGCTCTCTGGAAATGCGCCTTCCGCATAACCGAGGTTTTGGAAGCATTGCTGCAGATGCAGGGGCAGCGGGTAGTAGATCTCGGAACCGATGCCGCGTTCGGCGAGAAAGGCTCGCAAAGCATCGCGGCGCGGGGCACGGATGACATATTGATGAAAGACGTGCGTTCCGCGCGGATCGACATACGGCAGCACGACGCCATGGCTCGGATAGACGGCTGCCTCCACCAGGCCTTGCTGCTGAAATAGATCGGCATAGGTCCTCGCCCGCTCCTGGCGCTGCTGGTTCCAGCGTTCGATGTAGCGCAGCTTGACCAGCAGCACGGCGGCTTGCAGCGTATCCAGTCGGCTGTTCCAGCCGATTTCCTCGTGGAAATACCGCTCGCGCATGCCGTGAGCACGCATCATGCGCGCCCGGTCGGCGAAATGCGCGTTGCCCGTGGTAACTAGTCCCGCGTCCCCGCAGGCGCTCAGGTTTTTTGTGGGATAGAAGCTGAAGGTGGCCAAGTCTCCCAGACTGCCGGCGGGGCGATTGTTCCACTTGGCGCCGAAGGCCTGGGCTGCGTCTTCAACGAGGAGAACCTCGAATTCTTTCTTCAACTGGGCGAACGCGTCCCAGTCCGCGCATTGCCCGTACAAATGGACCGGAAGAATCGCCCGCACTCGGCTGCGTTTGGGCAGGCCAACCAGCGTCGCCGCCGCCTGCGTCGGGTCCAGATTGTAAGTTTTTGGGTCGATGTCGGCCAGCAAGGGCCGCGCCCCGGTCCGCACAATGGAACTGACCGTGGAGAAAAAGGTGAAGGGAGTGGTGAGGACCGTGTCGCCCGGGCCGATTTCAGCGGCAGCCATCGCCAGCCACAAGGCGTCGGTGCCGGAAGCGCATCCGATGCCATGAGCTACCCTGCAGAGAGAAGCGACGGCGGCTTCGAACTGCTGCACTTCTTCGCCCAGAATGAAGTGCTGGCCGGTGCAGACTCGCTCTATCGCAGCCAGAATTTCCACGCTGATTTGCTCATACTGGCGTGAAAAGTCGAGCATTGGAACCCCCGTCGAGGGTGCTGGGACGGCAGCAGCGGCGGAAATCGGGTGAGACGGCACATTTCATGCTAGCACCGTCCAGATTTGGGGCGTTCCGTTGGGGCTGCCGGTCCGCTCCGGAGGCACTTTCCGGTACAGATGGAAGGGTAATTTCAGCACGGAGCGTCAAATTCCGGCGGACGCCGTCTAATGAAAAGCGCCCGACTTCGTGGGCTCGTGAAACGTCCATGACGATCCATGCATCCAAAGTGCAAGCCATGTATTGCGCGGTATTCGACTCGGTTCTGGCGATATTGCGAAATTTCGTAGACAATACTGGCACGGTATAGTAGTGCCTGCTTTGGGGCAGAACGAACCGGTATGGCTGTAGAACTTCAAGTTGGGCGTTTGACCGTCCGCTTTGCGCAGTACGCTTTGCACAACTAGTTGGTACGGCAAGGAGATGAAAAATGGAAAGCAAGACAGCACAGAATATTCAGGACACCTTTTTGAATACAGTCCGTAAAGACAAATCCCAGATCACTGTTTACCTTGTAAGCGGCGTGAAATTGACGGGACGCATACGGTCCTTTGATAAATATTCCGTTCTGCTGGAAAACAACAATCAGGAGCAGCTCATCTTCAAGCATGCCATTTCCACTGTCGTCAGTGGCAAGCCGGTTCTGATGGTTGAACATCGCCATGGGCCAGTCGGCACGCAAACCGCCGGACCCGCTCCCACAGGGACCATAGGCACGGGGCACGGTCCTGCAGCCGCAGGGTCGGGAGTGGCCAGCGCTCCGGCGCTGACTCCATCGAGCTTCAACGCTTCGTGACACCCCTTGCCCAGGTTGCCATGAACGCGACCGCAGGTGGGTACGACGGCAAGATGGTTGAATGATCGAATCGTTTGACTCTCAGCGAGCGAAGGAAAACATCCACGACGGCGATCGCGGGGAACGGACGCTGATTATCGTCTGCGAGTTTACCGGGAAAAAATATCGCCAGCATCTTACCGAGTCGGCCCGCCAGGCCAGGGGCGCGCTACGCGCGATCCGTGACCAGGAGTCCTCCGGGGACGCCGGGTCCGCACTGTCTGGGCACACACCAGACGATTCGGGAACATCTGCTGAGCAGCTTTCCACGCCTCAAATTTCCGCGGAAGCGGCCGAGTGCCGCGAGCTGGCTGTCAGCGCGGGAGCGAACGTGCTGGATGTCATCGTGCAGCGGCGCGATCATCCCGATCCCGCCACGCTGGTGGGCAAAGGCAAGCTGGAGGAGATTGGAGCCCGTGCCCAGGCCAGCCGCGCGGATTTGATCGTCTTCGAGCAGAATCTGTCGCCCTCCCAGCTGCGCGAACTGGAGCAGGCGCTTCCGTGCCGCGTGATCGACCGCACGCAATTGATCCTGGATATTTTCGCTTCGCACGCGAGGACGCGGGAAGGCCAGTTGCAGGTGGAACTGGCCCAGTTGGAATATATGCTGCCGCGCCTGGCTGGTCGCGGCCGATCCATGTCCCAGTTAGGGGGCGGCATCGGCACCCGCGGACCGGGCGAAACGCAGATCGAGACCGACCGCCGAAAAATCGGCCGCAAGATTCAAGTCATTCGAACCCGCCTCGAAGCGGTCCGCAATATTCGCCGGCAACAACGCCAGCGGCGTTCTTCTGTTCCGGTGCCCACAGTGGCGCTGGTCGGCTACACCAATGCGGGCAAAAGCACGCTGTTCAATGCTCTCACGCAGGCCGCGCAGTTGGAATCCTCCCGGCTGTTTGCCACTCTCGATCCCAAGCTGCACCTGGTCACTCTGCCGTCGCGGCGACGGATTCTGCTCTCCGATACGGTGGGATTCATTCGCGCCCTGCCGCCCACGCTGGTCAAAGCGTTTCGCGCAACGCTGGAGGAAGTTCAAACCGCGGAGGTACTGATTCACGTTGTGGATGCCTCCAGTCCATCCCTCGATGTGCATCGCCAGGAGGTGGAAAAGATCCTGCGTGAACTGGAGGCCGATACCAAGCCTCGCATAGAGGTCATGAACAAAATCGACCTGTTGCCAGCGGAGGAGGGGGCGAAGAAAAATGGTGCGATTGCGGTTTCCGCCCGCGCCAAAACAGGGCTGGATGCGCTGTTGGCCGCGCTGGACGCGGCCCTCGATTCCGATCCGCTGGAGGTGCGGGAGATGGTCGTACCGCAGAGCGAGGGCGCCGTGCTGGCCGCGCTGGATGCTGGAGCCGTCGTTCAGGAGAGAACGTTCCACGGGGAAGACGCGCATCTTCGCGTGCAGGGGCCAGCTTCTTTACTGGGAAAATATCGCAGATACTGGCGGGGTTAACAACACGCAGGCTGGTTGTGCGGAAGGAAGAGCAGACCGGATGCCCGAATGTAGGGCTACTATTCTGGGCATCCGGTTTGCCGGACCTAGGACCAGGTCCGAGGCTGTTATCTCCAGTGTAGGCCAACAGGACACGAAGTCAACAGATAGTTAGTTTGCCCGGATGAAATTATCCCTATTGAAACAGTGGCGGGGCGGGTTTCCTGTACGGAACGGCCTTGGGCGAAGGTCACCCACTGGAACTGGAGAACGACGAATGCGGAATGCAACGCGAGCGGATAGAAATTCCTGTTGCCTCAACCAGATTGAAGCACATTAACTTACTTGACTCACCACGTCGCGCCCGACGTTAAGGAATTGCGATCAGTAAGCCGCCGCTCATGCCGATGGACTCTTCATGGTCGCGCCCGAAATCGTAGTCGTAGGTTGGCTCAAGGTACCAACCGAATTTCTGCTTCCCGGTGGACCAGAACATGAAATCCCCTGCAACTTCAGCGGCGATAGAGTTTGTGGTCGTGCCGTTTTGCCTCGTGTTTGCCCACTCCGGACCACCTCCGAACATGAACTCTGCTGTTTTAGACAGGGTCCAAGGCTTCTTGAATAGTAGGTCCGTGTCCCACTCAGTAGAGCTACGGGAGAAAAGAGGCGTGGTGCCTGCTTCAATCTCTAACCAGTTTTCAATCGGCGTCACTTCTACCGCGAAATCGGGGCCAAAGCTCGCGGCACCACCGTGGATGTTCCAGCTCGTCGCTCCGCCAATCTCAACAATTGCCACAGGGTCCTTCTCGGTCGATTGCGCGAAGGCGACCCCAAAAAACAAGGCGAACCATGCTGCAAAGACGAGCTTCTTGGACATGCCGCCACGATTGCACATCTGGGCTTGGTGAATCAAATAAATTGATGCCGAATTGAAGCGCGCTCGAAGCGGCTTTCCTTTGGAACTGTAGTCTTTTCCAATCGAAGGATGAGCCTGAAGGAAGCGAAGGGTAGGCGAAGCGGGTTTTGTCCTTTCGGGTTTTGAGATTGATTCATGCTAGCAGCCGGGGCGGAGGAAATGTGGGAATCGCTG
>JAKAAZ010000281.1 GCA_021802085.1 Acidobacteriota bacterium
AGAGCCGCGGCGGGTTCCCACCGTCTTAGGACGGGTTCACCGGCGCACTGTCTTACGGCCCCGTGGGTCGGTTTTTCCTTGCCCCTCTCTTGTGCGCTCAATTTCTGTTCACTAGTTTGGTTTTCTGCTGGATTCTGTTCTACTCCTCTTGTGTATCCCCGCTTCTTCACGTTCGGTCCTGTCAGCGTTCCCACGTATGGCGTTTTTGCCGCCATCGCGTTGGTGGCGGGGCTTGTGGTTGCCATGCGAGCGGCTGCGCGCCTGCGTGTCCCTCCCGACGCCATGTGGAACACCGGCATGATTGCACTGTTTACGGCCATCGTCGGTTCCAAGCTGTTGCTGGTCCTCAATCACTGGCATGATTTTCTTTCCTATCCGTTTCTGATGCTCAGCCTCGCAATTCCGCAGACGGTCGATTCGGTGTTGACGGAACTCGGCCTTGGTATTTCTGCCGGGCTGCTCTATATGACATGGAAGGGAATGCCGTGGCTCGGCACTTTGGATGCGGCGGCGCCGGGCTGGGCCCTGGGTCAGTCGATTCTCGCGCTGGGATGTTTCTTCGGCGGGTGCGAGTATGGGCGCCCGACCTCAGCGCCATGGGGCGTCGTATTTCATAGTCGATGGGCCACCATGTGGAATGGCACCCCGCTGGAAGTCCGACTCCAGACAGTGCAACTGTATGTCTGCGCCGTGCAGCTAGCGCTTTGCATATTGTTGCTGTGGTGGCTGCCGCGTCGCCGTCAGCCGGGTGAACTGGCTGGTGCATGGATGTTTTGTTCCGGCCTGGCGGAATTTTTTCTGAATTTCTATCGCGGAGACAATCGCCTGCTGGTACTTGGCGGGGCGCTCTCTCTGATGCAGGCGATTGATTTCTTCCTCGTGGTGCTAGGAGCCATTCTGCTGCTGGAGCAGCGCCCAGCGCGGGTGCGCACTCCATGAAACGCGCACGGAAACAAATCCAGGATGCAAATCCAGCGCCTAGCTTCGAGAAAGATCGAAAGGAAATCTCCGACCCACTAAAAGTCGAAAGCAAGCGGATATTTCGCGTGGAGGAAGCGAGTGCAGGGCAACGACTCGATCATTTCCTGACCTCGCAACTGCAGGAAGTCAGCCGGGCCCGCGTCCAACAGTTGATCGAGCAAGGTCGCGTGTCGGTCAACGGCATCGACGGCGAAGTCCGCGCCGTGAAGGCCAGCGGCAAACTGCGCGTGGGAGAAAGCGTTGTCGTGCTGGGTGACGCCGCCGTGGCTCCGCTGCGCGCCGAGCCCGAGGCAATTCCACTCGACGTGATCTATGAAGACGCATTCCTGGCCATCATCAATAAACCAGCCGGAATGATGGTGCATGCCGGATCGGGCGCGACCGACAGCGCACGCAATCGCGGCACACTGGTGAATGCTTTGCTGCACCACATGGCGACTTTGTCCGCCACCGGCGGCCCGTTGCGGCCCGGCATCGTGCATCGGCTGGATAAACAGACCAGCGGTCTGATCGTCGTTGCCAAAGACGATCGCACCCATCGCAGGTTGGCGGACATGTTTGCCGCCCGTCGCGTGCACAAAACCTACATCGCCCTGGTCCATGGGGCAGCCAAACTCGACCGGGGCACGCTCGATGCCTCCATTAGCCGCGACCAGCAGCGGCGCACACGCATGACGACGCGCCGGGCAGGTGGCCGCACCGCCATCTCCCATTACCGTGTGCAGCAGCGTTTCCAGTCACGCTACGGACATTTCACGCTGCTGGAAGTCGACATCGAAACCGGGCGCACCCATCAGATCCGCGTCCATCTCTCTTCGATTGGGCATCCCGTTGTTGGGGACACGCTCTACGGAGCGCCTCGCCAGATTCTGCCGCAACTGGAATCTCCCGCCACACGCCTCCAGAAAACGGAAGCTCTCCAGCAGGCGATTACCGTCGATCGTAACTTCCTGCACGCCGCGCGGCTCAAGCTGACGCATCCAGAGTCGGGCAAAGAGATGGAGTTCGAAGCCGTGCTGCCCGTAGATTTGAAACGTTGGCTTATTCGGCTCACCTCGCCGATCGAATAAAAATAACCCGCTCGACACTGGTAAACTGGAAACGATGATCGGCTTCAAGCGCGAACAGTGGGACTATTCATGGAACGGAATCGGGTTGAGCATCGCCGCGATTCTTCTTGCTTTTCTTGCGGGTACGTCGGCTCGCGGAACTGCGCAAACACCTCCGCCTCCGACTGGTCAGGCGCCGCCACATGCCGTTTCGCCTGCGCCCAGCGCTTCCGGAAATTTCCCGACGAACTCGCCGCCGCAACAGGCTGCATCCACGACCGATCAAAATGGCGCGTACACCATCACAACGGTCGTCAATGAAGTCAATCTCTTCTTCACGGTCACCGACAAACACGGCCGCTTCATCCGTAATTTGACCGAGAGCGATTTCACTCTGCTCGATGACCACATGGCCCCGGCCGAAGTCTATAGCTTTACGCAGCAGACCAATCTGCCCTTGCGCGTCGGGCTTCTGATCGATACCAGCAGCTCCATTCGCTCACGGTTTCAGTTTGAGCAGAATGCCGCCGTTGAATTTCTTTTGTCCGTCCTGAGACCGCGGGTCGACACTGCCTTCGTCATGGGCTTCGATGTGACCCCGGACATTACTCAGGCCTACACGAATAATGGCGATCTGCTGGCCGCCGGCATTCGCAAGCTCTCTCCTGGCGGCGGCACCGCTTTGTATGACGCCACCTATACTGCTTGCCGCGATCAGATGCTCCCGCTGGCTGACACTGGTTCCGTTCGCAAAACCATCATTCTGCTTTCCGACGGAGATGACGACCAAAGCCACGCCACACTGGACGATGCGGTGAAGATGTGCCAGCGCGCCGAGACCACCATCTATACGATCAGCACCAACGACAGTCCGAGTCGCGACCGCGGCGATGACATTCTGAGGGCGATGGCGGTAGCCACGGGCGGCCGCGCCTTCACGCCGTCCCGCATGGAAAACGTAGCCACCTCGTTTGAGGGCATTCAGGAAGAACTGCGCAGCCAGTATTCCCTGGTCTACAAGCCCGCGGATTTCAAGGCCGATGGCGCCTTCCGGCCGATTTACCTTACCGCCTATGACCACAACTACAAGGTGCGCGCCATGAAGGGGTACTTCGCTCCCAAGTCGCCCGACTAGTCAAAATGGAGTGACCGGCCCAATGCGCTGGCCGTGGGTTAAGCTGTGAGCCAAGAAGCAACCACAGTTCAGAGCCACAAGCGGAGAGGAACCGGTCATGAAGGAAAAGGTACGGTTTTTGGGATTGGATGTCCATGCCGAAACGATAGCCGTTGCGATTGCCGAGCCGGATGGCGCGGTGCGCAGCCTGGGGACCATCCCCAACCGTATGGAGTCGATACGCAAGATGGTAAAGAAGCTGGGCACCGTGGATCAACTGCGGGCCTGCTATGAAGCTGGCCCGACGGGCTACGTTCTCTACTGGCAGTTGGCAGAGCTGGGAGTCGAGTGCGCGGTGATCGCGCCGACGCTGGTTCCGATGAAGGCCGGCGACCGGGTGAAGACGGACCGCCGGGATGCCGAGAGGCTGGCGCACAGTTACCGGTCCGGCGATTTGACCCCAGTGTGGGTCCCGGACGCAGGCTCCGAAGCGCTACGCGATCTGGTGCGGGCGCGTCACCGGCTGAGTAAATTTCTGCTGCGCTCGGGGCAGCGTCCCGCGCCTGGGGTGAAGGCGTGGACGCAGTCCTACTTGACCTGGGTGCGGCAGATTCGCTTCACGCAGGTAG
>JAKAAZ010000282.1 GCA_021802085.1 Acidobacteriota bacterium
GGTTGGACTGGTATGCATTCGGATCTTCGGCTACACAGATTCGCGTGCCGAAAGGCTGGCAGAACAGACAGGCATAGCATTTCAGCTCACAAATATTCTGCGCGACGTGCGTGAAGACGCGGAGCGCGGCAGAATCTATCTGCCATTGGAAGACCTCGAGCGTTACAACGTAACGGTGGAGGAACTATCGTCGATTCGCGGCAATCGCAGTTTGACGCTGGATGAGCGCGCGTTGATGGAAATGGAAGTGAAGCGAGCGCGAGAATACTACAGTGCGGCAGATGGGCTATTGCCTTTGATTTCACCGGATGGCAGGGCCGCGCTGTGGGTGCTTGTGACAATCTATCGACGGTTGCTGGAACGCATTGAACGCGCGCAATACGATGTTTTCTCGGCAAGAATAAAAGTATCGACAGCAGAGAAGCTGGCCATTTTATTACAGGGATTTTGGATGGCGTTTCGTCTGAGGAACGCAGCATGACGATTGCGGGTCAAGCCGAATCGAAAGAAGCAATGCATTCTCCCACAATTCGCGACGTCACCGTGATTGGCGGGGGACTGGCTGGCCTATCGACGGCGTGCGCACTGGCGCAATCTGGCTACAGTGTCCGATTGTTAGAGAGACGCCCGTATGTCGGTGGACGCGCATCTTCGTATGAGCATCCCGGTACAGGCGAGGTGATCGATAACTGCCAGCACATTCTTCTCGGCTGCTGTACCAATCTCATTGGCTTCTATCGGAAGCTTGGAGTTGCAGATCAGGTTCGTTGGTTCGATAGCATGACATTTCTCGAACCGGGAGGGAAGCGGAGTGTGCTGCACCCAAGTTCTCTGCCCGCGCCGCTGCATAACTCGCCTTCATTTTTTGCTGCTTCCGCGTTGTCGTTGGCAGACAAGGTCGCCATCGCTCGCGGCATGCTCGCATTTCTCCGAAGAGTGCCCGAAGATGATGGCGAGAACTTCGCGCACTGGCTTGCCCGGCATGGTCAGACGCAGCGGGCGATTGCCAGATTCTGGAATCCCGTATTGGTAAGCGCGCTCAATGAAGATCTGGACCGCGTCTCCGTCCATTACGCGGGCATGGTGTTTCGCACATCCTTTATGCAGTCTCCTCAGGCGGGCGGAATGGGTATACCAACCATTCCGCTCAGCGAACTGTACGGACACGCTGTGGAATTTATCGCATCGCATGGAGGAGAAGTGAAGTTACGCGCGAATGTAGAGGGCCTATTCCATGACGCTGCCAGTCGACGCTGGCAGCTTGACACGGAAGCGGGCAGCATTGAGACGGATGCTGTTGTACTTGCGTTGTCTTTTGAAGCCATGCAGAAACTCTTGCCTGCATTGCCCTCGACAAAGGATGGTTCCGAAAAAGTTTTACTACACGAACTGGAACACTTTGAACACTCGCCGATCACGGGAATTCATTTCTGGTTCGATCGGCGTATCACTGACCTGGAACATGCTGTACTGCTCGATACTACGATCCAGTGGATGTACAACAAATCTCTTCTACAGCCGGAGAGAAGGGCGGACGACTCCGGAAGCTATCTGGAACTGGTGGTGAGCGCCTCGAAATCGTTGGTTGGAAAGTCGCGGCAGGAGATCATCGATCTAGCTTTGCGGGAACTGGCGCTATTTTTCCCTGAGGTACGGAAAGCAACTCTAATAAAAGCCGCAGTCGTTAAAGAAGTACGCGCAACTTTTTCTGTTACGCCCGGACTGGACGCCTATCGCCCGGGTCCCGTGACTGCGTGGCCGCACTTGTTTCTCGCGGGGGATTGGACGGCCACCGGATGGCCTTCAACAATGGAGGGTGCGGTCCGCAGCGGACATCTTGCAGCCGAGGCGCTCACCAGGGCAGCCGGGAAGCCCAAACAATTTCTGCTCCCGGATTTGCCAGCTACAGGGTTTATGCGACTGTTTCAATAACTTCAGCGCGCGAGGAAAAACACTCCCGCGCCGACGCAGACCGCTGCGAACCAGCGACGCCGATCGACATTTTCTTTCAAAATCCATTTTGCCGCGAATGCATTGGTAATAAATGTCAGTGCCGCCGACGCGGGTGCAACCAGGCTGACATCCGCCCAACTCAACGCAAAGAGCAATGAGAAAAAGCTCACTGCCATGCATAGCACTCCAAACAAGAACCGTACATTCTTCAACACAGCCGCGACCGCGCCGCCCAGTCCGGCATGGGCGCGGATATCGTCAAAATCGCCAATCTGACGCATGGCGCTGGCGAGCAGAACGTCACCCGCTGTAGCCATGACAACAATGGCAGCGATCATCAGCCATACGGACGGGCCGACAGTATGGCTCATACCGATTGCTCCTTGACGTTTGAAGCCATTGCTGGAACAGTAGCCTCTTCATCGGTTGAATCGATCTGGCTATGGTTCGTGTAGGACGGTCCCTGCGTTACGAAGCCCACGCCAATGGTGATGAGCAGAATCCCAGCCCAGCGAGCGGGAGAGACGTGCTCATGCAACCAGAACTTCGCAAGCAGGGCGACGACGACATTGCCGAACGAAGTAGCAGGTAACACGAAGGAAAGATCCGCCCAGGAGAGTGCGGTCAGATAGGACGCGAAAAAGCCAATCAATAGCAAAATGCCGATTAAAACGGAGGGAATGCGGAGCGCTAGCAGCAGGGATGACAGATGATGGATCGACACCGGCCCCATGTGCTTCATTCCTATTCCGAGGCAGGTATCTCCCAATGATGCGCCAAGCATCACGGCGACCAGCACCATGTAGCGTCGAAAGGTCATCGTGGATTGCATGGACGGGATGGCAAAATCTCCTGGCAAACAGTATTGCAAACGTTACCCGTGTCGGTACGTTTCCTGCACAAATGAGAACGCGGCCAGCTTGTACCGCTGACCGCGTCAGTCATAAACACTCTGGCAGCCAGCGTTTTATGCTCCGACCTGCTGCGTTTCCGCCGTGGCGGCCTTGTCGAGTTTGCTCTTGGCCACGACACGGTTCCGCTGCGCGCGCAACTTCATAAACGCCTTGGCTTCCACGTACAGGCGGGGCAGGTCGCGATTTACGATTGCCTTACTGACCACGCGCCACGCTGCTTTGGGACGGAAATAGTATTCGTCGTAAAAACGATGCACCATTTCCAGCACATACTCAGTCGGCAGTCCTGGATATTCAACGTGCGCCAACTGGTGGCCTTCCTCATCGACCATGGCCCCGTTGTTGATGATGAAACCATTCGACTTGGCGAAGTCATAAAATTCCGTGCCCGGATAGGCATGCGCAATGGACACCTGAATGGTTTCCACGTCGAGCGATTTCGCAAAGTTGATCGTATTGCGGATCGATTCCTTTGTTTCGCCCGGCAGTCCAAGAATAAAGTCGCCGTGAATGGTGAGTCCCAGGTCGTGACAGTCGCGAGTAAAGTCGCGGGCCCGCTCGACAGTGGCGCCTTTCTTAATGTTCTTTAGAATTTGCGGGTCGCCGGACTCGAATCCGACAATCAGCAGACGGCAGCCCGCTTCGCGCATGGCCTTCAGCGTGTCCCGATCCGTGGTAACGCGGGAAGTGCAGGACCACGTCAGCTTCAGCGGCTTCAACTTTTCACATAATTCAATGGTGCGCGCCTTCTGAATATTGAAGGTGTCATCATCGAAGAAATATTCCTTCACATGAGGAAAAATCTCTTTGGCGTGCGCCATTTCCGCCGCAACGTCATCGGTGGAACGCTTGCGCCAGGCATGTCCGCTCAACGTCTGGGGCCACAGGCAGAAGGTACACTGC
>JAKAAZ010000044.1 GCA_021802085.1 Acidobacteriota bacterium
AACTTGAACTGGAAATCAAAGTCTGGGCCGACAAGGCAAAACTGGCGGCTTAAAACTTGACACATTTACCACAAGTTCCTTACTTCAAGACCTCTAGAGCATTTTCACTATTCCTATGAACTCTCGAAGTTCAAGGAAGAGCAGCTTCTATTGACGGAAAAGCTGCGTCCACATCGCCGCTTCGGTCTACCCCAGAGTGGAAATGTTCTAGGGAAGCGAAATTGAGCGCACAAGAGAGGGGCAAGGAAAAACCGACCCACGGGGCCGTAAGACAGTGCGCCGGTGAACCCGTCCTAAGACGGTGGGAACCCGCCGCGGCTCTTTAGGCATTCCGGACTGGCGGACACTGCGCACCGAGCCGATTGTCGAGTCGAGTTCCCTGTTCAATGAATGTAGGTTCAACCAGCGTGGACCGCCCTACCTGCTTTGCAGGTCGGTTTCTACCTTGGATGCTACCCGGCATCCCGTCGGTTGGCAAGGGGGAGTGGGAGGAATCGCACGCGAAAGAGCTTTTGCGAAGCGGCAAACTGCTCTAGCCAGCTTTGCGGTTGTCTTCGAGCGCGGCATCCAGCATCTCGGCAAGCGTTTCAGTGCGAGATTTTATGTTGTAGACCACGTTACCGGCCAGAGCGTCGCGCTGTTGCCGCAGCGTTACCAGCTCATCCGCGATGTTGAGGGCAGCCAGAACGGCCACGCGCAGGGAATCCACCGTGGTGCCTTGACGCGCCACAGCGCGCATTTTTGCATCGACCAGCGCGGACAGTTGCTCAAGATATTTTGGATCGGGTCCGCGCAGGCGATAGATCTGGTCGTAAATATCGACGACCAGATTGCTGGACGAGGCGGACTCGATGGATTCTACGGGGCGGGTTTCGGTCTGTTCAGTTGCTGCGGCAGTCATTGCGCGTGCTTCGTCGCTGCCGGTTGCGTTCATGAGCTCTGGCTCATTCGGGGGGAAATCCTGCTGCGGTTCGCTGCGATTCATGCTCGCTCCTGGTGCTGCGATCCATTCGAGCATTTTCACTATTACTGTGAACTCTCGCAGTTCAAGGAAGAGCAGCCTTTCTTGACGAAAAAGCTGCGTCCACATCGCCGCTTCGGTCTACACCAATAGTGAAAATGCCCTTGTGTCCTGAGTCTGAAGTTCATTCAACAATTCGATGCATGGAAGTGATTCGAACAGCAACAATGAGGGCTAAAGCCCATCTGTTTTGCTCCATTTACGGCACGACTGAAGTCGTGCCCTGATACAAGGCTGAAAATCATTACGACTGAAAGTCGCGCCCCAAAAAAGAAACTGCGTCTCCCGTTTCATCCCCCCGCGGGTCGGCGAAGCCGGTGGACGACTGATACAAGACCAAAAATCATTACGACTGAAAGTCGCGCCCTAAAAAGAAACTGCGTCTCCCGTTTCATCCCCCCGCGGGTCGGCGAAGTCGGTGGACGACTGATACAAGACCGAAAATCATTTCCTTAACGAACTTAAGACTCAGTACACTAGGCAGACTGCGTAAACGACGCCTCAATGGCATCGAGCGAGGACATGAGGCGCTCGACGCGTGTGCGGACCGTATCCCGCTCACGATGAAGCTCTTCAATTTCCCGACGCTGCGTCGCCGCCTGGGCATGCTGAACTTCCAACTGCTCGCGAAGGCCGGCGATCTGGTTTTCCGCCGCCGCGCGCTGTTCCCTTTCCCGGTTCAGCAGCTCGATCGCTCGAACGACGCGCTGCTCCAAAGCGGCGAACGTATCGACCGCCACTGCCAATTCCTGTTCTTTCGCCATAGTCGCTGTCATAAATAAGTTGAGATGCTCTTCGCGCAGTATAGCGCCCCGGAAGGGTCGCAGCCGAATTCAAGCTTGTGGAGAACCGGGTCCTGATTTTTTGCAACGGCTGCGCCATTCTCCGCGGCAAGTCGGGTGACTGGGCGCCGATGGCGAGATTACAGCAACTCCAGCGGAAATCGTGGTTGGCCGCCGAGTTCCATCAGCGCAGCGAAGATCCGACGGGCCCAGTCGTGGAGTTCCTCCAGGCGTAACGTACGATCCTGCGCCTGGAACACTGCCCGCAGCAGGAGCGCGTACTGGCCAGAGGCTTCTTTCTTGTCGCGGAAGATTTCTCGCGGTTCGATGCTGCGCATCTCCTGGATGGCGAGCGAAAGCAAGGCATCCGCAATCTGTCGCCAGTGGACTGCATCGGGAAAGGTAAAGGAAAAATCGCGCACAACTGCCGGAAAGCAGGAAAGGTCGCGGACAGCAGGTGCACGAAGCGCGCGGTGAAAGAGCCGTTCGAGATCGAACT
Organism: Acidobacteriota bacterium; assembly: GCA_021802085.1. Classification (GTDB taxonomy): domain Bacteria; phylum Acidobacteriota; class Terriglobia; order Terriglobales; family Acidobacteriaceae; genus JAKAAZ01. Next base: position 2,303 of record JAKAAZ010000044.1, read on the forward strand.
CGCCGACAAACACGGTTTGCCGCAGCTTTCGGGATTGCGCTTCCGGCGCAGCCAATTCGCCGAAGAAGCCGATGGTTTCGCCATCGACCACCACTCGTGCGGCGCGTGCGGGATGCAGCCACGACGGCATCAGCCCTGTCGATGCGGGGAAGGTGTCGAAATAGATGGATTTCGTTACGAATCTCGCGAGCAGCTCTTCCGCGATGCCTTTCAGATCGTAGAAGCTATAGTCGCGCATGCCGGCGAGAGGGTGGGGAGCGATGGCTGTGCCGGTGGCGCCGAGGACAAGCGACGGCTTTTCGTGCACACGTTCGGTGCCTCCCGAGAAAATCGCGCCCATCTCGAACAAGCGCAGGTCATCGACTTCGCGATTCAAATTGTGCGCCAGCATCGAGAGCATGCCGGGCACCAGCGACGGACGCAGACAGCCCACTTCCTCGCTGAGCGGATTACCCAGCGGAACCCACGAATTTGGCTGCTGCGCAAATGTAGCCGCGTCGATTGCAGAGCAGAATGTGCTGCCGATAGCCTCCGTATATCCGGCTGCCCGCAGCGCGCGGCGAAGCGCGGTTTCTTTGGCGGCCCAGGGCAGCTCAGTCACGCTACCCGCAAAAGGAGGCAGAGTATTGGCGAAGCGATTGTAGCCATGCAGGCGCGCGATTTCTTCGATGAGGTCGATCTCATGTTCCAGATCGAGCCGCCAACTGGGCAGCGCGGCGACATACATTTCCGCCGCAGCTTTCTGCATACCGACGCCCAATCCTGTCAGATAACGCTCCACCGTAGAGGCATCGATGGGCCGGCCGTTGGCGGTCTTGCCAAGGATGCGCGCTACTTCGCGGAGATGCAGCGAGATTGCCGGGCGCTCGATGGTGCGGGCCGCTATCTCCGGGACAACAACATCGATCAGTTCGCCTTCCATATGACCGCCCGCGGCCAGAATCAAGCGGCTGACCAGCGCGGACGCAATGGGAGCAGCGGCAAAATCCGCGCCACGTTCAAAGCGATGCGAAGCGTCGGTGTGCAGCCCATGCCGTCTTGACGAACGGCGCACAGCGCCAGGATCGAACCACGCCGCCTCGACGAGAATATTTTTCGTCTCGGGGGTAATCATGGTGTCCCACCCACCCATCACGCCAGCCAGCGCCAGTGCCCTCTTCTCATCGGCAACAACTAAGTCCTCGGCCGCCAGCGCGCGCTCGGTCCCGTCGAGCAAACGGAGACGCTCGCCTGCCTGGGCACGACGCACCACGATGCCGCCTTCCACTTTGTCCAGATCGAAGGCGTGCGTGGGATGGCCCATCGCCATGGTGACAAAATTCGTCGCGTCGACGGCATTGCCGATCAGCTTTTGTTCCAGCAGCGCGAAACGCTGGGTCACATCGCCGGAGGATGGTGCGATGTTCACGTCGCGCAGCACGCGCGCGGTAAAGCGACCACATAGATCGTTCGCTTCAATGCGCACCGGAAACGGCAGCTTCGCAGGTTTCGCAGCGGGGAGTGATGCATCGAGGGGCGCCAGCGGTATGTCATAGATGGCCGCGACCTCGCGCGCGATGCCGTAATGGTTCATCGCATCGACACGGTTGGTGGTGATATCCATTTCAAACAAAGAGCCGTTGCCTGGGCCAAGATCAAACACGCCCTCGACGGCAATGCCGCGCAGCGTCAGATCGTCGGCAAGCTGGCGGTCAGAAACTTCGAGAGCAGGCAGGTACGAACGAAGCCATGCGGAAAGGATTTTCATGCGAACTGCTCCAGAAACCGCATGTCGCCGGAGTAGAGCAGTCCGATGTCGCTGATGCCGTACTTCATCATCGCGATGCGATCGACGCCCATGCCGAAGGCGAAGCCGGAAATCTTTTTGGGGTCGTATGCAGGCTGTTTGCCGCGAACGAATTCAAACACAGCCGGGTTCACCATGCCGCAGCCAAGCAACTCGATCCAGCCCGAGTGCTTGCATTTGCGACAGCCCTTGCCGCCGCAGAAAATGCAGCTGATCTGCACGTCGGCGCTGGGCTCCGTGAAAGGAAAGAAGGACGGAAAGAAGCGCGTGCGCACGCTGGAGCCGAATAATTCCTTCATGGCGTGATCGAGCGTCCCCTTCAGGTCGCTGAAGGTGATGTTCTCATCGACGCACAGACCTTCCACCTGATGAAAGATGGGCGAATGGGTCGCGTCGGCGGCATCGTTGCGATGCACCTTACCCGGAATCACGATGCGCACGGGCGGCGGCTGCCGCTCCATGGTGCGAATCTGCACCGGGGAAGTGTGGGTGCGCAGGAGGAGGCGATCACGCAGCGGTTTGTGCTCCTGACGGGCGACAACGAGCGTGTCCTGCGTATCGCGAGCCGGATGGTCCGGCGGAAAATTCAACGCCTCGAAATTGTAGTAGTCTGTCTCGACCTCGGGGCCGACGCCGACCGAATAGCCCATGTGCTCAAAGACGCGGACGATTTCCTGCATGGTGCGGATCAGGGGGTGCTCCATGCCCAGCGTGGGCCGGATGCCGGGGAGGGTGATGTCGATGACACTCTTCTCCACAACTTTTTTCGATTGCCCGCCTCCCAATTGCTCCAAAGTCTCGACTGCGATCCCGGTCCTTTTTGAAATTTTCCTAGGATCGAGTTCAAATTCCACGGATTGTCTAAAGGCATTGAAGCGATGCCCGACGTTTTTTTTGAATTCAGGAGGCGTTTTCTGAACGTAGGTATCGTTAATTTGTTTCAGTAGTCCAGACTTTCTGCCAAGCCATTTAATACGGAGATGTTCCCGTCCGTCTTCTGTCTCCACGCCTTCGAGGTCTGCATTCAGCCGTTGCTGAAAATGTGAGAATACTTCATTCAGAATGTCGTCGGTATAGCCAGGTAATTCAGGCCAAGTATCTTGATTGGTCATGTGCAATTTGAGGTCGGTTCGCTTCTGTAGATCATGCGGAAATACTGACGTACTCTACTTCGGTTGTAGGTGGAGGAACAGGCTCGCCATCCAGGCGCATTCCTTCGATGTGGAACTCAATGGCTTCGCGGATTAACATCTCGGTTTCAGCCTTGGTTTTCCCTGTTGCGATACAGCCTGGAAGGTCTGGCACATAGGCGCTCCAGTTCGTCTCCGAATGCTCGAACAGTACAACATATTTCATCGTAATCCCTCCTGTTTCAAGGCGCTTTGCAGCGTCTTGGGATGTACTTCGTCGGATGGATGTCCAGCTATTGTTACCGTTCCTGTCTTTTCGGCGTGTTTGAATTGCCGATGACTACCACGAACCCGTGCCAACCACCAACCATCTTGCTCGATCCGCTTAATCAGATCGCGAACTTTCATCGAGTTGATGAAGCCCGAGTGTAGTGTACAACGCAAAACCGAGAAATATCCGCCAGGGAAGCTCCGTCGAGTTCATTCGGCTCGTGGCTTTTTAAAGCAGGCATTTGCGTAGAAGACATTGCCTTTGAGGATAAATGAGAGAGAGGAAAATATCGATTTTCTGGACGGCGGTTCTGTCGGGGCGAACCTGCCGGTTTGGAATCCATCGACGCTGTGGTTCAATAAAGGCGTGCAGAAAACATTGAGAATACTGATCGTATCGTTGTCCATTCTAGGCGCCGTGGTGTCCGCGCTGGCGCTGCAGGTGCATTATTCGAACAAAGTGGAGCCATGCGACATCAATGCGCGTTGGGATTGCGGCATCGTGAACCATAGCTCGTATTCGATGATTCACAGTGTGCCGGTGGCGGCTGTCGGAATTGCCGGATATCTGCTGATTGGGCTGTTGGCCCTGCTGGGGAAGAGAGGTTGGACGTTGGTGCTGGCGCTGATCGGCCTGGGCTTCGCGCTGTACCTGTCTCACGTGGAAGAGTCGATCCTGCAGGTCTGGTGCCTCTACTGCGTCATCTCGCAGTGCACCATTGCGCTGATCGCTATTTTTTCTGGTGTTTCGCTGGCGTTGCGTCCAAAGGAATAAGGCACTCCTGAAGGAGTGCCCTATTTGGTGTCGAACCGGTTGGCTGAGCTTAGGCGGCCGCGCTGCTGAGTGCGGTCTTTGCCTGGGTCGCGAGCGCAGTAAACCCTGCGGGATCCTTGGCGGCGATGTCGGCCAAGACCTTGCGGTCCAGTTCGATACCGGCCAGCTTCAGCCCGTGGATCAGTTGTGAATAGCTGATGCCATTCAGCTTGGCGGCTGCGCCGATGCGGACAATCCACAGCGAACGGAATTGACGCTTCTTTTCGCGGCGGCCGCGATAGGCAAACTTCAGCCCGCGCTCGACTGCCTCTTCCGCAGCCTGGTATAGCTTGGATTTAGTGAGGAAGTAGCCGCTGGCGCGCTTCAGGATCTTCTTGCGATACTCTTTGCGCTTATTGCCACGTTTGACGCGAGGCATGGTTGGTTCTCCTTTTTGCGTTTCGTTGTGCGGCTGGAGGCAGGATTCGCAGTCATGAAAGCCTGCGCTAAATACCTCTTCACTCGCTTCTTACTCTGATCTGTCGCGGAAGGGTCAGTTCCGGGGGCCTCGAACGCGTGCGGGCCCTGCTCGCCGCGGCGAGCCGATCAGGCGTACGGGATCATGCGCAACACCTTGGGCAGGTCGGCATCCGAGACCATGGCAGAGGCGGCTAGGTGCCGCTTGGTCTTGGTTGCCTTCGAGGTAAGGATGTGCCGCATGAAGGCCTGGCCGCGCTTCACTCGACCGCTTCCGGTCTTCTTAAAGCGCTTGGCCGCACCTTTGTGCGTCTTCAGTTTCGGCATGGTGTTTCCAATCGAAAAAAGCAATTTTACGGCTTCGATCAGTATACGTGAGCGGCGGGCCGGATGCCACCGTGGGCATACACTCCATCCGCTGGACGGGGCAAATCCGGCAGGCTATTGACCGCTCGTAGGTTGGGGCGCCTTGCTCCCATTGATGGGAATCCAAGTGGCTTCTTCCTGTGAAGACAGTTCAATCGTCGATCTTGTCCCCACAATTTTATGGTTTGACTTCCGCGCGAGTTTATATTGCGTTGTGCCGAAGTAGAGAGTGGACAGATCAACGCTGAAGCGCCGCTCTTTACCGGCAAGGTTCTTCAGCACAAACCCCTTGGCGCCATATGTATATTTCACGTCGTACCGGGGAATCCCGAACTCCACGCTGCCATAGCCGTTGAGGTGCGGATGGATGGACACATCGGCGTCGACAGGAGTAGTGAAACCTAATACGTCTGCAATGAGTACCGAGGCGTACACGCATGGATATTCGTAATACTTTTCAGCTCCATGCCAGTTCTTTCCATCCACATAATAGACGTAGTCCATGTCGTATCGTTCGCCCATGAAGTAATCGGTTTGCGCCGCTTCATGGGCCACCGCCTTGAGTTGATTCAGTAGTATGTCGTTCCGATTGCGTGATGCCCAGAAAGCCGCGTCCCAATACCAATACCTGCCGGCGGCGCTCAGATCGTACGGGCCCCCGCTCCCGATCTCCGATTTGGTATAGCCGACAATGTCGGCCGCGAGGAAACTGGGAAATCGCTCAAAGGATGCGAAATTTGCATCGATCAGACGCCGCACCGCATTGGCCTGCGCATCCGATGCATACCCGAAGAGGACTGGAAGTTCATTGGACAATAGATGAATGTGATCGTGAACCTGACCGTTGCGATCGACCCAATCGATGAATCGCTGATTTTTTTCATCCCAAAATCCCATCGGAAGAGGCTTGACCAACGCGGCGGCTATCTTCTTTGAGTAGCCGGAGTAGTACATGGACTTGTCTTTCCGGCCTAAAATATTTTCCGTGTCGGCCAGCAGGCCAAATGTATGGGCAGCGAATGCTCCTGCCTGGGTTACGCGCCCATCTTTGATCACCTGATCTTCGTAATAAACATCGGACCATACACGTCCGTACTGGTCCGTGTTCGCAATGGTCTCAGAAGCGGCATTTTCCAGATTGACGATATTCCTGCGAAGCCAGGCAGTGTCTTTCGTGGCCTGATAATAGCGCCAGGACTCTTCCAACACTTCAATATTGCCCGTCAACAGAAACATTTCGGCATTTTCCCGCTTGTCCTGGCTGTTTCGGCGAACGTAGTATTCGCGCAGGCCGGAAGGCTGGATGGAGCAGGGAATGCGATATAGCTTTTCGGGATCGTCGTTCATGACCTTGAACTGAAGCGCGATCATGCGCCGGGCAATGTCCAGATCAACCGCAGATCCCATGGCAAGGCGGCCTTTGATCTGGAATTCATGATCGACATCCGGATAGGTGCCGGCATAGGATTTGGGATTCAGCGTGCTGACCACATACCCGTCGTGATAGGGATAGTTCTTCGCCTTCGTCTTTTCGACGACCGACGGCAACATGGTTCCCCAGTAAAAACCGGCCAAGGCGTTTTCAAGCGCCTCCCCATCATTGATGTGGAAAGAATAACGATTGTTAAAGGCATCGCTGTGGGGGCGTGCTTCCGATTTATACAGCTCAAATTTGTCGCCACTTACGCGAACGGTCAAGACATCGTCAAGCCGGGCGACAATCGATTCCCCACTTTGCAGTTTGATGTACCAGGAATTTTCCGGGGAGAGTGGATTTTCAGGCAATACCCAAAGATTGGTGTTGACTTCAATCTGACTGCCGGCCGCACTGATCGGCAAAACCCACCATTGGTTGAGTTCGCGATGGATGCCAACACCCTGACAGGACTTGAAGATCATTTCCACCGGCAAGCGACTGTCTTTTCTTGTCACCAGGTAATGATCTCCGGCAGACTGGATGTCTCCATTTTCAATGGACTGAAGAATGCCTTCGGTTTGCGTCCGTCCCTGTGCGACTCCTGCTAGCACCGCAATTTGCGCTTCCGACGGAACTACCGTCCATAAGAAAATGAGCGATACGATGAGTGTTTTCATTCATTGACCTGGATTAAAAATCGCCGGCTTCCGCACCGTCCAAAGTTCCATACTGTGCACAGGGGAAGGTTGCTTGTTCTTCGCCATCATCCTACTGGGCATACGGGGAAATAGTCGAACAACGCGTACTGGAACAGGCCGGTTGCTCCCGATTGGCGGACCGCGATGTCGAAACGACCAGAGATCTGAGTTGCCGTGTACGCCGTCGGAGGGCCTTCCATCTGCGGAACCTCGCGTGCGACCAACCTTTCGATGAGATCAGCGGGTGAAGACGAGTTCGGGTTGGAACTTCCGCAGCAGGGGTGCGTCCCCTGGGAAGTAGGCATTGGTGACGTACTGGTAGAGCATCCGGTGGGTATTGAAGAAGGAGCCGTTGATGGCCATGGACATACGCATGATCTCTGCCCATTTGTCGGGATAACGATAGTAAAGCGGAAGAATTTCGTTCTCGAGTTTCTCGTAGAGGGATTCAGCCTCCTGGGTTTCGTCGTCGCGATCGGCAATTGCCCAGCCGGTGGCGCCTTCAATGCAACCTTCAATCCACCAGCCGTCGAGCGTGCTCAGGCTGGGGACGCCGTTCATGGCGGCCTTCATCCCGCTGGTACCGGAAGCCTCATAGGGGCGCCGCGGGGTGTTCAGCCAAAGATCCGCACCGCCGGTGAGAATGGCGCCAAGTTCCCACTCGTAATTTTCAAGATAGACGATGCGAAGCCAGTCGGAATTGAGTTGGGCGCTGGCTTCGATGACATGGTGAATGATGTTCTTCCCCAGATCGTCGTGGGGATGGGCTTTGCCGGCATACACAATCTGGATTCCGCCAAACTCTTCCGCCAATCGCGCCAAGCGAGACGAATCGGCAAACAGCATGTCGGCACGCTTATATGCGGCGGCGCGACGGGCAAACGCAAGGGTGAAGCGGTCTTGTTGCAGCGAAACTCCGGTGCGCTCGGCGACGGTGGAAATGAGCTGTCGCTTGGCTTCTGAATGACGACTGCGGATCTCATTGGGAGCGATGCCGATGGCGAAGCGGAGGTAGAGATTGTCGCGCCGCCAGCTGGGAACTTTTTCATCGAGCAGGATCTGCATGGCAGGCTGGATCCAGGTGGCCGCATGCACGCCGTTGGTAATCGCATGAACATTGTATTCAGGAAACATTTCGCTCGATACGCGGCCGTGCTGCATGGCCACCCCGTTGACGTAGCGAGAGAAGCGCAGCGCAACATAGGTCATATTCAACATGCCGTCATGACAGCAGCCAAATTTTTCCAGCGCCTGGGTGCGTTCGTCGCCCAGAACCTGGCGGGCCTGATCGAGGGAAAAGCGGTCATGACCGGCGGGCACTGGAGTGTGCGTGGTGAAGACGCAATGGGAGCGCACCGAGTCCAAATCCGCCTCGGCGGCGTCGAGCAGATGGCGGTCGCTCACTTGTTCTTCCAGAAGGCCGATGGTCAGCAACGAGGCATGGCCTTCGTTCATATGGTAGACAGCAGGCTGGCAGCCCAGTGCTGCGAGAATAGCAACCCCGCCCATTCCGAGGACCGTTTCCTGGCAGAGCCGGTAGAAGGTATCGCCGCCGTACAGATGGTCGGTAAGCTGGCGGTCCCACGCATCGTTGGTATCCAGGTCCGTATCCAGAAAAATTACGGGAACGATATGACCGTCAACGCCAACGATGTCTTTGCGCCAGGCGCGAACCATCACCGGGCGGCCCTGAATGGTGATGGCGGCGACCGGCGCCAGCGGCTGCAGCATAGCTTCCGGATTCCAAGGCTGGTCTTCCTCGGTCTGCATTCCGTCCGCGGTTAAATGCTGCCGGAAATATCCTTTACGATGTACCAGCGTCACCGCGATCAGGGGCAGAGCAGTATCCGCCGCCGACCGCAGGGTATCTCCCGCCAGCACGCCGAGACCGCCGCTGTAGGTGGGGATATCCGGAGCAACGGCAATTTCCATTGAAAAATACGCGATCTGAAACCGTTTCCAATCGCTATAAGATGAGCCTGAATCCAGGACTTCCTGGCTGCTGATTGCCATAAACCTCTGTTTCTCAAGGGGATAGAGTTTCGCTTCTTGTTCTCCGCAGCGGAGATAACGAATCACCATCGAACCTGATACCGCGACAACAAACCCCACTCACGTGGAAAATACTTTTCTGCATGGGACATTGGATGCCGTCTGGGCAAGATCGTCTACATGGAATCTTATCAGCCGTCGCACTTTGGTTCCGGGAAAATAGTCTTCCGTGGTGCAAAGATGCGCAACTCATGGCGACGTGCGTCCCTCGCAAGACTCATCGCGGTACTACCTCCTGCGCAGCGGCGGCCAGCCGGTCCCAAATTGGGTCGATCCAGGCCAGATGCTCGGGCTTCATGAGCACGGAACGGAGACAAGTCACCTGGGCGGAATCCTGCGAGGTCCGATTGGACTCGGGCCAGGTATCGGGCGCGAAGAATCTCCGTGGGAGATGCACCAAAGCGAGGTGCAGGTCTCTTCGCGCGGCCGCGTCGAAGACCGCACGGGCACCGGTGGAGCTCTCCTCGACTGTCGCGCCGGGTACCGCCCAGACAACGATATCCAACTGGGGACGCATGGGCGCAATGAACGAATCTGAAGTGCTGAGCCGCCAGTGGAGTTCGAGGGCCGCCGCACGGCAGGATTCCAGCATTCGGGCGAATTCGCCGTCGCGGGTCAGCGGCAATGCCCGCTGGGTCGCCCAGAGGGCTACAGCGGCCGCGCCGGCGCGGGAACATTCGAGCGTAATTTCACCCAGATGCAGTTCGTCCGAGCTGAAGTAGGTATAGGGCGAATCATGTTTGTACAAGCGGCCTACGGATGGATCGCGAAAGAGAATGCATCCGCATCCATAGGGTTGCAGGCCGTGCTTGTGCGGGTCGATCACGATGGAGTCGACCGCGGGCAGCGCGGCATAGGCGGCAACAGACTCCGCGTCTAAGTTCGGCGCCAGCGTGAAATACCCCCCATAGGCGGCGTCCACATGAACACGGAAGCCATACCGCTCGCGCAGCGCGAGGATTTCCGGCAATGGATCGACGGCACCGAGGGCGGTGGTTCCAACGGTGACGACTACCGTGCCGACATTGCCTTGTTGGAGCGCGGCTTCGAGCGCCTCGATGCTTATCCTTCCCCGCGCGTCGCTGGCCACGGATGCGAATGGCAACTGCAAAACACCGCTGATGCGTTGATGCGTGTAATGCGCCTGGTCGGAGGCGAGGATCGTTTTGTTGGGATGGAGTTGTCCCGCGACCCAAAGCGCTTCAAGATTGGCGAAGGTACCGCCGCTGGTGAGGTGACCAAGGTGGGCTGTCCAACCGAACATGTCCGCGAGGGCGCGCACCGCCTCGATTTCCATTTGAGAACTGGCACGGCCGCCGTCGAGAGCATGATTGTTGGGATTGATCCGCATTGCCAGCGCGTAGGCGGCTCGCGCAATGGGATGGGGAGGCTTGAGCATCTGTCCAGCATAGAGCGGATGGAAATACGGATAGTTCTGCCGCAGTCGAACCGCCGTTTCCCGCAACACCTCGACCATGGCGGCCTGATCGAGCTGCGGGGAGGGGCCGGACGGCAGCGAGGAGAAACCCTCCGCCAGAACGGGAAGCACGGTTTCGAGCCAGTCGAGCGAGTCCCCTTCAAATAGCATGTATTCGACAGCATAACGCACTCCGTGGAGGAGATTCGCGGGAGCCGGATGCACCTTGAGGTGGGCAATTCTGAGATGGGCCGCTAACGTGCATTTTTTTCTTGCATTTGACCAGAATCTGCTACACTACAACTGCGTCCGAATAGAACCGGGCAGTTGTAGACTTTGCCCAAAAGTGCAAGTTTCTGCTAGTAGTCGCTCCGATTCCCTTCAACGTAAATTCAAAACGATTAGGAAGTAAGATTCAAATGGAACAAGGAACAGTGAAATGGTTCAACGACGCGAAAGGCTTCGGCTTTATTTCGCGCCAAAATGGTGAGGATGTTTTCGTGCATTACTCTGCGATCAATTCAAACGGATTTAAGAGTTTGCAAGAGGGCCAGGCCGTGCAGTTCAACGTTGTGAAGGGACCGAAGGGCTGGCAGGCAGCTGACGTTCAGCCGCTGTAACCGAGCGCTAGGTTTATCGCGAAGGGCGGAGGAGATTCCTCCGCCCTTTCGTGTTTCTGGCAACGAATGAGTGCCCGCAAGTCCGCCAGCGATTCGACCGAATCATGCTGACGTAGCAGGCGCGGCATAACCGCGGCTTCGTGTCAGCTTGCAATGGTGTCAATCTCCACCAGCGCATCCTTGGGAAGCCGATTCACCTCCACCGTCGAACGTGCTGGGGGTGCGATGCCTTTTGCCTGAAAATACTCCGCATAGATGGCGTTCATTGCGGGGAAATGATTCATATCCTTGAGGAACACCGTCGTCTTGACTACGCTGGAGAAATCCAGCCCGGCGGCGGCAAGTACGGCTTCCAGATTTTGCAGCACGCGACGGGTCTGGGCTTCAATGCCACCGCCAACCAGTTGCCCGGTCACAGGATCGAGAGCGATCTGTCCCGACGTAAAGACCAAGTTACCGATGCGAATGGCTTGGGAATATGGACCGATGGCTGCGGGAGCTTTCGCAGTTTCAATGGCTGTTTTTGGCGGATTCATACCGGAGATTGTACCCCCGGCCGTCGCAGCTAATTCACGTGGGTACTGGAATTCGGCCTGTCTACCTGATCCTATGACCAGAATTCACGCGCACAGTCTAATGGCTTGAGGGTAGTGGACATGAGGCGTTCGTTGTGCGCAGGGCTGGTAGTGCTGGCTGGAGCCTGGGCGCTTTCTGCTTCCGGGACAAAGGGATGGGCTCAAGCGAACTCTAAGCCGGCTGCGCCGCACGCAGCAAAACCCTCCCACGCAACCGCAACAACCATCGACTGGAACGCGCCTTTACCATCGTCCGTTGAGCTCAAACAGCGTGTCTTGAACAATCTGAAGCAATCCGAGGCGGAGCAGGAGCGGTACGTCTGCAAAACAGTCCGGGAAGAAGACAACACCGACAAGAATGGCGCTGTAAAGCAGCGTCATGTTCGGCAATACGATATGTTTTTCGTCAATGGCGAGGAGATTGACAAGCTGACCGGGAGAGATGGCAAGCCGCTCAATGCAGACCAGAGCAAGAAAGAATCGGGCCGGGTGCAGAAGGAGATCCAGAAGGATTCGGATCTGAAATACATCGCCAAGCGAGACGCGGACAACGGGAAGCAGATCGATATGCTATTGCATATGCTGCGGTATACGAACGGGCATCGGATCGATCGCGGGGGGCGTTCCACTCTGGCATACGATTTGAGCGGCGATCCCGACGTGCATCCCAAAGGCGTCGAGGAGACATTTCTGCATAATATGTCGGGAACGATTCAGGTGGACGAAGCCACGGGCGAACTGGTGGACTTGAATGCTCGCCTGGACCATGATGTAAAGATTGGCGGAGGACTGCTGGCAAACCTGCATAAGGGATTCTGGATTCATGCGCAGCAGCAGCGGTATCCAGATGGCGTGTGGCTACCCGAACTTGTCGAGGGCAACGGCGATGCGCGAGCGGCGCTGTTCTTCCATCCATACTTCAAGTTCAAACAGACCATGAATGGCTGCGCGCTGACGAGCGTGACGACGAGCGAAGGACCAGCCTCGGTCGCACGATAGGGCAGCTTATGCCAGAAATGCTCAGATATTTGGTCTAAATCCGCTCTACACTTTTTGCTGGCGCTGGACGTCGCGAACTCCGGGGACTCGGCGAAGACCGTTCATCAGGCGAAGCAGGTGGCCTACGTCATAGGCATCGACGACAAACTCCACGATGGCTTCCTCGTCCGTGCCCGCCTTGGTATCGACGGCGCGGATATTGGTTCCGTCGTCTGAAATGACGGCCGTCATTTCGCGCAGCATTCCAGCACGATCATCGCAATAGACCGTCAACTTGACGGGATAGGTTGCGCGCTGGGCGGAGCCTTCTTCTCCCTGCATGCGCGCCCACTCCACAGCAATCCTGCGATCGGACTCATAGAGAAGATTCTGCACGTTGGGGCAACTGCGAGCATGCACGGCGACGCCTTTGCCGCGGGTGACGTAGCCAACGATTTCTTCGCCGCGAATCGGGTTGCAACAACGGGCGCGATATACGAGCAGGTCGTTCTGCCCCTCGACGGTCAGGGAGTCGGAACCTTTGCCGAAGTAGACGCGCTTGACGGCGTCCGACATCCCCGGCGTGGATTCCGCCTCCGGTTGCTGGGTGCTGGTGGAGCCTGGAACCAGCCGATTGAGCGCCTGGCGAGCTGAAAACTTGCCAAAGCCTATGCCCGCCAGCAGATCGACCGGGTTCGCAAGGCCATACTCCGTAGCCGCCCTGGTATGGTCCGCTTCGGTGAGGTGGGAGATCGAGATTTTATATTTGCGGGCCTCGCGGTCCAGCAGCTTGCGGCCAATTTCAATGGCGCGTTCGCGCTGGTGCTCATTCAACCAGTGCTTGATTTTATTGCGCGCGCGGGTACTTTTGACAAATGTCAGCCAGTCGCGGCTGGGCGTGTGACCGTTCTGCGTCAGAATTTCCACGATGTCGCCATTGCGCAAACGCGTCTTGAGCGGCACCATGCGACCATTCACTTTCGCGCCGGTGCAGGTGTTTCCAACCTCGGTATGAATGCTGTAGGCGAAATCGATGGGAGTGGATTCTTTGGGAAGAACCACCACCTTGCCCTTCGGCGTGAAAGTGTAGACCTCTTCCGGATACAGATCGATTTTGAGCGTGGAAAGAAATTCGTTGGGGTCCGTCATGTCGCGCTGCCACTCGACAATCTGCCGGACCCAGGCGAGACGCTGCTCGTCTTTTGCGTTTACCGGCGAGCCGCCGGCTTTGTACTTCCAATGTGCGGCGATGCCTTCCTCGGCGACTCGATGCATCTCTTCGGTGCGAATCTGAACCTCAAATTGGTGCCCTCCATCGGCCATCACGGTGGTGTGCAGCGATTGATAGAGGTTCGGTCGCGGCATCGCAATGAAGTCCTTGATGCGGCCGGGAACAGGGCGCCAGATGCTGTGAATCAGACCGAAAACGGCATAGCAATCCTGTACGGTTTGCGTGATCACGCGGACAGCCAGCAGATCGTACACCTGATCGACGGTGATGCGCTGGCGCTGCAATTTTTGATAGATGGAATAGAGGCGCTTGATGCGCCAATCCACCCGCGCGGTGATGTTGTGTTCCTGAAAACGTTCGCGCAGGATGGCGTCGATTTCTCGGAGAAATTGCTCGCCCTGTTGCCGGTGCGCTTCTACAGCGGAGCTGATCTGGTCGTGGCCGACGGGATCGACATACTGGAAGGACAGATCTTCCAGCTCACTGCGAAGTTTGCCCATGCCGAGGCGGTGCGCGAGCGGCGCGTAAATGTCGAGGGTCTCGCGCGCGATGGCTTGCTGACGTTCCGGCTGCAAGTGCTCCAGCGTGCGCATATTGTGGAGACGATCGGCAAGCTTGATGAGCACGACACGAACGTCGGAGACCATGGCCAGCAGCATCTTGCGGACGTTTTCCGCCTGGCGGTCTTCCCGGTTGGCAAACTGGATTTTGTCGATCTTGGTAACGCCATCGACGATGTGGGCGACTTGTTCGCCGAAGATTTCTGCAACTTGCCGGCTGGTCACCGGGGTGTCTTCGACGGCGTCATGCAGCAGGCCGGCGGCAATCGCGGTGGAGTCCAGCTTCATCTCCGCTAAGACACGAGCGACTTCGAGAGGGTGCAGGGCGAACGGGTCGCCGGAAGCCCGCCTTTGACCGGCGTGGTGCTTCAGGCAAAAATCGTATGCCTGCTGGATGATGCCAATATCGTCGGAGGGCCGGTTGCGGCGCACGGTCGCGAGCAACATCTCGAAGGTCTCGGCGAGTTGCTGCTTGTCAGCATCTGGAGATGCGGCGGCGTGCGCGGTGGCCATACTTGATTTTATGGTATGGGAGCGAATTTACGATGATGGAAGTGTCTTCGCGAACCGATGACGCTGTATTCTGGCAGTCGATGCCGCAATCGCACAGCATGGGAGAACGCGCATTTATTCAGTCGCTGCGGACGCAAATCGGTCGCAACGCAGGCGTGTCTCGCACGCTACGACAGAGATCTAACTCTTCGATCGCGTCGGCGCTGGCGCTTGGAATCGGAGATGACTGCGCAATTTTGCGACCGCCAGCCGGGCACGAACTGCTCGTCACCACTGACTTCTCGCTCGAAACCACCCATTTCCGTCGCGAATGGCACACACCGGAATCCGTCGGACATCGCTGCCTGGCACGCGGATTGAGCGACCTGGCGGCGATGGGTGCAACCCCTCTGGCCGCGTTTCTTTCTCTGGCACTGCCTGCGGAGTTGGTCCGAAGCCACCGAGGGCAGCCCTGCTGGCGGTCGCGATTCTTCGATGGATTTCTCGCCCTGGCAGGTCGATATCGCGTGCCTCTTGCCGGAGGGGATACGGCGCAGTCGCCAATAGTTCCGGATACGGTGCAGCGGCACGCGGCGACGGGCTTGGCATTAGCGGACATTGTGCTGATTGGAAGCGCGCCGCGCAATCGCGCTTTGCTGCGTTCCGGAGCGGAAGCGGGCGACTATATTTACGTCACGGGATTTCTGGGAGGCGCGGCGGCCGAGTTGGCGCAGCTGGCCGCAAATCCTCGCCGCTTTCGCGGATTGAAAACCAGTCCTGGGGAAACTGGACGAGGCGCAGCCAACCCCCACCCGCATTTATTTCCTGAACCGAGGCTTGGTGTCGGCGCGTGGCTGCTCAAAAATCACCGAGCTTCTTCGGCAATCGACATCAGCGATGGGCTGTCCACGGATCTCCATCATCTCTGCGAAGAATCGAAGCTGGCCGCGACTGTAGACGCCGCTGCGGTTCCCATCCATCCGATTGCGCAACGTGTATCCGGAGACAATCCGGAACGGGTCTTGCAGTTGGCGCTGAACGGCGGCGAAGATTACGAACTGCTGTTCACGGCATCGCCCGATGTAGCCATGCCAAAGCATATTGCCGGTGTTCCCATCACCTGCATCGGTCAGATGCGCGCCTACAGGTCGCGCTCACCGCGCGTTTTGCTGGCTGATCACGCGAATGGACGTACGTGCCTGCGGCCGTTGCCAGCGGGTGGATGGGAACATTTCGGCTAGGGCATTTTCCCCTGTTGTTGGAATGCGGGCCTCGTTCAATCTCACCCTAGCTTCCCACCCCACCTACCTACGCTCGTCGGGGACCCCGGTTTCGCTAGGGGCTGCCGAGAGAGACAAAATTCCCGGCGGCCCGGTTGCAGTTGATTCTTCTATTGAATACGGATATTGCCGGAGCCGGTTTCGACCCGGACGATGGAGCCGCCGCCGTAGATTTCTCCGGTGATATGGTGGCGGTTCAGGGTTCCGTGAGTGGTTAAGGGAGGATCACTGTGAACATCGCCGGAGCCTGTGCTGGCGTCGAGGTTATAGGCGCTGTGACCGGTGTTGAGAGTGACTGAGCCGGAGCCGGTTTCGAGCTTCCATCCGTCGTCGGGATGACCGGATACGGTGATGTCTCCAGAGCCGGTGGAGGCCTTGAGGCCTCCGGCTACGCCTTCGAGCTGGATGGTTCCGCTTCCGGTTTCTGCCTTCGTGTAGTGCGCGCCATTCATCCAAGCGTGGATGTCGCCTGATCCAGTGCCAAGGGAGATGTCTCCGGTGAGGTCGCTGGCGTAGAGGTCTCCAGAGCCGGTGGAGGCCTTGAGGGGCGCGCCAAGGTTGGTGATCTTGAGGTTACCGGAGCCGGAGCCGGCCTTTACTGCTGTACCGCGAGGCACGGTCACGACGTAGTCAATGGACACATTTTGGTAATGAGTGTGCTGGCCCACTTCAATGTCGTTGCCGTTTTGCACGATGGGGGGGTTGTCGGTGACGCTGCGAACGCGCTCCTCGGGCGAGCCGGAGAACCAGCCCTGAGATGAATGAACATGGCCGATGATGTGGATGGAGTCGGCGGGACCGGGCGTGATGTGGATGTATCCCGAGCCAGTGCCGATGTCGAGTGTGGCGGGGCCGTTGACGGTGAGATTCTTGTCGAATGTGCCCTCGGCGGCGAACAGGGCCGCGGGAGTGAGCGCGAGCACGAGGATGGCTGCGACGTGGCGAAGATGCATTTTATGTCCTCCCAAAGAGAGATGATACGCAGGAGGGAGATATTAAGTTCCGGAGCTGCCTCATTCTGTTCCCATTTTTTTGAACCTCGATTGGGAGGTGGACCTTTAGATCGTCCGGGAAGGTGCAAGTAAATGATAGCCAAAGATATTTGAAATTTTGAAACCAGGGGTCGCCTGTCCGATGATCTTGTTATCCCGACGAGAGCAAAGGGAGGCGACCGATGGAGAGGTTCACCAAGCTGTTTGGCAGCCTGATCGTTT
>JAKAAZ010000283.1 GCA_021802085.1 Acidobacteriota bacterium
ACTACCCAGCATGACCGACCCTTCAGGCTCATCTTGTATTGGAATCAATACCGGCCTTCAGGCTCATCTCGTATTGGAAGAGAGTGTCAGCGGCCCGTTCGCATTGAAATGGTATACTCACGAGGTGGGGTATATCCCCGCGTATTTGGAGGCGACACATCGACAAGCGTTCAGCGAAACAGTTTATCCGCATCAACGATCGGATACGCGCGCGTGAAATTCGCGTCATTGACGAAAATGGAGATCAGCTCGGAGTTCTCCCACCGTTTGAGGCCCTCAAAATAGCCCGCGAACGCGGACTGGACCTGGTGGAGATCTCTCCCAACGCCGTGCCACCCGTTTGCCGTATTCAGGATTACGGCAAGTTTCTTTACGAGAAAGACAAGAGCGAACGAGCAGCCCGCAAGAAGCAAAAGATCATCACCATCAAGGAAGTCAAGCTCTCGGTGACCGTCGATGAGCATGACTACCAGACCAAAAAGAACCAGGCCATCCGGTTTCTGCACGATGGCGACAAGGTGAAAGCCTCGTTGCGTTTTCGCGGACGCCAAATGGCCCACCGCGAGCTGGGATATACGATCATCAATCGCCTGATTCAAGACGTGGGCGAGGCTGGCATCGTGGAGTTCCATCCCCGGATGGAAGGCACCACCCTGCACGCCATCCTCGCTCCCGGCAAAAAGGTCGAGCAGGCCAGGAAGCCCGAGACCGCAAAGCCGGAGCCTCCCAGGAAAGCGGTTGCAGCAAAGCCCGTTGAAACAACCGAGCCGGAACAGTCCCCAGCCGCGCAAGCCTGATTCGCGCCAGCCAAGCTACCCAACCGCAGTAACGTTGGAATTATGAAAGCCGCGCAAAGACCGATTTCTTTGCGCGGCTTTCATATTTACCGTCTATGCCGTCCCTATCGTCTTGAAGCTCATTCTGAGCGCAGCGAAGTACCTTTGCATTGGCTTTTTGGTTTTTGGCGCGATCAGTTTCGCGCGCGCGGTTTCATCATCCAGTCCAGCGAATGGCCTGCTGTTGCTGGAATCAATACCCTCCTTGCCAATTTCGGCAAATTGGACGGGAACAAGGGATCGGACGCCGCAATCGTGCCGACATCGACATCCGGGATTTTTGTCGCCAGCGCCGCGTTCATCCTGTCGATGAAAATATTCGCCAATAGCGCATACCCGGTGTTGGTGGGATGGACGCCATCCAGCGAGAAAAACCCGCCCAAAAAAGCGAAGCTGGCCTGCACACCATTGATCGTCGGCGGACTGTCGTGGAGTTGCGTTACGGCCGTATTGAGATCGATCAGCGTGCCGCCCACGACTGCCACCTGCTGGGCAATCGTGGCGTTGTATTGCTGAATCGTCTGCTGTACTGTCGCCACCTCCGCAGGGCTCAAAAAGCCGCTGTCGCTCACTGGCCCCGGCTGCGTTCCGGCCAGGATCGCTTGAATCTGCGAGATCCCGTTCGGATTCACCAGGTCCGTCGCCTGGATGCCCAGAGTCGCGCTCAATTGCGCCACGGGGATTCCACTCGACTGCGAGAATTCCGACAGCACGACAGACCCCGGCGTCAGATATGCGACCAGAGTAATGTCCGGCACGTTGGCGACAATAAGATTTGCCTTGGTATTGGCCTGCAAAGCCTGCATCAACTGGGTATATTCCGTGGCAAATTGGGCGGGAGGCGTCATGCTCGATGGCATGCCGCTCTCCGCCGCCTGCAATGCGTCGTCGGAGCCGATCCAGACGAACAGCGTCGTCGGATTCAAATGCTCCGCCCATTGCAGTTGCGTGTACCGTTCCCCCAGAGCAAGACCGGGTATGCCCAGCACCAGATCGGTAATAATGTCTTCATTCGTCGTGGGAATGGCGACTGGCTCTCGGTTGAGCAGGTCCGCCAGTCGGTGACCGGGAACCGCCAGGTCCGTTGCCTGGACGGTAGGATTGTCGCGCCCGAAGGTAATGCCGGATGCCTGCTTAATCACCGCGGGAGGCCCGACGCTGACCAGTTGCAGGACCGCTGGAGCGCCGGGCGCGGCAATCAACGGCAGCTTCAATTGGAATCCTGCCTGCTTTGCGATCAGGTTGGCGTATCCGTTGGGCTGCTGGCTGTCCAGCAGCGACCCATTCTGAAAACCAGCGGTCAACGAATCGCCGATGAATACTGTGTTGGTGAAATTGCCCGCATTGGAGGACGGCGTGCCTGGTTTGTAGGGACTCAAGGAATTGTCGAAAACTCCGCATCCCAGGATGCCAGCGGGGGGAAGTCCGGCCATAAAAATTACGAGAAAACGCCTCCTGCTTAAATTTGTGCCTGCGTCGGAACGGGAAACGCGGAAGACCATACGACCTCTTGCTGAATACGAAACTTTAGATGCCAGTGTTTCTCGTCTGGCTGCTTCCTGAACCCACAACCACACAACGGCCCAAAGTTCGTCCACGCACCCACGCCATCTACGCAATGCCTGATAATTTCTTGAAAGGGAGAAAAACAATGAGTCGCACGATTCGCGCTGGCGTAGTTGGGTTTGGCCTTGGCGGAAGCATTTTTCATGCGCCGTTCTTACATGCCATTGACGGCTTCGAACTCGCGGCCATCCTGCAACCCCACGGAAACACTGCGGCGCAGGCGTATCCCCATGTCTCCATCGTGCGCACCATGGACGAACTGCTGGCGCAGCCGGACCTCGAACTCATCGCCATCAGCACGCCGCCATCGACCCACTTCGAACTCGTCCAGCAAGCTCTACAGGCAAACAAGCACGTTGTGATCGATAAGCCTTTCGTCGCCACCAGCGACCAGGCCCGGCAGTTGATCGAACTGGCCCGCGCCCGGAATCGCTTGCTTTCCGTCTATCAAAACCGGCGCTGGGATGGAGATTTCCTCACGCTGCAACAACTGATCGCCGGCGGCGAATTGGGCAGACTCGTCAGTCTGGAGTCGCGCTTTGAACGGTACCATCCCGGCGTCCGCGCCAAACAATGGCAAGAGAAAAATCTTCCCGGCAATGGCCTCTTGCATGATTGGGGTTCTCATCTCGTCGATCAGGCGCTCACACTGTTCGGCACGCCGGAGGCAATCTTCGCGGACGTGCGCTATGACCGCGACGTCACCGACATCAACGACGGGTTCACGATCCTTCTCTTCTATCCGCGGATGCGGATGCGGATGAATGTAACCCTGTTGGCGCGCTCGCGCGGACCGCGCTTTGTGCTCCACGGAACGCTGGGATCGTATGTGAAATATGGCCTAGACCCGCAGGAGCAAGCCATGAAAGATGGCATGACATTAACCGACCCTCACTGGGGAGAAGAGCCCGAAGCCAACTGGGGCAAGCTGACGACAACACAGGATGGCGAAGCCGTGGTGCGGCGGGTGCCGACCCTGCCGGGAGATTATCGCAAGTATTATGAAAATATTCGCGACGCGATTCTGGGATTCGCCCCACTGACGGTAAAGCCCGAACATGGCTGGCGCACCATCCGCCTGTTTGAGATGGCGCTGGAGAGCAGCGCGCAACGCTGCTCGGTTCCCTGCGCTCTGCTCGACCAGACGCCGTAGTAGCGTAACCCCTCGAAACGGACTGCGCGAACTTACAGATGCTGTATGCAAAAAAGGGGGAATTATACACTTTACTCCCTGAGCTAACCTATCTAGAATGAGCACATGAGCAGATCGACGATCAGTGCTTACGCCTTTTTCAAGCGGTTCCCCAATGAATCAGCCGCTCGGGGACACATGGAA
>JAKAAZ010000284.1 GCA_021802085.1 Acidobacteriota bacterium
CAGGCCTGCGCTCTGGCCTGCCGCCACTGTCGCGCCGAAGCCGTGTCCACTCCGCATCCGGATGAACTGAACTACATCGAAAGCAGGAACCTGCTGCATCAGATTGCCGCCTTCGACGCGCCGCGTCCTCACCTTATCCTCACCGGTGGCGATCCGCTCAAGCGCGCGGATTTGTACGATCTCATCGACGAAGCCCGCGAACTGGGACTCTCCGTCTCCATCACACCCAGCGCAACTCCGGAACTGACGTTCGATGCCCTCGCAAAATTGAAAGCGCGCGGCATCGAAAGTCTCGGCCTCAGTCTCGATGGCTCCAGCGCCGCCCGCCACGAAGCCGTGCGCGGCGTGGATGGCTGCTTCGATCTGACCCTCCGCGCCGCTCAGGACGCGGCAAAATTGAATATGCCGATTCAGGTCAACACCCTGGTCTCCCAGGAAACCGCCGACGACCTGCCCGCCGTGTATGAACTTCTCAAGTCCATTCAGGTCATGCGCTGGAGTCTCTTCTTTCTGATCGCGGTCGGCCGTGGCAAACTGCTTCAGCCCCTCCCCCCGGAAAAGGGCGAAGAACTGATGCGGTGGATTTATTCCCTCGCGCAGAACTCGCCCTTCGCCATCAAAACGACCGAAGCGCCTTCCTATCGCCGCATCGCATTGGACCAGATGCGCAAGGCGGGAATGTCAGCCAGCGAGATTGAGCGGACCCCTGTGTATCGCGGGTTTGGAATCCGCGATGGACACGGAATCGTCTTCGTTTCCAATCAAGGAGATATCTATCCTGCGGGCTTTCTGCCGCTCGCGGTAGGCAATGTGCGCCGCGACCGCCTGATGGACATCTACCGCAACGCGCCCATGTTCCGCGCCCTGCACACGCCCAGCCAGTTCCGGGGCAAATGTGGACGATGCGAATATTCCGCCCTCTGCGGCGGCTCCCGAGCCCGCGCCTTCGCCTACACCGGCGACCCGCTGGCCAGCGATCCCTTCTGCCCCTACGAGCCCAAGTCCCTCGCCGTCGCCGCCGGCGACTAGCATCGCGCTCATAGATATGAATCCCGCAATCCCTAGTCTCGGTCAACGAGGCGGCAGACGTGGGATTCTAGGATGAACCCATGACAATATCCGAACGTCGCCATGACGCATATCGCCATCCAGGAAAACTCGACCGAAAGGTTGTCGATTGGCTGGAACAGATCCCGGATCAGCAATACCGAAAGAATTTCGCCTTATCTCTAATCCTTTATTGGAGGCGCAACCCGGACGGGCGCATTTTCGGCAGGGAGAAGTACCTCGAAAATTCCGAGGGTTGCCGCTGTTAGCGGTGCGGCAAGTGCCAAGCCAAGCGGGCCCGCAATCACAGCAAGCAAAAGCTGCGCGCTCATCGTGAGTGCCGGGGGTAGACGGACTATCCTGCGTTCCAGTAAGGGTGTGATGACGTTGCCCTCCAGGAAATGAACCAGCAGGAAAAGCATCACAGTAAGCAAGCCCTTCGTGGGACTAATCGCAAGAGCTAGCAATGCTGCAGGAACAACCGACAGGATCGGGCCGATGTTTGGGATGAACGTAAGGAGGGCTGCAATGACGCCGAGGGTTCCAGCAAGCGGCACACCAAGAGCCCATAACCCAAGCGCGACAATGATACCCACGGCGGTCATGGACAGCATCTGAGACAAGACCCACCAACGAAGGTTACGCACAGCATTCTCGGCGCAGGCGTTGAGTGTCGCTCGATAACGTTTTGGCGTTGCGCGCTGAATGCCGGAAAAGTAAACCTGTGGTTCCGCCGCAAGATAAAGACCGAGAAACGCAATAAGGACGAGCCCCGCCAGTACAGTCGCAGTACTAACGACAATTCCGCCGATGCGGGTCAGAGCGGAACCGAGACTGGTTGAAAGTTGAGAGTAGCCGGACCATTGAGCCATCAACCAACGACCCCACCCATATCCATTCGCCTTCACTATGAGCTGGTGGGCAGCCTGGGGAAGATCCGCCTGAAGGTTTGTAAATTGGCCGATGATGTTCGGGCCGCTAAGCCATAGAGTGAAAACAACGATGAGGGTCATCGCAAATAGAATTAGAGCGAAAGCGACCCCTTGCTTGAGATTCAATTTTGCTTTCAGCCAATCGACCATGGCTGTCATCAAGAGGGCTGCCACGATTGCTGCAAAAAGCAGCAACAATATCACTCGCGTGAGCCAAGCCAGAATGAGTGCCACAACAAGCCCAATACCCAGGAACAACAGAGCGATCGGCGTATTGCCAATTTGATTTAGGGTCGAAGTTGATCTTTGCTCGTCCACGCCGTCTGAGTATAGCTCCCCTGCAATTGGAGTCCCTGTTTCATCGAGCACATCATTACAACTGAATGGCTTGCAGCTTTGCATACGGGGAGATCCAGTGACACAACCCAACCCGGTGCCCATCCTGGCGCGGCCAAGGCGGGAGAGAACAATGCCGCACTGCGGTCATTGTGAAGCTGCGTTACTTGCTTTTCCCTGTACTCACCGGCAGATGAAAATCGCTCATCTGCCCCACCGGCAGAATCATGCGCAGCGAATTCATGATCGACAACAAATCGATCACCTCCTGCGAAATCGCGCCTTGAATCGGCGTCAAATATCCAAGCGACGCGGCGCACATTCCCGCAAGACTCAGCAGCATTCCTCCCAGCGCGCTGGTAATGGCAATCCTGCGCATGCGGCTCCCAATATGGATCAGCTCATCCACGCTGGCCAGTGACGATTGCAGGATCACCGCTCCCGCCGCTTCCGTCGTAATGTCGCTGTTCACCCCCAGCGCAATCCCCGCCGTCGCCGCCATCATCGCGGGCGCGTCGTTGATGCCATCCCCCAGATACAAGGTCGGCGCCTTCGCCGTCAATTGCCGCACCACGTCCAGCTTTTGCTCTGGACTCATGCCTCCGTACACATGCGTGAGCCCCATGCTGCTGGCGAACTGCTCCACCTCCGCCGGACGATCTCCGGAAAGTAGAACAATCTCCGTGATGGCGTGCTTCGGGCCGAGGTGGGTGAGAAAAGGTTTGCTCTCGCCGCGCGGTTCGTCCAGAAAACGCAGAACGCCTGCCAGCTCACCATCGCGCAGCAGAATGCACTCCAGCCCCGGCGCAGCGTCCGGCAAATACTCCGCTAGCGTTTTCGGAACCTTTCCGCGCCCGGTCAATATCCATGCGTGTCCGTTGATTTCGCCCGTCAGCCCCATCCCGGGAGCTTCCGACACCGCTCCAACCTCGACCAGTGGGACCTGCTCCCGGCTGGCCGCGTCCAACACAGCTTTGGCCAGTGGATGTTTCGAGTAGCGTTCCAGGCTGGCGGCAAATTGCAGCAGCGTCGTCCGCGACCATGCCCCGACCGCGATGACCTCCGTCAGGCTCGGCGCTCCATACGTCAGGGTGCCAGTCTTGTCCACGATCAGCGTTTTGCAGGAATTCAGCTTCTCCAGAATGGACGGATCTTTAATTACGATTCCATAGCGCGCACCCACAGAAATCGCTCCAATGATCGCCACCGGAATCGCAATCAGCAGCGGGCATGGCGTCGCAATCACTAGAACGGCGAGAAATCGCTCCGGATGACCGCTGAACAGCCAGCTCGCCAGCGCAATCGCGACCGCAAGCGGCGTATACCAGCCGCCAATACGGTCGCCGAGTCGGCGAATCGCCGGGCGATCTTCCTCGGAAGCATGCAGTACCTCGACGATCTTCGCGTAGCGTGAGTCGCTCGC
>JAKAAZ010000285.1 GCA_021802085.1 Acidobacteriota bacterium
CGGATTTTGTCGAGGTTTCCAACCAGTATGAAGCGGTCGTGGATGAATTCCTGCGCGACGAGTTGAACTTCATCGTGGTAAAAAGCTGGAACGACGCCCAGGAAGGAATGCGAGTTCTCAAGACGGACGTCGATGGCCGCGCAACATTCCTGGTGCATCCGGACGATTCCCAGGCAAAGTTTTCCTTCGCGCCGGGCATGGTGCAGCCGCTCAGCGAATCGCGTGACGGCGTGCTGAGATTGAAAGATTGCATTCGCGTCCTGGATGGTTTCGGCAGTTCGCTCGAAGTAATTCTGCCCAAGCTGCGCCACGGGTATGTGGCGCCGGACTCTGAGGTTGCCCGCTCGTTGGCGCTCGAAAACCCGGAAGCATTTTTTCTATCGCCCAATGGGGAATGTTTCCATAACGTCACCGTCACCGGCGGCAAGCCAAGTGTCGAAGGACCACTCGCACTGAAACGAGAACTGCGCAGCGCGCAACAATCGCTGGCCCGCGCCGATGAAGCCCTCGCCAAGGTTGAGCTGAACACAATGCAACTGGCCCACGCGGTGGCCGAACTGTCCCGCCGGATTGAAGTCAAGTCGGTGGAGCGGCGGCAGGCCGAGCAGGAATCCGCCAACACCGGCGCTGCCTTGCGCCAACTGGAAGCGGAAGTAGGCCGGCTGGAGCGCCGGTTGAGCGAGTGGACGTTGCAGGCCGACCGCAACGCGACGGCGCAAGCGCAAAAAACTGAGTGGGTGGCCCAGCGACGGGAAGAAGTTGAGCGGCACGAACAAGAGCGTATTCGTTTTGAGCAGCAGTTGAACGAAGCTCAAGGATCGCTCGAAACTCTTCGAAACGCCCGCGACACGGCGCAGCAGCAGATGTCGGAGGCTTCCGTCGAGCTTGCGGGTCTCGAAGAACGCAGACGCGGCGCGGCCAGTTCATCTGAGCGGCTGAATCGCATGGTCGAAGGTTTGCAGCAGCGGGTTCATCAACTGGAACAGATGATGGCCGCAGGCGACGCCGAGCAGAAACAGCGCGTCATCGAGCAGGAGCGGCTGCAACTTCGCAGCCAGGAACTGGAGACCACGCGCGAGACGAAACGCCAGCAGGCGGAAGAACTGGCCCAGCAGTCCGCGGCCCTGCGCCAGCAGGCAGCGGAAGTGGAGCAGCAGGTCCGCTCGCTACGGGTCGATTTGGAGGCCCTTCGCGACCGGCGCAGCGATGCCGCAGCGCGAGGGGCGCGCCTATCCTCTGATCTGGTGCATCTGGAAGAAACCTGCATGCAGGATCTGTCCCTGCCCGCGGACGAATTGCGGTCCGACGAGTCGCTGATCCGTCTGGAAGCCGAACCGCTGGCGGCCGAAGAAGAAGGCTGTCGCGCGATCAAGCAAAAGCTTGAGGCGATGGGTCCGGTCAACATGATGGCGCTGGACGAATACAAGGAAGCCGCGGAACGTCATGCGTTTCTGGAAACCCAGCGCAAGGACCTCATCGACTCAATCGATAATACCCAGAACAGCATTCGCGAAATCGAAGTGGTGTTGCGCAGCAAATTCGAAGAAGCCTTTACCGCCATCAACCAAAACTTCTCGGCGGCGTTTGTCCATCTGTTTGGCGGTGGCCAAGCATTCATGAAAATGACCGACCAGGAAAATTCCGACGAGAGCGGCGTGGATATCATCGCTTCCCCGCCCGGAAAGAAATTGCAGAATATCCTTCTGCTCTCCGGTGGAGAGAAGGCGCTGACGGCATTGTCGCTGCTCATGGCGATTTTCCAGTTCCAGCCCAGCCCGTTCTGCGTATTGGACGAGGTGGATGCCGCACTCGACGAGTCCAACGTGGGCCGGCTTGCCAACATGCTGCAGAAGATGAGCGATCGCACGCACTTCATCGTCATTACGCACAGCAAGCGGATGATGCAGGCGGCGGAGGCAATCTTCGGAGTGACCATGCAGGAGCCCGGCGTCTCTAAAATTGTGTCGGTCCGGCTGCGCCAGGATCGACCGCTGGAGAGGGCCTCCGCGTAGAACGAAAGAAGACGCCGCGGCGAACAAATTGTTTATGGGGCCATTCCGGATGTAAGCTGCTTGCCATAGATGCGTTCGCATGAAAGGCTCAATGGTATGCCAGAAGCACTTCTGCAAGCTGACCTCCCAAATTTAAAACTCCATGCGCGCGGCAAGGTCCGGGACATTTACGATGTCGGCGACGAGTTGTTATTCATCGCCACCGATCGAATCTCCGCCTTCGACCACATTTTGGCAACCGGCATTCCAGACAAAGGGAAAATCCTCACCCAGATTTCCCTGTTCTGGTTCGCTCTGCTGGCCGATCTGGCGCCGAACCACCTGATCACAGCGGACATCGACCTCTATCCGGCATCGCTGCAGCCCTATCGCTCGCTGTTGCATTTTCGGTCCATGCTGGTCGAACCGGCAGAAATCTATCCCATCGAGTGCGTGGTCCGCGGGTACTTGACAGGCTCCGGATGGCAGGATTATCAGGCGACAGGAAGTGTGTGCGGCATTGCGTTGCCGCCGGGTCTCGTTGAGTCCGACCGCTTGCCGGAGCCGATTTTTACGCCGGCGACGAAAGCACCCTCGGGCGAGCATGACATGAACATTTCCATGGAAGAGATGGGCCGTCGCATTGGTCTGGGAAATGCGGAATTGCTCCAGGATTTGAGCCTGATGATCTACGATCGCGCCTCGCGTCACGTTGCCGAACAGGACATGATCCTTGCCGACACCAAATTTGAGTTTGGGCGCACAGCGCACGGCGTGGTGCTTGCCGACGAAGTCCTGACCCCGGACTCTTCCCGTTATTGGTGGCGAAGTACCTATCGTCCAGGCGGCCCGCAGATTTCTTTTGACAAGCAATTCGTTCGAGATTATCTAGTAGAAAGCCACTGGAACAAGCAAGCGCCAGCGCCAGGCTTGCCGGAGGATGTGGTTGCGCGCACCCAGGAAAAATATCTGGAAGCGTTTCGCCGTATCACGGGTCGCAGTTCCCTGCATTAGACAGGTTCCCCGATTGCTGTGTGGCAGATTGCATTGTCTGTGCCGCCTTGCATAAGACGAGGCTGCTTGAACTCCGTGGAAGCTTTTACTTATTGGGAGATCCGCTTAGGTCGGTATGACAATTTTCGATTGGTTTATTGTCGCTGTCATACTCTTGTCGACAATCATGGCGGCGGCGCAGGGACTCCTGCTGGAAGTGATCTCACTGATCGCGTTGGTTCTAGGTTTGTGGCTGGCCTTCTGGGATTATGAGCGGCTGGCCGTCCCCCTGGCCCATGTAATTCGTTCCATTGAGATCGCCGACGTTCTGGCCTTTCTATTGATTGCTCTGGGCGTGATGCTGGTCATAGGCCTGATCGGCCGGACTGCGTCGAAAGCGGCGCACACTGTTGGACTGGGCGGTCTGGATAGTCTGCTGGGCGCAATTTTTGGAATTGTTCGAGGCTGCTTTCTGGTGGTCATTGCTATCATTGCAATTGCCGCGTTCATGCCGCAGAATACGTGGCTGAACGGATCGAAGCTGGCACCCTACTTTCTTTCTGCCGCCAACCAGGTTTCCGCCGGTGCTCCGGCCGAACTGCGGGGCAGAATTCGAGAAGGTGTGGCCATCATCGAGCAAAGTCGACCCGAATGGATTCGGTTACACTTGCATCCTCACCCCGCAACACGTTAGAACATTCAGAATAGAGTTTTCCGATTATTTTTTTTGCTAGCCGAATCGTTCCGCTGTC
>JAKAAZ010000286.1 GCA_021802085.1 Acidobacteriota bacterium
GAACCGCTTGAAAAAGGCGTAAGCACTGATCGTCGATCTGCTCATGTGCTCATTCTAGATAGGTTAGCTCAGGGAGTAAAGTATGTAATTCCCAATCCAGAGGGTGATGGCAGTTAGGATGAGGCAATCATTCTCTGGACTCTTCACTCCGCGAACCTGGGACTGTACATACCCGGCACAGGAGTCATTCTGAGGAAGTCGCCGCGGCGACCGACGAAGAATCCAGAGGGTGATGGCTGCGTGGAACGAATCGAGCACCCTCTGGGTTCTTCACTACGCTGTGCGGAGCCTGCCCTGAGCGAAGCCGAAGGGTTCAGAATGACACCGGGTCGTATCTGGGTGCCCCACATCTCGAATTTGAGATGTGGGATTGAAGGATGCTCGGACCACGAACGGCTCGAGGTGGAACCTGAATTCATCCCGCAATCATCGCGGCCAGCAATGCAGTCCGAGGCGCCAGTTCGCCCAGCACAATCGACTCATGCGCGGCGTGCGCGCCTTCGCCCACCGCGCCCATCCCGTCCAGTGTCGGAATCCCCAGCGCGGCGGTAAAGTTTCCATCCGAGCCGCCGCCGGTACTGGCTTCTTCCAGCGCGAACCCCATCGCGCGCGCGATTTCTTTTGCCTGATGAAATAGCTGAACGGTTCCTCGCCCGCGCTCCATCGGCGGACGGTTCATACCGCCAGTAACGGTCACGCGGACGCGGGTCGTATGCCAATCGCGCTCAACATCCTGCCGGTGAATCCCTGCTCGGCGCGATGAGAGAAAAAACGCTTCGTATCGCACGCTGTGCAGAGATTCAGCGGGTGGATCTTTTCCGGAGCGAGTCCCGCGTCCAGCAGCTGTCGCCGGTTTGCTTCCGGCAAGTCAAGATGCAGGCTCGGCCCCAGGTTGCTATGGCCGGGCGCGCGCGCCGTCAAAAATAGCATGGGATACTTTTCCTTGATCGGGTCGAGGTCGAATACTTCCTGAAATAAATCATCGGCGTAACAGAATTGCGAACGGAACTCCATCTGCACTTCTTCGCCCACCGAGTAGCAGCAAGGGCCAATTCCCGGCCCAATCGCAGCCATCAGGTTGCCCGGCTGGCTGCCAAACTCCGCTCGCAGCCGCCCCACGCCGCGCTCGACAATCCGCGCCAGAGTTCCGCGCCATCCCGCATGAAACGCCGCTACAATTCGCTGCCGCACATCCACGATCAAGACGGGAATGCAGTCCGCCGTCTGAATCCCCAATAGCATGCCCGGCCCCGTCGCAATCATTCCGTCCCCTCGCACCATGTCTCCAGGCTCGGTGCTCATCACACTCGCATCGACCAATGCTTCCGCGCGATGCACCAGTCCGGAATGAATCTGCCGCAACAACTTCAGTGTTGTCTCTGCGGTTTTTCTCCGGTCCGCGCCGCGCTTGGCGCGCCCAGGCGCATCGATCAGGGCTCGCACAAACAGCTCGCGATTCCGCACCACATGCTCCCGCGAATCCGTGGCCGTGAACCCAAGATTCAGTTCGCCGCAGTGCTCGCCCGGACGATAGGCTGTCGACACGCCTCCGCTCCGAGTGCTGAAGCCATGCACCAGCCAGTCATATTGCGCCCACTCCGGCACGCGAAGAATCTCCAATTCCGATGTTTCCACTCCAGACCCCGCGCCCGGCCGCTTCTTCGCCAGGCTTCCTGCCCTTTTCTTGCTGGATCGGCCAACCCGGCTGGCTGGCGCTGGCTTCCTGCGCGGACTACGCATTAGCCCGCCGTCGGCGAAAAATGCGTCAATTTCCCGCAGTCGGGCGTCAGTGGATTTCGCGCTGATTTGAGAGGATTTTGTCTTCGCCACATGTCAAGTTTATGCCGCGACTTATCGCCCGGTATAGAAGATGACGCGAAAGGCCCGCTGTTGCGGGCCCTGCATCGAGGCTTACGAAGAGGAATTGGCAGGTACTTATCGGATAGGAGCCGCTCTATGCTTTCGCTAGGGCGACGAGTACAGCGGGATCACTTCTGAGAGGATTGCTTAGTTGGGATGCCTCATATTTACTTCTTTAATTAGCAAATGATGTGCCAAGTCTGAATTGCGATGCATTTTTCGCGAGATTTCTCATTGAATTACAGCTTGCCTTCTACCTAACATCCAATTATTCAGCGAGTTAACGACTGTTATCTGCTTGCGTCATTGAAATCCTCAAAATCGTTTTCGCTGTATCTTCGCATCTTCCCTTTTGTTCAATGTAGGCATCCGAATTCCACTATTAGGTGGTGGTATTCTCTTTGGCGTCCTCTGCGGCGCGTGCGGTGGCGGCCTTTTCTTCCAGGTGCATTTGCTTAATTTTGTTCAAAAGCGCCTTGTAGCTGACCTGCAAACGGCGGGAGGCTTCGCGGCGGTTCCAGTGGGTTGCTTCCAGCATCTCCTGAATGGCGTGCCGTTCCGCCTCCCAGGCGGCACGCCGGCCGACCTCCAAGAGAGAGAGATCCGGAGCAGTGGCCGTAGGGGTGGCGGACGCTGTTTTGCCCGGAGCGCCGCCAGACGCAGCGGGGCCTTCGGACGAGGCAGACGGCAGCGCCTTGCGACTGGAAAGCTCACGCAGGATTTGCGTCTCGCTGCCCACGATGACGAACCGTTTGCAGAGATTCTCCAGTTCGCGAATGTTTCCCGGCCAGTCATACTCTTGCATTCGCCGAGTGACCTCTGGGCTGAAGCGATGCGGCGCACGATCATACTGGATGGCATATTTTCGCAGCAAATAATCGGTCAGCGCGGGAAGCTCATCGAGGCGTTCCCGCAGCGGCGGCAAGAAGATGGTGACAACGTTGATGCGGTAGAGAAGGTCTTCGCGAAACAGTCCTTCTCTGACTCTTTCCTCCAGCAATTTGTTGGTCGCGCATATCACGCGTACGTCCACGGAAATGTCGCGCTTGGCGCCCAGCCGGGAAAACTTCCCATCCTGCAGCACGTGCAGCAACTTGGCCTGCAGCATGGGATGCATTTCGGCAATCTCATCCAGAAACAGTGTGCCATGGTCGGCCAGTTCGAACTTGCCGGGCTTGATCCGGGTCGCGCCAGTGAATGCTCCCGCCTCGTATCCGAACAACTCGCTTTCCAGCAGGTCGTGGGGAATGGCGGCGCAATTCACCTTGACGAATGGCTTCTGGCTGCGGCGCGAACGCTCAAACAGCAGGCGGGCGATAACTTCTTTCCCTACTCCGCTCTCGCCGCGGATCAGGACGGTGACATCGGTGCCTGCAACTTTGTCCAAAGTGTCGCGAATTTCCGCCATGTGCGGATTGGCGCCCACCATGGCCGGCGGCGGCAGCAGCGGCATCGACGGATCGATCTCCGGGTCGTCTTCCAGAATGCGCGATGGCGAAACGGACGCGTCGGGTGCATCTTCGCCCAGCTCCACGGGCGAATCGGGCATCGGAGCCGGCAGTGGTATCGGAGCCGGCAGCGGGACACGACGGAGCACTGCCCTGACCCGCTCTTCCATGGCAACCGCGGACATGGGAAGCGTCCATACATCTTCCGCGCCGAGCCGAGAAATGGTGAAGGCGATTTTCTCCGTGGGCTTGGTCAGCGCCACGACCACCGGCAGGCGAGGATGCTGCTCCCGGACCCGCTCCAGCACACCGGCGGCGCGATCCAGCTCCAGTACCAGCAAGTCCGGATTGCGCGCCTCCAACTCTTCCATCAGGAAGTCCGGCGAACGCATCTGGACCAGCGAGACCGCCGCGCCGGCCTG
>JAKAAZ010000045.1 GCA_021802085.1 Acidobacteriota bacterium
AGCCGTGACCGCGGCCTGGTGGCCAAAGTTCCGGCTGAACCGAATCACCTTGACCCGCTCATCTCTCAATGCCTCGCGCCCCAGTACGCATGGCGTGGCATCTGTGCTGCCATCGTCCACGAAAATGACTTCCCACGCTACTTCATGCAGAGTGTCACGCAGGCGTTCCAGCAGCAGAGGTATTACCTGTGCTTCGTTCAGTACCGGAATCACGACGGAAAGGAGCATGGATGCGTTCCCTGTGCTTGAATGAAATGCGAGGGAGAGTATGCCGGTGAGCTTGGTTTGCTCAAGCGTCTCTCCCCCGTCAGAACGACAGTGTTGCATGGTTGTACTGACCTGCCTTCGCCGGTACTTAGGCGATAGCGGTTGTCAGATCGCCGCCGATGGTGGTGAATGCATTGTTGATATCGGTAGCCAGCGCCTTCATTCCGACTGTTGCCGCGAAAGCGACAAATGCGATCAACAGCGCGTACTCGATCAGGTCCTGGCCATTCTCGTCCTGCAGCGCATCCTTCAGCAGATACATCTTCACCGACATCTTGATAAGTAGATCTTTCATGTGACATGTTCCCCCGTTCCGTTGGATTGATGTTCCAGCCATAGGCTGGTCGTGCCCTGATATCAAGCAAGCCACGCGCCATTCGCGGCCTGGGTGCATGGCCCCAATAATCCAAACACTTACGAATTTCATAACTGCTCGGGGATGTGAACGGCTGTTTACGGGGTAAGCCGGGCAGATACGTCCGTATACACAGCGCAGTAAGTCAGGGGCGCATCGCAGCCGCGGAACCTAAGATAGAGGGATATCAGCGAGAGTCTGGCGAGAAGAGATAGCCTCCAACAGCAGAAATGCTGTTGGAGTTTTGAAAATGAAGAGGGCTTACAAAGGCGAGATTGCTTCGCTGTTTTTTTCAGCAACTGGACCTGTGGGAGAAAATTCGAGCGTGTCGCCGGGTTCGGTCCTGGATGCGCGGGCCGCGCCGGATGCCAGCTCGATCACGGAATGCGCGGAAAGACATGCCGACAGCCGCCATGGCGGCACGCCGCTCCTCACCTTGCGCACTCGCAGTTTCCGGTCCACGTAGACAAGGTCGATCGCAAAGCGCATGCCAAAGGTATGCACGGATTCGCAGGGAACGATCCACAGGCCTTCTCCCGGTCCCAGGCCGTCGCGTCCCAGCAGGCCTTTCCTGCGCTTGGCTCCGCGATCAGCCACTTCTGCTCGCTCCGCAAGCACTGTCTGACGGGTCAGATTGGAAATTTTCAAGCGCACATCGGACTCTCTACGGCGTTGCGGGATGAGGTGGTCGAATATCCGGCGCGTCCAATGCATCTAGTTCCCCTAGTTGGTTCCCCCTTAGTTGAAGATAGCTCCCACGGTATCGTTGGTCGTCAACGTGACAGTGCAACTATTTGGCCCGGCTGCGGTGATAGTCCCGATGTTCGTGCAGTTGTAGGACCATCCGCCGAAGGCGGCCCCAGTGGCAGGCGCAGTCAAAGTGACGGTGGTGCCCACGGGGTAAGTCGCCGCACATACGGAGCCACCAGATGTGGAACCGGGGCCGCAATGGATCACATTCGGCGTGCCTGTGGCGGAAGGAGCCGTGACCAGCCAATTGGTGGTATTCAAGCCTTCGTTATAGACAGTCAGGGTCGCCAGGAGCGAGGGGGTCTGCGAGCCCGGATAGCATGAACCCGGAGTTGTTGGAGGATTCGGAAGAACCAGCGGGCAGTTGAACGTTGTCTGGGCCGTCAATATAGAACCATCGCTGCCGGTCACTTCCGCAGTGATGACAGCGCTTCCACTCCCATACGCCGTAACGATCCCGGCCGTGGCCCCCATATTGCCGGCGTTGTTGGTGTTGACGGGGAAGACACTGGGCGAGGCAGAAATCCAGGTCAGCGCGGGTGAGTTTGTCAGGTCCCTGACAATTGGAGCGGCAGAGAACGTCCCGATCGCCAGGAATTGTCCAGTGTCCTGCAGATTGCCAACTGTAATCGAGCTCGGAATAATAGTGAGCGAAAGTAACTCCGCCCCCCCGCCTGCGCTTTGGCCTGAACCTGTAACGACGAGGGTTGCGCTGGAACTGACAGGACCATTGAACCCCGTTGCGTTGGCTGTGATGATTGTCGTGCCCGCACTCACACCTGTTGCGACCCCGGACGCACTGACGGTTGCCACGGCAGGAACGCTGGAAGCCCAAGTCACCGCGCTCGTTACATCCTGCGTCGAAGCATGATTCGCATTGCCGTATGTCCCGACTGCGGTAAATTGCGCAGTCTGGCCGACCGCCACGGACTGAGTTGCCGGTGTGACCTGAACGGAATCCAGCCCGGAAGGGTTGCCGCATCCGGCAAGCAACAGAACCAGGCAGCTGAACGAAATCGCTCCGAAATGACGACAATCCAACATAGATCCCTCCCTGAATTTCTTGCCCTGGCGGGGCGTGTGCGCAGCCCCATCCAGGAAATTTCCCACCGGCGTTGGAGAAGTCCGTCAATCTTCTACGCCGGTCGATTGCAACTATGCGTGCTTACTGCTGCGGCGGACCTCCAGAGGTAGTGGTGCTCCCGACACCGCCGTACCCGGATTCGGTTTGTATGATGAGCGGCTTCTCCGGCTTCATGCTCTCCATCAATTTCTCGATGGGAATATTTGCCGGCGAAGGCTGCAGAGGTTTCGCTCCAGTCACATCGGGGCCTGGATTTGTCATGGGTATTTTGGAGTTCGGCGGTATGAACTTCTCCGGATAATTCAATTTCGGTAGAGGAACTCCGGCGGGCATCGGGGCCACGATCTCCGGTGTCACAATCACAATCAACTCGGTCTTGGTCGTCGTCTTCGAAATCGACTGGAACAGTTTGCCGAGTATGGGGATATCGCCGATGAAGGGAACCTTTTGTAAATTCTGGGTTTCGCGATTGTCGAGCAGTCCGCCGATGGCAAGACTCTGCCCCTGGGCCATTTCGACCTCGGTATTCATCTTACGAACGTCCAGTGCTGGAACTGTAAATCCAGAGATCTGCACGCCATTGGTAAAATCCAAAGAACTGACCTCAGGAGCGACTTGAAGACGGATTGTATTGCGGGGAGTGATGGTAGGGATGAAGTTCAAGCGCACGCCAAATTCCTGAAATTGAATCGTCACCGCGCCTAAGCCGCCCCCAGTAACTCCTTGTACAACGGGATAGGGATATTCTCCGCCAGCGAGAAAACTCGCCTGCTTCCCATTTGCGGCCAACAGGTTGGGTTGTGACAGGACTTGGATCACTCCGTCATTCTCCAGTGCCTGAATGGTTGCGCCTAAACCGAGGTCTTGACGGAACAGCGAGAGGTTCAATGCATTGGCTATGGTTGCGACGGCAGATCCAGTCGTTGGAGAGGAAACCGTTGGCGCCGGAAATTGTCCCGTGGTGACGGTACCGATAGTATTGGCTGCACCCACGCTGAAGATGTTTATGCCGAGCTGTCTCAGTTGCGTCAGGTCGACGCTGGCAAAACGCACCTTCAAAAGAATCTGCGGTTGCGGCGGCGGAACATCGACATACAGCAGATTGATGACTTTGCCCGCGGTGGATGCGATTTGAAATGCGCGCTGCGAGCTATTCAAGTCCTTTACCGTGCCGCGCAGGAAAATCAGTCCACCCTCCGAGCTGAGCTTCAGATGTTGTCCCGGTAGCTCCATGCGGAGCTCGCGCTCAATGCCCGCCATTGCATCGTTCTCTACATAAGAACTCGGGCGCACCATCACCTTGAAGAACTGCCGCCCGCCTTGTGCTTCCCAAACGATCAGGCTCGTTACGCCAGGGGCCTTTCCGTTCACCATCACCTCGGTCGGAGTCGTTGCTGTTGCCTCGGCAATATCTCCCATCCCCACCGCCACGCGGACAATCGGCTGGGTAGTATCGACGAGCACCGACTGTCCCACGGTCACGAAGAGTTCATTCGCCGAGTCTTGACTGGCGATCTCCGCAGGTTGTTGGAGAGAGGCTGCATTCTCCGCATGAAGGGCTGTCCCCGAACTCAACACACACGAAAGGGCATAGAAACACAAAATTGCAATTCCAGTTTTCGCTCTCACTGTTTTTCCTCGTGTGAGGCAAATTTAGTTTCAGTTTTTTTCGACCCATTGAAGACTTCGATCAGATACACGCGAGTCGCAGGAGCGGACCTTCTGCGAACCATATGCGCGGGCCGCGGCGGTCCTATCGGGACATTATCCTGACCGTAGAGACGCGCCAAGCCTGTCCCTGGCGTCTCCGCAAGCTTCGTGTCCAGCGGGTTCCTCAGGACGAGCTGAATTTTTGTTTGATTGCTTGCCAGGCTCAGGGCCTCCGCCTGCTGCGGCGTCACCAGCAGATTGACCACCTGGACCTGTTGCGGCTTCCCTTCCGCGTCTCTCTGAATGTCCGTCCCGGCGGACAGAACCTGTATGTTCTGCAGCAAGGTCCGTACCTGCGACCCTTGAGCTGTGTTCGTCGTCCCTGGCGGATTGCCGGAGATCAGCACGTCTACCCGCATTCCTGGCGTCGCGAAGCCAGCCACGCCGACGACATCATCAACTTTCACTGCGCATGCGCGCATCCCGTCGGGAATGGTTGCCGCGAGCCCCCCGCCCGATCCAGGCGCCGCGAGACGGCTATTCAAAATAGGTTCGCCCAGATACAGGTCGGAGAGTACGCCTCTGCCGATCGCGTCCGCAGTCTTGAGTATGGCGCCTTGCGGAAGCGTGCCTGCTATCTCGATCGTGGTCAGGTCGGCGCTGCTCAGAACGCTACCGAGTTTGATGTCCCTTGCGGCGGCTACTACACGCGTGACTTGATGACGAGGCGCGCCGAGGCGGTTCCCAACAATGCGGAAGACGAGATAACTGCATGCGATGGCAACGACAAAAGCAGTCAATAGGATAGCCGTTAATCTTCGGTTCATTCAGGCACCTTTTCGAACTGGCAGTGAAAACGGTCTTGATTTTCCTTCCACATGATCGCAATTGTTGTGCCAAAAGAAAGAAAGTCGGCAAATGAGGGGTTTAGCTGGCTAGCCATTCAGCAAGTGTGAACACGTGTATACCACTCGGCACCGCTGTGTAGCCGCGCAGACACGCCTGAGACGGTCCGTTTCCCGTTTGCGGAACTTACGCGCCTGTCAGTTGGCCTGAAAATTGCAGTTGTATTTAGCGGAGTCCTGGCGAAAGCGACATTCGCGCTTGCAGTCGCGATAGGATCCGTTTTTCTGCAGGAGACGACGGACACCCGTGCCGGGAGTGGGAGTTATTACCGCATTGACCTATTCGCAAATCAACACGCTATTTACCACGCCACAGCGCTCGCGCACGGAACCTGGTTTCTTCATGGCTTCGGTCCTGATGCACGGATTGGCCTTTGGCATCGCGGTACTCACCGTCATGGACGCGCCGAGAGTCGACGACTCGTCACGCACGCGACGATATACAACCCGACTTGTGAAGCTGCAATCGACTGATCCGCTATTGCAATGGTCTCCTGGAAGCGCTGCACAACCCACTTCGCACGCGGAGATGCGCGCAGGTCGCGCCGATGAACAGCGGGTGGCGGTGGCCGCGCCCCAATCGCTGGCCTATCAAGTTTCAGCACCCATCACGCTCGTGCAACCGGATATCGCGCAGAACACATTATTGCCACTCAAGGCTTCGATTCCGTTGATGGTGATGTGGACTCCACCGGAACTACCGGTCAAGAAGATTGTTCCGCCTCCACCTAAAATAAAAGCATCGGCTAACGTCCGGCCTTCCCTCTCCATGCCCAACCGCGAAGCGCATGTTGCCAATATCCAGATGGCCTCTACTTCATTTGTTTCTCAGACAATTCCGATCTCCGCCAGCACGACCTCGCCCATTGTCGTGCCCGGACAGGAGTTGCCGCAGGTGCCACAAACAGCGTCCATTCCATCGGCGCAGCCCACACCGGCGACGGTCTTGTCCGTCTCCAACCTGCTTCTGTCGAAAGGAACCGTTGCATTGCCACCCGCCAACCAAACTGCAGCAGCATCCAGCTCCGATTCTTTCGCACCCGGACGGCCACAGAGCACATCCCAAACGGGTGACGGCGCAACAGTCGGCAAGCAGAATGGAAATGCGTCGGGAGTAACTTCAGGCAACCACGGCGATCAGAACGAAACTGCAACGGGGCCAGCGGGGGAGAAACAGGCAGGATTTAACTCCGGATCGGACTCTGGACTTCTGTCAGAAAACGGAGCATCGGTCGATCGTATTACCCGCCCAAAGGACGGCCATTTCGGGGTAGTCGTGGTGGGAGATTCGGTGGCCGATGAATATCCTGAAGCGGCTGGAATATGGGCCGACAGGCTCGCCTATACGGTGTACCTGCATGTAGGCGCAGCGAAAAGCTGGATCCTCCAATATTGCCTGCCTCGCGTGGTGCAAGCGGCGGGCAACACTACCCGGCCTGACGCACCATGGCCGTACCTCATCATGACGCCCCACCTCGCTGCCGGCGACTACGACACCGATGCTCTGCTGGTGCATGGCTTCATTGATGCCGCGGGACACTTCGAGAAACTGGCGATCGTCTTTCCCGCCCAGTTCGCTCAGAGCAAGTTCGTTCTCGGCGCGCTACAGCAGTGGCAGTTCCGGCCCGCCGAGCAGAATGGACAATCGACGGCTGTCGAGGTGCTACTCATTATTCCCGAGGAAACGGAATAGATCGTTCACACGGTCTATTTTTTGAATGTGGCGCCATCATTGTGCAATCACCATCGAAGATGTGCTGCTCATAATGAGCGCGCTGCTACTGATAAATGGGATATTCAGAGGAAACTTATACTGCGCCGTCACTGTGGCCAGGTCTCCAGGGCCGTTGCAGCCAGCTGCTACACAGGTTCCTCCGGCAGGATAGGCCGAGTATGTTGTCGTCACTGTCATGGCTGAGGTAGTGATTCCTGGATACCCGAGATTCTGGACGTAGGTCTGGATCTGGCTGGCAGTGACTGTACATGAAACCCCGGAAACCGTGCAGGTCGCTCCATGAACGATGGCGTACCGGGTGCCCTCCCGTGCGGCATCGGACACGTAGTGATAGGTATATAGAGCCAGGCACATTTCAATCAGACCGAACAAGATGGTCAATAGAACGATCATGGAAAGCGCCATCTCCATTACCGTGGCGCCCTCTTCTCCGCAACCGCAATGTCGCAGCGGAAAGCCTGACAAGGCTTTCCGCTGCCGGCGAACATGGTAGCGCGGTCGATCCGCCGCGCGACGCATTGTTGCTACAACCACATGCGGCATCGCGGCTCGGAATTTCGATTGCGGCGTCATCACTGTTCCACTCGCATGATTGCCTGCCCCGTCAAAGTAAATGTATGTGGAATCCCTGGGTAGTTGAACAAGGGACCCACCGTTGCGGTGGTATTGACCTGGACGTATTCGATGATGCGCGCTGGGCTGGGACAAGTCATAAGCGCGGTCGAGCAGGTAATTATCCCTCCCGTGGAGCAGGCGCAAAAATTCGTGGGCGTCGCCGTGATTCCCGTTACGTTCGGAGCATCCTGGGTCGCCGCCAGCTGTATTCCCGCAGTGTCAGAAGCAGTAATGTGGGTCTGAGCAGCATACGCAACTCCGGCGCGCGCGGCGTTGGCCACTTCGATGGCGTTATAGGCCAGGCGCCCGAATTCCGCCGCTCCAACTAGCAGCAGAATGAAAATCGGAAACATCAGCGCAAGTTCCACCAACGCTTGTCCGAGGTCTTTCCGCATGACCGCGTGAGGCGCCGGCAGGCGTATCCAGCGCCCCATGCAATCCGTTCGTGAATCGCTCCCGATGACGTTTGTCATGGCTTACTCCACCAGCGCAATTTTTGTCAGCGGGGAGGTGCCGACGGTTGTGGAATAGTTCGTGATGGATAGAGTTCCGGTCTGATCATTCAGTGTGCCCACGATTAAGTCGGTAATGAGGCTAATTCCGCCACTCTTGTCGCCACCGCTGTCGTGCAAAAATAATTGCGCGGTTGGCGCGTAAATGATGCCGTCGATCGTTCCGGTAGAATCGCCAAACTCAAAAGTGATCGTGTTCGTGTTGGCCGGAGGTTGCATGATGGCAATCCCACCGTAAGAACCACCGCAGGGCGGCAAAGTACCAGCAGCGCACGGAGGTGGCGCGACAAGGTCGAGATTTGTGGCGGCGGTTCCTTCCGAGAGCGCACCGTTATAAATGTCAAGGGTTGTGCCGCCCGCGGCAGACGTTATGCTGCCGCTCAGGTTCACGTTACCCTCAAACACATAGGTCCCCGCACCCAGGGTCGCATTGCTGATATTCAAGGTTCCCAAACCCGTGCTAAGCGGAGGCGCGCTGTAACAGCCAGCGGATATTGGTCCGGTCAGATTGCCGCCGTTTGGTGTCGTGCAGGTCATCGTCGTAGGGTCGGGAAACACCAGGCCACCGAGAGGACAGCTCACCGGTGCGATTCCTAAGACCGGGGCAGGAGTACTATCTCCGGTCTGGCCGCCGTCACCTCCAACGACACCAACCGAACCCGCGGTCAGAGTGCCACCCGCTCCGGTAAACTGCAGCGCATCCGTATTGTTCGAATCAACAATGACCCCACACGACGGCGCGGATACGTCAAACGACCCCTGCAAGCTCATGGCGCCCACCGCCGACGGGTTGCATACGTAGACGCAACCGTTGGAGGACCCCCCGTTCCAGGCAACCGCTCTGGCAGCGACCGTCTGGGAGCCGATGTTGAACACTTTCATAAAGAAGGTTGGCTGGTTCTGGGAGACAATTGCTTCCACATATCCGGCTTGTCCCACATACGCCCCCTCCGTCGGCGGACTGTTGACCGCTACAGTGCCTCCGTTCGTACCGATGATGACGCCATTTTGCGCCGCCGCAGCCTGGCCGGCCGCTGTCATATCTCCGTAGTTCAACTCAGCGGCACCCGCGATGGCGGCGCTGTCGGCTGCGATCTGCAAATTTCGTTTGGCGTGGAAGAGTGTCCCCACGTCGGCCGCGAATCCTACAAAACCAAGCAGGCAGGTCATGCACAGCAGCGTGAGCACCATAGCCTGACCACTTTCGTCCTTCAGCTTCGTTGCTAATTTCATGACTTCCTCCCCGAACGCCGCAGACGTCGCATTCTCATCCAAACGCATGCCATCCGTTTCGCGCTCTACATCTCCTGCCTATCTTGAGTGTTTGGTGCTGGGCGTTGTTGGCGTCATGCTCCAACACTCTTGACTCTCCTCATTCAACCCGCCGAACAAACTTCTTCAGTGACTTCTGGCCCCCTGCATGGCCCCGAGGGTCGTGGCCATTCTGCGAAAAATTCTGCGTCAATGGCAAAAATTCCATGCCTACGCCATCTGCTCCATGCCGAACCGCCTTGGCATGAACCGCAATCGAATGCTCAGGGTCTATTACAGCGCTGTCCGACTGTTGCAGCCTCATCATCAGCACTGTGCCCAGATACCACCGCTCTTCTGTCAACAAATACATTCCCGTCAAGCTGATTTCGCGGATGCTGTGCGGCGTCGGTGGCCCGCCGTCCCAATAATAGGCAACCAGGCCAGGAAGAACGTGGCGCTCGGCTCTTCGGCGCTCCTGGCCCAACAATCTCCGCAAA
The DNA here is from genome assembly GCA_021802085.1 of Acidobacteriota bacterium. Classification (GTDB taxonomy): domain Bacteria; phylum Acidobacteriota; class Terriglobia; order Terriglobales; family Acidobacteriaceae; genus JAKAAZ01. The sequence continues at coordinate 9,625 of JAKAAZ010000045.1, forward strand.
AAAGCCTTTACTGGCCTCCCATGCGTCACATTCGCTCATTTCCTTTGCCCAATGAGACATTCCGGAACTCTTTGCATCAATCTCTCTTCTATCTCGTCAGCCGCGCAGATGACCAGTTGATCTCCTGGCTGCGTCTGCGACGAATAAATCGTATGGGTGGGCAATTCCAGCACGCTCGCAGCATGGATTTTGAGCGGCCCAACGCGAAATCGCGGGAAGTGCTCGGTCACGCAAACGACGCGATAATTCTCATCCAAATAAATCAGATCCAAAGGAAACAACACGCCCCAGGTATGAACTCCGCTCGAAGGGACCACCCAGAGTCCTTCGTCGGACCTCATGTTGAACCTTCCAATCAACCCTTTCAGGCGCTTGAAAATAGTATCCGCCGGGGTGACGCCCAGACTGAGGAAGCATTCTCGTGTCTGGTTGTATACGCAGTAGGTCGGTGTTTCCATGTCATCCCCAGGGCTTTGGCTGTTCCCGCAATCGGGCGTTCTATTCACGCTCGGCTCCTAACACGGATCCGAGCATCCATGCGTTCTCTTCCATCGACATCGTTCAAGCAGCAATCCTGCTCCTAACATCAGGAACAGCTATACCGACCCTTCCCTGTAAGGAAGGACGGCATCCAGATCCATATTTCGCTGGAGTGTCGCATGTCGCGTCGCTCCAGCCCGGTAATGACAACATGCCGGGCATCGCTTCCACCGCACCTCGAAATGTTTAGCGGACGCGTGTGCGGCGACGCTGAATCAGAATGAATAGTATGATGACGCAAAAAACGCCGGCAACTACTCGAATGATGGTTACGTTATCCATTGCAATTCTCCCTTCTCTCAACGGTTAAAGAACTGTTTAAAAGAGTCCGCCATGATAATGACAGCGGGGCCTAAAGTCACAAGAAACAGCGACGGAAAAATGAAAAAAACGAGTGGAAACACCAGCTTGACGCTGGTCTTCGCCGCTTGCTCTTCCACTTTCTGGCGACGCTGGGTCCTTAGCGTGTCGGAATGAACGCGCAAGGTCTTCGCAACACTGGTCCCGAACTGTTCGGACTGGACCAGTACCGAAACCAGATTGCGTACGACATCGACGCCGGTACGTTCTGCAAAATGCTTCCACGCATCGGTGCGTGCGCGCCCCGCGCGTTGTTCCAGCACAACGACGTTTAATTCATCGGTGACCGCCGGTTGCGCCATACGAAGTTCCTCGGACGTGCGAGCGGTCGCCTGGTCGAGGCTCTGGCCGGCTTCGATGCAAATGACGAGGAGGTCCAGAATGTCTGGCAGGCCGCGCCGAATGGCTGCCTGGCGGACGGAAATCCTCCTTCCCAACCAAAAATCCGGTGCTAGAAATCCCCCGCCGAGCGCCACTAAATAGACCAGGAATGGGTTGGCGTGAGCGAGCCCGGCAATTGTCACCAGCACGCACAATACCGTAGGAATCAGCACCTTCGCGCCATAGAAGTTCTTGATCGCGGAATCCCCGCGATACCCCGCGCGAATGAGACGCTGCTGCGTCACCGAGACTTCCGCCTGGCTCTTCGGCAGGACGCGCTCAAATTGCTCGATAACTCCGCCTAACGCGTGGCCGGTGTATTGCATGACACTCGATAGATTTCCGCGCTTTTCGTTCGGTGTGATTACCGCATGGATACGCTGCAGCATGGCCTCCCGATAGAACAAGAGAAAGCCGCCACTTACGAACAGCAGAAAGATCACGAGAAATGTGAAAACGGCGAATCCCATAACCCACCTTCAAACATCCATGTTGACAATCTTCCGAATAACCAGGGCGCCGGCGAGCGTCATACCGGCCGCGGTGTAGAGAAGCTTGACGCCGATCGGGCGCTTCCATAAAAGGCTCATGGCATCGGGATTGACCAGATATAAACCGATTCCGAGTACAATGGGGAGAAATGACAGTATCCAACCTGTCAAACGCCCTTGAGCGGTATGGACACGAACCTGCCGTTTCAAGCGGTACCGCTCGCGAATCACATAGGCTGTCTTGTCAAGCACCTCGGCAAGATTCCCTCCGCTCTCCTTCTGAATCAGAATCGCCGTGACGACGATTCTCAGGTCCTGCAGCGGAACTCTTATGAGCAAATTGCTCATGGCCGTTCTCAAGTCAAGCCCATAGTTCTGCTCCTCGAAACAAATGCGAAATTCGGCCCCAATGGGATCCGGAGATTCGTGAGCGACCAGACCCAGTGCGCCAACTAAACTGTGACCGGCGCGGAGCGCGCTCACCATCAAGTCCAGTGCCTCTGGCAGCTCCTGTTCAAATTTATTGAAGCGCTGCCTGCGTTTGTGAAGCACGTAAAATATGGGTGTTCCGCCCACAAGCAGCCCGATCAGAACTGCGAAGATCACATTTCCGGTACGCAGATAAATCAGATAGGCCGGAAACGCGAAACACGCTGCGGACATTAGCAGCAAACCCCCAGCAGTCCATTTCACATTGGCCTGGTATAGCAAGCCGCGCAGACGGGGCGCAACCTCGATCTTCAACAGCCAGCGATTGACCCAGGGAACCGCGCTCAGTAGTTCGCTCTTGCGGATATCGACGATCGGATCACCCGATCGCGACTGCTCGAAAGCAAGCGCCGACTGGAGCACAGCCAAGGTCTGCTTGGTCTGCTCGGAAGCGCCTACACCGCTCGCCACCAGAACCAGTGACAGTACAATGAATACGCCGATAAACACCAACACCAGCAGCAATAACATATCTCGCCCCCCAACCCTCGGCTTGGCTAGTTCACTTCCAGCGCCTGCTCAAACAGACCCGTCGGCAGGAAGATACCCGAAACGCGGAGCTGCTCAAGGAACTTGGGACGGATGCGGGTGGGCTGAAATGCGCCAATTACCCTGCCGTCCGGTCCAATGCCTTTTTTGTTGAAACTAAAAATCTCGTGCATGCTGATCACGCTTTCTTCCATGCCGGTGATCTCGGAAATGCTGGTCACCTTGCGGCTGCCATCACTGAGGCGGGAGACTTGGATCACAATGGCAATCGCGGAAGCGATCTGCTGACGCACAGTCCGTTCCGGAATATTCAAATTGCTCATCGCTACCATGGACTCGAGTCTGGACAAGGCATCGCGCGGAGTATTGGCGTGAATGGTAGTCATCGAGCCTTCGTGGCCGGTGTTCATGGCCTGGAGCATGTCGAATGCTTCCTCTCCGCGCACCTCGCCGATGATGATCCGATCGGGACGCATACGTAGGCTGTTGATTAGCAATTGACGCTGGCGAATCGCCCCGACACCTTCTATGTTGGGTGGCCGAGTTTCCAGCCGTACGATGTTTTGCTGCGCGAGCTGGAGCTCAGCCGCATCTTCGATAGTGACAAGGCGTTCGGCAGACGGAATGTATTGCGACAGAATATTGAGAAATGTCGTCTTGCCGGCTCCGGTGCCTCCCGAGATCAGGATGCTGATCCGAGCGCGCACGGCGGCGGCCAACATTTCCATCATCTCCGGCGAAACTGTTTTCAATTCCACTAACTTCTTTGCGGAAGTAGGGCCTGTGCCAAATCGTCGTATGGATAAAGCGGGGCCGTCGAGCGCCAGCGGCGGAATAATCGCATTTACGCGAGAACCGTCGGCCAGCCGCGCGTCCACCATGGGAGAAGATTCGTCTACCCTGCGCCCTACGCGCGAAACGATGCGGTCGATGATCTGCAACAGGTGGCGATCATCGCGAAAGCTCGCGTCGATCCGTTGCAGAACTCCGCCACGCTCAATAAAAACATGGTCTGAGCCGTTTACCAGGATTTCCGAGACGGTCGTGTCGCGGAGCAGCGGCTCCAGTGGTCCGAGGCCAAAAACTTCATCCAGCAGGTCGGCTTGGATTTTCTCTTGTTCGCCAAGACTTAACGGCACTCGCTGGTCGCCGATGATCTGGTTCACCATGCCGGCCACCGCCTGGCGCGCCTGAGCAGAGTTGACGCGCGACAGCTTCTCCAAATCGAGCTTGGAGATCAGCACCCGATGCGCTTCCGATTTGAGCTGTTCGAGATTCAGCGTTTCCGCCATATGTCACCCGTCCGTTGATGCGAAAAATATTTCCTAAGGCTTCATCCAAATAAACTGAACGGCTTCTTTTTCTCCGGATTCTTCGGCAAACCACAGGCCATTCTCGCCATCTGGCGGATCACCCGGGAAATCGGAGAATCTTCCAGCGCCAGCGCATTCGCTGTGTTCTGCGCGCGCAAAGTGGTTTGATAATCGCTCGGGATTTTCCATTGCGGCTGTTGCGTCAGTGCTTTTCCGATTTCTTTTTCATCGATCCCGAGTGAGCGTTGCGTAAAGCGGTTCAGCACGATCTCAGGTTTGAAATTGGAGGTCGCAAAGAACTCGCCGATCAGTCGATGGGAATTGCGCAGTTCGGGAATGCTGACCTGCGTGATCAGGTAAACATTGGAGGCGTCCTTGAAGAGAGTCCTGCTGGTCGGTCCCATGTTCGAACCGGCGTCTACGATCACATAATCAAAAGTCTGCCGAGCCACAGTGAGCAATCGCTCGACGGCCTCAACCGTAGCTCGAATCGGAACGTACCCGTCTGGTGCGGCCAGAACGGAAAGCCCCGAGCTATGCTTGCTCAGCAATTTTGAAAAGAAATTTGAATCCAGTCGGTTGAAATTATCGAGGGCGTTGACCACCGAAAACTCGGCGCGTATGCCGAGGCCAAGCGCCGCATCCCCGATTGGCAGACCGAGATCGATCAATAGGGTGGTCTGATGGGACTCCTGGGCGACCGCGACCGCGAAGTTGGAGGCGACGGTGGTCACACCGGAACCGCCTTTCGCTCCTATAAACACCATCAGCTTTCCCAGCGCCTTCTTGGCGGGGCGGCCAACTGGACGGCGAACCATCGCGCGCACCAGGGCTTCCTCAATTGCTCCCGGCGTGATGGGCAGCGACAGAAACTCACGGGCGCCAGCTCGCATACAGCGGACCAGCATGGCTGAATCCGCCCGCGCGGAATAGACCATCACGGTGACAGAGCTGCTGGTGGCGCAGATAGCCTCTACCAGGTCGAGAGCGTGTTCCGCATCGGTGTCCAGCTCAATAATGACGACATCGTAATCGGACTCCAACAGCCGCGGCACATCGTCAAGGCCGGGATACGACGTCAGCTCCCTTGTTACACGCGCCTGCGATCCAACCAAGGCATCTGCGATCGCGTTGCGGCGCAGCTCCTCTGGGCCAATCAAGGCAACCGTCAAGATGTCGGCGCTAAGCGAGTCGCGGTCCTGAGTTCTGGTCGCCATCAGCAATTTGCGATTCCCTTCTGCTTGCGGCTTTCTGTCCACTTGAGTTGAAATTCGCATGTTATTTTGTGAAATCGCCTTAATTTGTACATCTGTCCTCAACGAGAAAAGAATGAGATGAGTGTGCCGATTGCAATTGCTGGAGCATAGGGCATTTTGCGAGTCAGTGGATTGTCGAGTATCAGTTCAGGATGGGGACGAAGTCCGCGTTTTCTTAACCCGAAGATCAAGTCCCCAGCCCCATCGAGCAGTTCGCCTACGAATCCACCGCCAATCGCCCAGCAAAGCGCCATGATCCCGCCAGCCATAGCCATAACGACCAGCGCCACCATCAACTGAGCCGGTCCGATCCACGCTCCGACAGCGGCACACAGCTTCATGTCCCCCATCCCCATACCGCCCATCCAGCAAAGAAATCCGAGAACCAAGGCTCCCAGGCCAATACCCAGGAAACTCTGCCCAACCCCGTGCCAACCCTGCATCCAGCCGGATACCCCGACTCCTGCCACCAGGAACGGCAATACCAGCCAGTTTGGAATACGACAACTGCGCAGATCGGTATACGTTGCGACGGCGAGAACGATAAGGGTCGGCCACCAGGCAATCGAATGCATACACCAACTCTTTCTCCCTTTGTAGGGACGATGGTGGGTGTGCAATCTTCCTTCCAAATCGGTCGGAGGCGCTACGAGTCTGAATTCAATGCCTTATGGGTCTTGTTACAAGGGTTGGTGTGCACGGTTGTTTACAGGGGGTGCAAGTAAGTGAAGCGGCGAATACACCCTGCGGAATCCGGAATGTAGCGCTGAGCGGTCGACCCAGGCAGACAAGAGGCAAATAACGGCGGCGGATGGAACGGATACACCCAGCGGTCGAACCGTTCCATCCCCCGGTGGCGAATCGAGAGAGTACAGCCCGTATGGATCATCGGCTCGGAACGCAAATTGGATAGCGCCGATCATGCATCTCAGGAGCGAGAAGCCCACCCGTCGCGCGTCTTAGGAATGAAAGATAGCAAGTGAAGCGCCAAGTGCTCCTCGCAAGACGGCATTGAAATGATCTGAATCGCGCTGATAGCGTTTCGACCATAAATCAGATAGCTATTCGGTGTATTACTAAAGTTTCATCGACTTTTTCCGCAACCTCTGCTACGAATACATCACTCCGTGAATTTCCAGACACGAGCGACCTACGCCAGCCGGTCCCCGCGGTAGGTAGCAGTTTAAGAATGCACGACTCTCCACCACCCCAATTGGAGCAGTTCCGTTGACTGCCGTCGTGCAAGAACGATTGGAGATCACAAATATGATCCGAATTGCACTATTTTCTGAGGACCGCAAGCTTCAGCAGCTTCTGTCCTCTGCCTTGGGAAAAGAATTTCAAATTGTGCTAGAACCCGATGAAGAAGGGATTCATCGCTTGTTCTCCGCTGGAGCATGTGACGTTGTGGTTCTCGACCTCGATACCAATCACAGTTTGCTGCAACTGCGAATTGCCTGCTCGGAGCGAATCGTCGCATCGAATATTTCTCCAGTAGTGCTTGCGGACGACGGTCTTCGATCTGCCGCGCTGGAGCTCATCCGCCAGGGTGCACACAGCTACTGCCGCAAGCCGCCTTCCATTGTCGAACTGAAAGCGATGTTGCGGCGCGCCTATGAGAGCCGCTCGCTCAAGCGGAAGCTGGAAGCCGTGCAACAGCAATTGGAGGCGGTCAGCAGCTGTGATCGGATGATCGGATCCAGCCCGCAAATACGCCAGGTATACGAACTGGTGCGCCGCGTCGCCAATGTCAATACTTCTGTGCTTGTCACTGGAGAAAGCGGGACTGGCAAAGAATTGACCGCCCGCGCCATTCATAACCTTGGCAATCGTTCGGGACAGCCGTTTGTGGCCGTATGCTGCGGAGCCATTCCGGAAACACTGATCGAAGCCGAGTTGTTCGGCCACGAAAAAGGCGCCTTCACCGGCACTGTCGGCTTGCGGCAGGGCTATTTGGAGCAGGCGGGCGCCGGCACGCTGTTCCTGGACGAAATCGGCGAACTTAGCTTGAGCACCCAAGTGAAGCTTCTGCGAGTCTTGCAGGAACGCGAATTCAGCCGGCTCGGTAGCAGCCGGCTGATTCCCTTGCGGGCACGCGTGGTTTTCGCCACCCACCAGAACCTGGCTGAAATGGTCGCGCAGGGAACTTTCCGGCAGGACCTTTATTACCGCATCAATGTTATGAGAATCGATATACCGCCTCTCCAGGAGCACCCGGAAGATATTCCGCTCATTGCCAGACACTTTCTGCGACATTATTCCGAGATGCATGAAAAAGACATTGAGGAGATCGATCCAGCGGCTATGGGTCTGCTACAAGCGTATTCCTGGCCCGGCAATGCACGCGAATTGGAGAACGTGATTCAACGCGCCATTATCGTTTCTCACGATACCGTCATCCACGCGGAAGATTTACCCCAGGAAATTCAGGAGGAGAGTGTCGTCAACATCGAGGATTATCGTCCCGCCGGTTCATTCGAGCGGCAACTTCGCGATTACAAGATCAGGCTGGCCGCAGCGGCCGTGCGAGATAACCGGGGGAACAAAACACTGGCTGCGCGCAGCCTGCAAATTTCACGCGCTTATCTGCATCGTCTGATCAGGCTTTCCGAGGAAGGCGCTCTTTCCGAACGAGAAGGCCATGAGATGGGGACTGCTTGACGGCGGTGTCCGTGACGCCCCCCCGTGCCGGCATTCACGCGCATCTTGCTGTTTGGCGAAGGGCATTTTCCTTTCCAGTCATGCTCTCGTGCCTTCTGTCAGTCCTGGGTGTGTTGACCGTGCGCTCTCGCTTCGACGACCCAGACATGTGGTGGCACCTGAAAACGGGCCAGATTATCTGGACCACCCACACGATTCCGACTACAGACATTTTCTCCTACACCACGAATCACCATGCTTGGGTGCCACACGAATGGCTTGCGCAGACGCTTATCTATGGCGCTTACAGACTTGGCGGATATTCCGGCTTGATGCTCGGGTTATGCCTTTCGACCATAGTCCTGCTGATCGTTGGGTATGTGTTGTGCACGCTGTATTCCGGAAATGCCAAGGTGGCCTTTCTCGGGGCCATGGCGATTTGGTTCTTCGCGACCGCCGGCCTTGCAATACGCCCCCAGATGATTGGCTATCTTCTGCTCATCATCGAGTTGCTGCTAATGCAACTGGGACGTACTGGCAATCCACGTTGGTTCTTCTTCTTGCCGCCGCTATTTGCGGTGTGGGTGAACTGCCACGGGTCTTTCTTTCTTGGACTTCTGCTGGCATTCGCGTTTCTTTTTTGTTCTTTCTTTAATTTCCGGATAGGCTCGCTCGTGGCGTTGCCATGGGATCCGCACCGTCGCAAAATGCTGATGCTGGCGCTCCTGTTTTCGGCAGTTGTGCTTTTCCTCAATCCGGTTGGTGCGAAACAGGTCTTCTACCCACTGAATACGCTGTTCCATCAGCCGATCGGCCTCAGCCAATCGGAAGAGTGGATGCCGCCCACGATGACTGGCGGCCGGGGACTTGGACTCTTGATTGTGCTCGGATGCATGTTTCTTCTCGTCATCGCGCAGCGGTCTGATTTATTTTGGGATGAACTGGTGGTGCTCGCACTTGGCACTTGGCTGGCAGCCAGTCATCGGCGAATGCTATTCGTCTTTGGCATATTGGCAGCGCCTGTGCTGTCGCGACTTCTTTCCAGTTGCTGGGACGGATATGACGCTGCCCGAGATCGTCCACTGCCAAATGCAGTCTTGATTGCAGTTTCTCTGCTGGTCTTGACGTGGGGTTTTCCCAGCCGTCAGAACCTGACCCAGCAGGTAGATGACGGGAGTCCAGTGAAGGCGGTCGAGTTTATCCAGGTCCACCACCTTTCCGCGCCCATGCTGAACGACTATGGATATGGCGGATACCTGATCTGGGCGGCGCCGGAATACCCGGTGTTTGTCGATGGTCGCGGCGACGTTTTCGAGTGGACAGGCGTGCTCGCGCAATTTGGCAAGTGGGCGCTGCTGCAGAGCAACCCAAATACTCTTCTAGACAAGTACGCCATCAATTTTTGCCTGTTGACCCGCACATCACCCATGGCGCATGTACTGCCGTTACTCCCCAACTGGAAGATGGTCTATTCCAGCAATAAGTCGATGATCTTTGTTCGAACTCAGGACCTAGGCCAAACAGCCCAACGCCTCACTCCTGTGTCCAGCAGCAAAAAATGATAGACCTGACCGGCGTAACTCAACTGCGATTGCATTATGCAGTTGAACTAGATTCTTGGATCGGAATTCGTAGACAAAAATACTTCTGCAAACATGCAGGAACATCAGGCGGCTTGTAACAGGTCGACGATGTTCTCGATGGCCTTGTCGGCCTTGTGGTAGGCGGCTTCCAGTTGACTGTATCGGTCTGCTTTGCGGGTCGGGTTTGTGGTGGA
>JAKAAZ010000287.1 GCA_021802085.1 Acidobacteriota bacterium
GGCGGAGGTGATTGGCGCCGAAACGGACGCGAAGGATCAGATGGTTTCCGGCAGCTCCGGCGCCGGCATTGAAATCTTTTTGCTGGCCTGTCCCACCCGCACCGGTCAGCGTATTTATCACACCGCTGGCCTTGGCAGCATGGGGTTCGGGCTTCCCATGTCGATCGCCGTGTGTCTGGCGGCCGGGCGCAGGCAGACGATCTGCGTCGACGGGGATGGTGGCTTCCAGTTCAATATTCAGGAGCTGGAAACGGTGGCGCGGCTCAATTTACCGATTAAGTTTTTCGTTTTGAATAACGATGGCTATGCCTCGATTCGCGCTTCGCAGAAGAATTACTTTGGACAGGCCAGCATCGGCTGCGACCGCCCTACGGGGTTGACTGTGCCGAGCCTCGAGAAAATCGCCGCGGCCTACGGAATCCGATCCGCAGTGATCGCCGATCAGCGAAATTTGCGCCGTGATGTACGCGCTGTCCTGGATTCGCCGGGACCGGTCCTGTGCGATGTCCACGTGATTCCCGACGAAACCAGGGCGCCTCGACTCTCCTCAATGCAAAAGGCCGACGGATCGTTCGTCTCCAGGCCGCTTGAAGATTTATGGCCGTTTCTTGACAGAAATGAGTTTTTATCGAATATGATTGTGGCACCACTGCAAGACTAAAAAAATAACGTAAGCAAGAAATTGAAGGGATGGAACATGATGGAATCCCCTCGTTGCGTATTTGCCCCATTTTCAGACTGTTCTGCCGACGGCCTGGAAGCAACGCTTCATGAGATTTTTTCCGAATCGCTCGCGCACGTCAAAGAGCGCGAAATAACCGCCTTGGACATCCTGCTTGCGGATCGACATGGGCGCTGTGTCATCTTCGGTGCCGGAAATATGGGCCGTCGCGTTCTGGCCGCCCTGCATGTGCTGGGAGTCAAGCCCCTCGCCATTTCCGATAACAATTCCGCCCTATGGGGCACGTCGGTGGAGGGCCTTCCAGTTCTTCCTCCGGACGAAGCGGGGGAACGGTTCGGAAAGGATGCGGTCTTTTTCATTGCCATCCGCAATGAAAATCATTGGTTCCGAGAGACTTTCCAGCAACTCGGCTACTTGGGATGTGCCCACATATCGAGTAGCGAGCCGATTGCTTGCCGGTTTCCGGAAATATTTCCGCCCTTCCTGCTTTATGATCGTCCCCATAAGGTGTATATGCACTCCGATGCGGTACTTCGAGCCGCGGAAATCTGGGCCGACGATGCGTCGCGCGCGGAGTACCTGGCGCAAGTCCAGCTACGCGCTTTGGGCGATCCGTTCGCGCTGGCCGAGCCAGCCATCGCGGAATCGTATTTTCTGCCAGGTGTTTTTGAACTCGAGCCCGAAGATGTCTTCCTCGACTGCGGCGCTTTCGACGGAGACACGATTCGCAGCGTGATCGATCTCAACATGGACTTCGAGAGAATTCACGCCATCGAAGCCGACTCGCACTCGTTTGCTCGTCTCGCCAGTTATGTAGCGACTCTTCCGCCCATCCTCCGCGATAAAATTCGCCTTCACCCCTGCGCAATCGGGTCGACGCGAGGCACCGTTCGGTTTGACGATACGGGCAGTGCCGTCTCCAAGGTTTCGGATCAGGGGCAGATACTCGTCGAGATGGTTCCCATCGACGTCATGTTCGCTGCCCGGCGCGTTTCCATGATCAAAATGGACATCGAAGGCGGCGAATACGATGCGCTGCTGGGAGCGAAGCAGGTGATTCAGCGCGACCGCCCGATCCTCGCAATCTGCGTCTATCATTCGCAGCAAGACCTCTGGCGCCTGCCGCTGCTGATGCGCGAGTTATGCCCGGAGCATCGCATGTATCTGCAGTCGTATCGAGGCGATGGCATCCAGACGGTCGCCTACGCCGTCCCGCTCGAACGCGTTCTCGGCAACCGGCAAGTCAGGCAACCGCGCTCATTTGATTCGTAGAAAATCCACTTACCGCGCCAGCAGCTGGATCAAGTCCGAGGGGGCGTGGATCAGCAGATCCGGCGGAACGATCTCCAGCGTGTGCGGCGATAGGCCGTAACTACAGCCAATGGAGTAGGTCCCGGCATTCTTTGCGGTGAGAACGTCGACATCCGAGTCCCCAATCATCACCGCTTGATACGGCTCTGCGTTGGCTTCGCGGAGCAATGTCTTCAACCCCAGCGCATCCGGCTTTTTCGTGTCGAAGCTGTCGCCGCCGTAGATGCGAAACATCCCTTCCGACAGCCCCAGCGCTTCACAGATGGCCCGCGACGGGCCCACCGGCTTGTTCGTCAGCACCGCCAGCAACGGCTGGTGCGGGTGATTGCGCAGCGCGTCCAGCAATGGCAACATCCCTGGATACACGTAGGTGGTGTCCAGCTTGTGCTCGCGATAGTAGGCCAGGAAATACTCGATGGCTTGTTCCATCTGCGCGGGATCATGTGGATCGCCCAGGGCGCGACGCACCAGCATCCCGGCCCCGTTGCCGATGTAGCTGGCAATTACATCCTCCGGCAGTTCGGGTCGCCCCAGGTGTCGCAGCATCGCGTTGACGGACTGCGTCAGGTCGACTCGCGAATCGATCAGCGTTCCGTCCAGGTCGAATACCATCAGGCGCAACTGATCGGCGGGAATTATGCGCGGAACATGAATCATACTTTCTACTGTATGCGAAACATGCGCCACACAAAATGAAAGCTCAACTAGGGCCGACCCAGTGGTTCACGCACTTAGCCCAAGTTCGTCACGAATTGACAGTTTCGGCTATTTTGACCTGTCGGAGGGAAGTACGTCCTGTTGTCTCAATGGCGGTTTCTGAAAACGCGATGAGTGCAGACCTGCCCTCTTGCAAGCCATCGCCACAGGCCAACTGAAAGACCGCAACAAGATGGAGCGGCGACTGGGAAAGATTCAGGCCCGGCATCCGCAGGTGAACGATCTGTACGACCTCAATCTGCGCGATACGGCCGAGGGTGTTCGCTTGTTCTGGCAGATCAGGCAAGATCGCAGGAACTGGCGCGAAGCGCGCGAGGGCGCATATTTGTTGCGCACCAACCTCACCGCGGAAACGGCCGAGGAGCTGTGGTCCAAGTACATGCAGCTGACCGAGGCCGAAGCCTCCTTCCGGACGCTGAAGAGCGAGCTTTCCGTCAGGCCCTTGTTCCATCAGCTGGAGCCGCGCGTGAAAGCGCACATCCTGGTCGCATTCCCCGGCTACGCCTTATGGGTCACCCTAAAACAACTGCTGAAAGGCCGGCCGCCGGTTGTGTCACAGCCATCGGTAAGTGGAGTCGATAACGCCCAGCCCATGACGCCGATGAGAGCCATCGTGCTGCTCTCCACACTGCAGAGCGCCGACATCATTCAGCCCACCACCGACGGTCGCGAAATCAGACTGCGGCGGATCACCGAGCCAACGGCAGAGCAGAAATCTTTGCTCCGGCAGCTCGGAATCAGACTGCCAGAACATCTCCGGTTTCAACGCGAATGTAGTGCAAACTCGGCGATAGCCTGAACTGATTCTGAACCACTTAGGCCATCTGCGGCCTCTTTCATGACGAACTTGGGGCTAGGAGTCTGTCGGGCATAGCGTTTTGCCAAGGCCGATTCAGCGGTTTGCAGAGTTGGTGTTCGATCTGGGGGGCGCAGGCCGTAATCCCGTTGGTAGCTTATAGCAGGCTTTCTGTGCCGTTT
>JAKAAZ010000046.1 GCA_021802085.1 Acidobacteriota bacterium
CCGCGAATATCAGACTGATCAATCGTCGCCCAAAACTGCCCTGGCTGCGGCTGGTCCTGAACTCGAACAACAACAAAGACAACCCCATAGATCTGCAGGGGTAGACAGGTCACTCCATATCAGGGAAGTATGACTATGCTGATATTCACAATTTTCACGCTGACTGGCATCGGGTTGTTCATTAAGAAGCATCGTGGCTGGGGTTCTCTATGCTTCCTGATCGCCCTTGTGTCATTAGCAGTTGTTGTCCTTGGGCTTTAGCGCTCCGATTCCGGGAACCATCGACAATTTGTTTTGATTGAGAAGAAGACTCTTCCTCCAGTTCCACCACCTCTCTATGAGACGGCACCGGTGAGGGCCAAGCGCAACGCGCACGCATCGCCAGCCTAGCCACGCCGCACCAAGCCCTCAACCTCAACGTCCAGCGCCCGCGCGATCCGCTCCAGTGCCCTCAAACAGGCTTCCCGCCTGCCTAGTTCCAGCCGCGACAAGTGCGCCCGCTCCAGGTCGGCATGGACCGCCAGCAATTGCTGAGACCATCCCTTCGCGCGGCGCAACTCTTTGATTTTGCGCCCTACGCGCACGCAAATGTCGCTTGCCATGCCCCCAGCATGGCGTTAGCATGAGCCTGCATTGCGTCGCATAAGACACTGACGTGCGATTCTGGGGTAACTGAAAATGTCCAAAATGTTCTGGTGTGTGGCCGGGGTGCTGGTGTTGGTGGTGACATGCGCGGCGGCGCAGACTGCCAAAACCGCGGGGCAGAAAGAACCGGCGTTCGATCCCAACGCCCCCCACACCGTCGCGGCGGCGCAGACCTCCAAAACTACGGTCCAGAAGATTGCTGCACTCAAGGCGAAGGCTGAAAGCGGCGATGCTGAGGCACAGTTCTCGCTCGGCGAGGACTATCAGTACGGAAATGGTGTCAAGCAGGACAATACGAAAGCTGTTTTCTGGTACGGCAAGGTCGCAGCGCAAGGGAACGCCAATGCGGAATACAACTTGGGGCTGCTGTACTCGGGAAGTCCGGGTGTTCCCAAAGACAATGCACTGGCCGCAGAGTGGTATCTGAAGGCCGCTGAGCAAGGCATCGCCGAAGCACAGTGCGGTGTCGGGCTGATGTATCAAGACGGCGTCGGTGTTCCGCAGAACTATTCCAAGGCGGCCTTTTGGGTGAAGAAGGCCGCTGAGCGGGGTGTCGCATTCTGCGAACAGAACCTCGGGGCTTTCTTCTATTCAGGCCATGGAGTGCCCCAAGATTACACTCAGGCCGCACAGTGGTATCGAAAGGCGGCGGATCAGGGCTTTGCAGGGGCTCAGTTCATGATGGGTGTACTTTGCAATGACGGTGACGGCGTACCGCAAGACGATTCACAAGCTGCGCAGTGGTACAGAGAGAGTGCCGACCGAGGCTTTGCCCCAGCACAATTGAACCTCGGCACGCTTTACGCGAAGGGCCAGGGTGTGCCTCAAGATTACGCGGAAGCCTACTTCTGGTTTGATTTAGCTGCGGCGGGAAAGCTCGATTCTGCGGATGCTGCTATCGCGGCAAGGAACCGCAACCAAGCCGCATCTAATCTGCCCCCAGCCGAACTCTCCCGCGTACAGGAGCGGGCGCGGAAATGGTTTGAGGATCACCCGTCATCGCCCGCACGATGAACACACGCTATCCCGAAACCGATGTCAACGAAAGGAAGCCAATGAAGCCCGTGCCGCAACACAGCGCTGCAACTCCTGCCCGCCTGCCCGTTCTCCTGTCACTCTTCTTGCTTGTCCCCTTCGCTGCCACCCCCGCCGCTTTTGCTAAGAAAATTCCCAACTCCGCATGGAAGACGGGCACGCTCCGGAATGTCACCGAAAAAAGCCAGCCCTACGTCTACGGCTGGAGAAGCCACAACGGTGTGGGCAGGACGGTCACGACGGTCTACATCGTCTGGCAATTCACGATTGAAAACGCCAAATATATCTACACGGCGGAGATGAAAACCAAACACCGCGACGAGGCTCTGGATGTCACGATCAACACGCCGGTCAAGTTCGCGGTAGTGGGTATGGACCTTTACCTGCGCGATGCTGAAGGCAAGGCTCACAAGTTGGCGATTGAGACAAAGACGCTCAGGACAAAGGGTTCGGGCCGCAAATAGAAAAACACTCTGGGGATGAGGGGGGAACTGTGATGACACGATACGAGAATGACTCAGAAACTCCGGCAGCGGTTCTTGCGGCGGTTGTGTTTTACTCGGCGTTCTTTTGGGTTGTGCTTCGTTGGATCGGCGGTATCCGTCCGGGACTCTCGGCGGCAATCTCACTGGTTCTTGCCGTCATGATAGTTGTGTTTGACGTCTTTTCGAAGGAGCGTCACGCCGAAGTCGTGAAGCGACTCAGCGCAATTGAGGATGCGATCAATGGTAAGGGCCGGTGATGTTTGGTTGCAGTCAGCATCCTTCGCTTGTCGTGCTCGTCTCTCTCCTTCTCGTCGCGTTATGCCTTGAGCTGGCGCGAAAGGCCCCGTCGCTGTCAAAAGAATCACTCGCTTCTCTGCGATCTTCAATCTAATTAATGCGGACTGAGCGGACTAGGAGCGCAACTCCATGAGTTCTCAGCACCTTACAAGTCCGCCCCTAGTCTGGACTCGACCGGATTGAGCGGACTTCCTGCGAAGGTCCAGCGAGTCCGGCATAGTCCACTGACCTGCCAGACCTCCAATCAACGGAAAGACAGCAACCATGTTGGAAAGAGGAAATTACCGCATGGGTCGCCCATCGGTTTAAGCTCGTTGCATGGACAAAGCAAAATATTCCGGCCCAACAAATCCATTCAAGAAGCCCAACGGGAAGTGGACAGTTGAGCATTTCCCCAATGGCTTTCGCACGGAGTATGGCGAATATCCAGACCTACATGCGGCTCAAAAAGCGTTTGAGGTATTGGCCGCGTCTTGGCTGGCAAACGATCCAGTCTACGTTAAGCCCTCCGATGACCTATGCTAAAAAGACGGGCACTCGCCACAGTATCCGCTACAGTGCCTAGGCTCGTACCGTGAAGCAATCCCTCCATACTCGCCGACTTTTCGTTCCCTATTCTCGCTTCGATGAGATTCCGGCATTATGAAGTGGCCCACTTCGGCGGTTTGTTTTGGCCCACCCCTTGGACAGAACGAACTCCTAGTCTGGACTGAGCGTGAGCTTAGGACGGGGGCGGGAGTTGGACTGGAGAGCCAAGGTGGAGCTTTACGAGCAGATTCGCCGGGAGTATGAGTTTGGAGCCGGATCGATTATCGGTGTGGCGCGGAAGCTGGGTGTGCATCGGCGCATGGTGCGGGAGGCAGTGCGGAGCGCCGTGCCGGCGCAGCGGAAGAAGACCGAACGACCGCATTTGAAGATGGCGCCGGCGGCGGCGTTTATCGATGCAGTTCTTACTGCCGACCGGAAGGCGCCACGCAAGCAGCGGCATACGGCCAAGCGCATCTGGGAACGGGTGCGCGTGGAGGTGCCGGGATGCACGGCGGCCGAGCGTACGGTTCGTCAGTATGTAGAGCGGCGGAAGCAGGAGCTGGGTTTTGCGCGTCGCGAGACATTCGTGCCACAGAGTTACGAGCTTGGCGTCGAGGCGCAGATCGATTGGTACGAAGCGTTCGCTGATCTGGACGGAGAGCGGATCAAGTTGCAGGTGTTCTCGATGCGCTCGATGGCCAGTGGCGCAGCCTATCACCGGGCGTATTTTCGGGCCACGCAGCAGGCATTTCTGGAAGCCCACGAGCTGGCATTTCACTACTTCGGCGGGGTCTTCGGCAAGCTTCGCTACGATAACCTGACCAGCGCAGTGAAGAAGATTCTGCGCGGCTATGAGCGGGAACTGACAGCCCGGTTCATCGCCTTCCGCTCGCACTGGCAGTATGAGGCCAGCTTCTGCACACCCGGCGAAGGCCATGAAAAGGGTGGCGTGGAAGGCGAAGTAGGCTACTTCCGCCGCAACCACTGGGTCCCCGTGCCGGCGGCCAGGGATCTTGCGGATCTGAACGCCAGGCTGTTCGCAGATTGCCGTCAGGATGAGAACCGCATGATCGCGGGGCGCACCCAGAGTGTTGGCGCGTTGCTGCTCATCGAAAAGGAGCATCTGTTGCCGCTTCCCGCCGAAGACTTCGACCTGGCCGAAGTGAGCTTCCCGCGTGTCGATCAGGCGGGCTGCGCGAAGGTGCGCACCAACTTCTACTCCGTGCCGCTGAAGCCGGGCTCCGTTGTCGAGGCTCGCGTCTACTCCAGCATGGTCGAGTTCCGGCAGGGCGGAGTGCGCGTCGCCGAGCATGAGCGCAGCTATGATCGCGGGCGACAGATCCTCGACCTGGAACATTATCTCGACGTGCTGGAACAGAAGCCGGGAGCCCTGCAGGGATCCAAGCCCCTGGCCCTGTGGCGGGCGCAAGGACGATGGCCAGAGAGCTATGACCGGCTATGGGATCAGATGACGGGCAGACACGGACGCCAGGCCGGCGCACGGTCCATGGTGGAGGTGATCCGTATGGGGCGCGAGTTCGGCCACGCGAAGCTCGAAGCCTGTGTCGTCGCGGCGCTTGAGTTAGGCTGCACGGATGTGGCCGCGATCCGTCATCTGTTAATGTCCGATCAACTGCAACATACCGCCCATCAGACGGTCGAGATCGGCGCACTCGCCGCGTACGAACGGCCGTTGCCCACCATGACCGAGTACAACCAGTTGCTGGGAGTCAACGAGGTGCAGCCATGAGCATGGAAGCCGCCAGCATCGCCCAGCACTGCAAGTCCTTGCGTCTGGCCTCCGTCGGAACACAGTTCGCATCGCTGGCTGAAGAAGCCGGCAGACAGAGCCACTCCCACCTTCACTATCTGGAAGCGCTGCTGCAGGGTGAGGTTGAGGACCGCGAACGACGCTCGATCGAGTTGCGCCTTAAGGACGCGCATCTGCCGCGGATGAAAACCCTGGAGGAGTTCGACTTCGCGCAGTCGCCGCACATCCCGGCCTCGCGCATCCGCGCCCTGGCCGAGGGCGGCTATCTTGATCGCGCTGAACCCGTACTTCTGGTCGGCGAACCCGGCACTGGAAAGACCCATCTGGCAACCGGGCTGGCCATCGCCGCCTGCCGCCAGAGGAAACGCGTTCGCTTCACCACCGCGGCGGCACTGGTCAACCAGCTCGTCGAAGCCCAGCGCGACCAGAGTCTCACGCGCATGCTGAAACGGTGGGCCACTGTTGAACTGATCGTGATCGACGAGTTGGGTTATGTTCCGCTGGCCGAGGTCGCCGCCGAGCTGCTCTTCCAGGTCATCGCAGAACGAGCTGAAAAGGCCGCCGTAATCGTAACGACTAACCTGCCGTTCTCCGAGTGGCCACAGGTGTTCACCAATGCAAGGTTGTGCAAAGCCGTTCTCGACCGATTAACCGACCAGGCCCACATCATCGAGACCGGCGCCGAATCGTACCGCTTCCGCAGAACGCTGGGGAAGAAGCGCAAAGTGTAGTCCCTCGAGGTGTCGCCGTTCGGTTCTGCTGCCGCTTCGCCCTTCGGGCTACGCTCCAGCAGAATCGAACAATACCCTCTTAAACTCAACGTTCCAAGGGGTGGGCCAAAACAAACCGCCGAACTGGGCCAAAGCAAGTTGCCAAAAGCATGAGTGCCTCGGTCTGTTAACCGGCCAAAGTGTGCTTGTTTTCCCGCGTCGCCTCAAAAGGCGTTCAAATGCGATCGCTTCGCAATTCGCACGTTGCGATCCCGCGCGTCCCGATGTGAATTGCGGCAACAGCCTGGGCCGTATTCCAAAGTCTCCTACGATGGATCCGGAGCATCCACTGCCTATTGTGGACTCGGTAGCCGTCTCGGTCTGGTGGCACTCCCGCGAGACTCAGCGGGACCACACACGGGCGGTAAAAGATGAACACACGTGGCATTCTGGCCCGAGAGCATATCGCTTCTCTCAAGCCGCAGACTTAGGATTCGAAATCCTCTCCAGCTTGATGCCCAGTCTTCTTCTCCGGGATATTCGTCAGCGTTGCCTCCGTCAGCAGAAGAACGCTGGCCACTGAGACCGCATTCTCCAAGGCAACGCGCACAACCTTTGTGGGATCGACAATCCCCGCCTCCAGCAAATCAACATATTCGCCGGTTGCCGCGTTGAATCCAAAGTTTGCGCTACCCGAACGCATCCGCTCAACCACGACGCCAGCATCAGCCGAGGAGTTCGCGGCAATCTGTCTAGTTGGCGCTTCCAGCGCAAGCCGCAGTACATGCAAGCCGATGCGGTCGTCCCCGGCATGCTTTGTCTCCTCATCTGCCACCGTTCCCGCTGCGCGCAGCAGGGCCAGTCCGCACCCCGGGACAATCCCTTCTGACGCTGCTGCTTTGGTCGCGCTGATCGCGTCTTCGAACGCCTCCTTGAGGTTCTTCATTTCCGCCTCAGAGGGAGCGCCCACGCGAATCACAGCCACTCCTCCTGCGAGCTTCGCTAGACGCTCTCGTAGCTTCTCGCGGTCGTAATCGGAAGTTGCTTCCTCGATTTCTCTTCGCAGTTCCTCGCATCGGCCTTGAATTGCCGCTTTCGCGCCGCCACCTTCAATAATCGTTGTAGCTTGGCGATCGATGACTACACGCTTTGCCGTACCCAGATCTTCCAGCTTTATATCCTCCAGCTTTACGCCCAGCTCCTCGGCGAGGAGTCGGCCTCCGGTTAGGATCGCAATGTCCTCCAGCATCGCCTTGCGCCGATCGCCGAATCCCGGAGCCTTCACAGCCGCGCAAATGAGAATACCGCGAAGCTTGTTCACCACCAGGGTCGCCAAGGCCTCTCCCTCTACATCTTCGGCAATCACGAGCAGCGAGCGCGCCGCCGTGGCCGTCTTCTCCAGCAACGGTAAGAGCTCTTGGATCGCGCTCAACTTCTTATCGCAGATCAAAATGAACGGGTCTTCCAACTCCGCATGCATCTTCTCGGTATTCGTCACAAAGTAGGCGGAGAGATATCCTCGATCGAACTGCATACCTTCCACAACCTCCAGGGTTGTCTCCGTGCCTTTGCCTTCTTCGACTGAGACCACTCCTTCCACGCCAACTCTTTCCACGGCATCTGCGACCAACTCACCAATGCTTGCGTCATTGTGCGCAGAAACCGTCGCCACCTGAACGCGCTCCTTGCGACCCGCAACCGGCTTCGAGATTCGACGCAGTTCCTCTACGACAAGCTTGAGGCCGCGATCCAGACCACGCTTGATCTCAATTGCGCTGGTTCCTGCCGCGATATTGCGTAGTCCCTCAGCAAGAATCGCGTGCGCAAGAATCGTTGCCGTGCTGGTGCCGTCGCCTACGGCATCTCCTGTGCGTTCCGCTGCTTCCCGCATCATGCTCGCACCCAGATTCTCTTCTGGGCACTCCAGAGATACTTCCTTCGCGATCGTTACTCCGTCGTTGCACACAATGGGCTTACCGAAGGGGCGTTCGATCAGGACGCACTTGGATTTTGGCCCTAGCGTTATACGAACTGCATCAGTCAGGAGTTTTGCGCCGGCGAGAATATGATCCCTGGCCTTGGGTTCGAAGATGAGTCTTTTGAAGGCCATAGCCCTCCCCCTAGGTTCGCGTTCTATGCCGGATCGCCCTCCCGGCATTTATGAGATTTGGGACGCGGCCCTTTCGTACGATGCCGAGCCCGAAACTCAAATCCCAGAGGGATAAGTCTCGGCAGGCTCTGCGTCTTTTACTTGTGCAAATTCTTCCAAAGGCTCTACAGCGCGAGTGTGATCCAGGTGGATGACTGCGTCGAATTGCCTGGAAAGGCGAGCGGTGAAGTAATGGCTGGCCAGTTCAGATTCGGGCCTGTAGATAACGCCGATAGCTCGCTCGAGGCGTGGCTGCTCCAATAGGACCGAAATGTTTGAACCTTGTCCAAAGGAAACCAAGAAATTGGAAATGCCGGTGTCGTGAAACAGAGCTTCGTAACTGTCAGGCCTCGCCGGAGGTACAGTCTTGCACTGCGCAGGCTCATCCCAATTGCTGGCCGCTGTTACTGTTCCGGTGTAGGTTGTGAATCCGATCAGCCTGCAATCGTGGGGATACTCCAGGCGGACAAGTTGGCCGACATTCCACTGTCCGGTTCTCTGCATTTGAGTAGCTCTGGCGTCGCCGATATGCGAATTGTGCGCCCACACGATGAGCTTGGCAGGCTTTCTATCGGTACTCAGGTACTGGGCAAGCCTGCCGAGAGTCTCCACCATATGTGCATCGCGAAGGTTCCAGGACGAGGTTTGCCTTCGGAACATTGTCCGGTAATACTCTTCGGCGCTTTTAACCAGGTGAGCGTTCTGTTCGGCCGAAAAGAATGCCTCTTGGGCTCCTGTCCCGTCATTCCGCGTGTACGCGGTTGCACTCTCCATCAACTCCACAAGTTGAGCGACCACTTCGGATTCGCATGTATGACTGAGGCCAAGTCCCGCAGCATATCCATAGGCTTGCGGGTCCTCGCCGAAGTTCTCGAAACAGGCATAGCGGTGGCGGGCGCGAGCCGCCGCAAGGGGATCAACCTTATCAAGGTAGTCTAGGACAACCCGCATCGAAGCATGGAGGCTATAGAGATCCAACCCGTAGAAGCCGACTTTATGTTGGGCGGAGTCATTGTAATCACGCAGCCAGCCAACGAAGTCGAGTACGTCGGCGTTCCGCCACATCCATGCCGGGAAGCGCTGAAATCCCTGCAGGGCCAGCACAGCATTATCGTCACCGGGCTTTCCGTGAACATACTGGTTAGCTCGGTATGCGTCAGGCCAGTCTGCTTCCAGGCAGATTGCCTGGAAACCCTTTTCAAGAATCAAACGTTTGGTGATGCGTGCGCGTTCACGATAGAACTCATGAGTCCCGTGCGAGGCCTCACCAAGCAGCACAAAGCGGGCGTCACCTACGAAATCCACCAGCGAGTCAAGGTCGTTCGGGGCACCCTTCAATGGCTGTGCCGCGCTTCGCACACAATCTATCGAAAGGAGGTAATCCGATTCCATAGCGCGATTTTCACAATATCCTTCCATGACAGCCGTTACCGTGATTCGCGTCACCCATGCCTGGCTAACCGCTCCTGGCGTGATTTTCTCACCGCGTAGGCTCCGGTCATAAAAGACAGAGTTGTGACTCTAAATCTGTCGAATCGGCCTTCCGGATGGACACAAGTGAAGGACAATCAGTCGGTTATGCTGGGATGCCCTGGTCCCCAGGATATTGACGAATTTCCGGGGGATGGGCCAGGGGCGTTGGTGGCAGAGAATATAGGGCTGAGGGCTCTGATAAAGGACGAAGGAACGGGTGTTTCAAATCCTCTTTGAAGGGTCTTTGGCGCTTGTGCATTCTGCAGCAATTGCCGAGATTTCGGCTGTCGCCCAGGCAAATCGCTATTTTCTCTATTTAGTGTGACGTTGGTCACAGCCAAGCGGGAAGAACTCAGGGGATATTGCAAGCACTGAAGAGTGTTGCTCAACTCGATAGTCCATCTCCATCCGTGACATCTTCGGGGCAATCGCCTGCGGCAGCACCCTGAATCGCCGTCGATTTGCCGAAGTTTATTCTCGCCGCCGTGCATTTCTCATTCCGCCGAGCACGGTAAATCTGCCTACGCTTGGAACGGTCCGAACAGCAGTTCGACCGGGCTGCAATATCAAGACTGTCTCCGTAGAGGAATCAGCATCTTCGGGGAAGTGTTGGTGTCGACTGACACCTAAATGGGCAATGCTCCTTCGGAGAGAACTACATGGTTTGCGCAAATCCCAGATGTCGCCGAGAATCGGATTACCTACGGGACGGAAGCATCTACTGCGTTGATGAAATACAGCAGAACACGGACGTGACACGCCGCCGACTCATCTGGCTCTGCGGTGCGTGTGCCCCCTACTTCGTCGTCGAAATGTGGCGCCGCCCGGGAGAGCAACTGCGACCTTCAATCACTCGACCGGAATCCTCCGATGCGCGCCCCGAAGGGCAACCCTCGCCGCACCATCAGGACCCTCGCCGGGAGCACACGTTGCCCCCACGCCGGCCTGTAACGTCGGATCGCCAACCACATCTTCGCGTATGCGCCAGCCAAATCCAAACGACGTTGAAATTGTAAGGATGTTTATCCCGTCTGTGAGGTTGAACAATGAGGACAGTCCACCAAACACTCGCAAAGCGTACTCATTCCTCCACAAAGAGCGATGTAGCGAGGCTTTTCAGGCCGCAATTCACCGAACGCTCCATTTGCACGACGCGCGATAACGACACAGCAGATTCCGCCCCGCGCAAACCGCCAAGATCGGCCAGCGAATGCAACTGGGCCAGCTATCCTTTCGAGTTTCTGATCCGGAGCGTCGTCGAAAAGCAACATGACGAAATCATGAAACTCCTGTTTCGGCTGCAAGATGTCGCAGAAACCGTTGCTAGAGCGCAGAGGTCAGTGGACCGCAGATGTAGGAACACCGCCACACACCTAACCGGGTTCATCAATGAACTGATAGACGACATGGCTGAGGAAGAGCGCATCTTCCCAGATTTGCTACACCTCGAACTAGCCTACGTTGGTGCAGCTCCATGCTATTCGCCGCGTCTTTGCGAGATGCTCAATCGGTTTGCGTGCCACAGCGATCAACATCTGCAACAACTGGACAGGATTCGCAAAGAAGCTCGGAATATCTGGCCCGACATTTATTGTGAGCTGGGAATCCTTGAGACCGCTCTCCTCGATCACCTGCATGTGGAACGCGACATTGTCTTTCGACGTGCAGCGAGCATGGAATCTGAGTTGGCCCGCTATTCGCGGTAACCAGGTCACTCTCGGGGTACTTCGATTTAGCGACATGCGAGGCGACAAGGATTTGTATGTCATATTGATTGTCTCGGAGGATAGAATCTCGCGATATGACTATTCGCTGTACCGGTCATGACGCTCATTTCCTGATCTCCGGCGAATAGATCTTAACGAGGTGCATCTCGACGGAAGCCAAAGGCGCTACATCGCATGGAGATTCACCTGATCCAATGAATTTCAGGCTCCTTACGGCCATGCGATTCTGGCCATTCCCTGGGATAGCCCAGAACGATGGGCGCTACGATTCGATAGTGCAACTTCAGGTCCAGCTCTTCCTTGGTCGCCAGCTGGCTGAGCCAGGGGCGTGCTAGGCCGATCCAGCACGATCCAATCCCCTTGTCGCGCGCCGCCAGCATAAGGTTTTGCGCGGCAAGACAACAGTCCTCGGCGTCCTGCGTGGCATCCGACGTTGCGAAAACAAGAACCAGTGCGGGAGCATGGTAGAAGAGCACAAACTCAGGGTTTTCGATCATGCTGCGCAATTCGGATTCTGGGCCGGAAGCCGGGAAGTGCTTGAGCAGGAAATCCCTGGCATGTGCAGCCATGGATTCGATAAATGCACGATCGATGGATGCGGCGAAAGCCCACGGCTGCCGATTCATGGCGCTCGGTGCCAGAACAGCGGCCTGGATCAGATCCTGTACTGTGGACTGACTCACTGGCTGATTGCTGAAATCCCGAACTGCCCGACGATCACGAATTACTTCCATCAGTTCCATGCCGTACCTCCCGATTCGATCTCGATGATGGTCTTGCCACGCCTAACAAAGCGGCGCAATGACCTCGTTGTGCTCTATCCCTTGACCACGATCAGAGGCAGAAGCTTCGCCACTTTTCTTGCCAACCCAGCCTGATCGGTAGCTTCAATCACAGCCTCAACATCCTTGTATGCGCCGGGGGCCTCTTCTGCGACGCCACGGAGTGACGGGCACTTTACCAGGATCCCCTGCTTTGCGAGCTCGTCCACCAGTTGCCGGCCCTTCCAAAGCCTGGTAGCGGCATGGCGGCTCATGGCGCGTCCCGCGCCATGGCAGGCAGAACTGAAGGCTCGCGCTTCACTCTGTTCCGTACCCGCCAGAATGTATGACGCAGTTCCCATGGTGCCGCCGATCAATACCGGTTGGCCCACCGGGCGATACTCCGGCGGCAATTGAGGGCTGCCTGGACCAAGTGCCCGAGTGGCTCCCTTGCGGTGCACGAAAAGCGTGCCTTCAGTTCTATCGATCTGGTGACACTCCTCCTTGCAGGTGTTGTGGGAGACGTCGTAAAGAAGCTGCACGCTGGCCGCAGCGAAGACAGTCTGGAATGCCTGACGCGCCAGATGCGTGAGCACTTGACGATTGGCAAGTGCGCAATTGATTCCCGCCCTCATAGCGCCCAGGTAGCGTTCGCCGAGCGGGGATCGGATAGGAGCGCAAGCCAATTCCCGGTCTGGCAGATCCAGGTGATAGGCAGAGGCCGACTCGGCCATCTCGCGCAGAAACTCACTGCCGATCTGATGTCCGAGGCCGCGCGAGCCGCAGTGAATGCTGATGACGATCTGGCGGGACAAAATGCCGAAGGCAGCGGCGGCAGCCTGATCGAAAATTTCCGCGACGTACTGCACTTCCAGGTAATGATTGCCTGACCCGAGTGTGCCGACCTCGTTCTGCATGCGTTTGCGCGCCTGCTGCGAGACGTGTTCCGGCTGGGTGCCTGGCATCCGACCGCCCTCCTCAATGTGGTGCAGATCCCCGGGCTCGCCGTAGCCGTGGCTGACCGCCCATTGTGCGCCACCTTGAAGCATGGCGGTCAACTCGTCTTCATCCAGATGAAGACGACCGGTGCTGCCCACCCCCGCTGGAATCACACGCGAGAGCTCGTTGGCCAATTCGTTTTTGCGTGGCGGTGTCATATCGTCAAGACGCTGATCCGTAATCAGGGTGCGAACACCGCAGGAGATGTCGTAGCCAACACCACCGGCGGAGACGATGCCTCCATCATCGGGATCGAACGCGGCCACCCCTCCGATGGGGAAGCCATACCCCCAATGGGCATCGGGCATGGCAAATGATGCTTTGACAATCCCGGGCAGAGCGGCGACATTCGAGGTCTGTTCGAATACCTTTTCATCCATCTCGCGCATGAGCTCTTCTGTTGCAAAAATCACTCCGGGGACACGCATCTTACCTGTCGCCGGAATGTGCCATTCCGTCTCGGATTGTCTCGTTACACGATGCAGGTCCATCGCCCCTCCTTACACATCCACAACGCACTGAGCCATCCACAGTCCATCGGCATCGCGGGAGATGCGAAGCTCGGTGAGAGTGGCTCCTTTGATCTCTACGGCGGGCCGATGACGCTGCGGGCTGACGATCTCACCCCAGGCTTTGCCATGCAGCTTGTCATCAGTAATGATCACTTTGAAATGGCTGAAAATCATCCGGCGCTCGGACATGGCGGCGATGAGAGAATTCAGCCAGTCAACCAGTAGCAGGCCGCTGTCCGGGGCGCTGCAATGCACCTCGACGGGAAGATCCGGACGGACCAGAGCCGGATCTGTGATCACCGCACACATGGCCAGCGCAGTCTCTTCGAATGCGTCCTCGAGCGTGGGACCGGTGCCGCGTATGCCAATGTCCGCCATGTGAGAAAAGAGTTCCCATGTTTGCGGTCGTGACCCTGTCGGGTTCACGCGATTTTCTCCGGATCCGGTTTCCGGCCTCGTCTGTAAATCAGAATGATCGGCAGTCTTGCCCATGATGCCTCTCCATTTCCGCTGGTTGCGGCCGGTTGATGCTGTGCAGCGTGGTCAGGATGAGCGGCTGGATTCGCTCGCGTCATGCCGGCGATGGTTGGAGCCCTGATTGGGGTCAAGCAGCGCCAAAGCCTCCGAAGTGGAAATCATTCTCACCCCTCGGTCTCGGAAGTTTGCCAGCCCCTGCTGTCCAGCGGAGCGATCAATCGCTGCGATTGCATCGGTGACGATGGCAACGCGGCGCCCTCGGCGCAGCAAGCCTTCCACGTTTTTGCGGACACAGTAGTCGGTCGCGACGCCGAAGACGATAAATTCGGCATTCCGGAATTACCGCGCACGTAAGAATCGAGTGCGTCGATTGAGCGCGGTAGCCAAAAGCTGAGGCGTCAACCGATGAACTGCTGCTAATGCCATTTTCAGAAAGATCTGGATCCAGATAGCGGATAGCATTCCAGATCTTTTTGCCGGACAACAACCGTGCTGGATTCATGGCGCCCGCTCCATTCTTTGTTGAGGAACCGTAGTGCGGTCCTCATTCCCGAATGGTGGCCCTTATGACCGGGGCCCATGGCAAGCGAGCCTCAGCCTTTTCTGGCCCCTATGCATGCCCGGCCACATCCTTGGGATGAAAACCATCTCCCTCGACTGGGCTTGTCCTGACACCGCTTCGGCGTGCACACAAGAGTGCGATGTCCTGCTAGATATGGTCCCTCGATGACAAATGCGCTAACCGTGATGCGCATCACGCGGTGCCGTACCGCAGTGACGATCAGGCCAACGGCGAGGCCAGGAGCGCCGCAAATCCGGGTTGTTCAAGCATCTCAGTGAGGTAGAACAGTCCGGGATGGCGATGGTTGAAAAGGCGCGCCGAGGCTCGCCCGAAGACTGGACCACGGACCATGAGTTGAGGCGGCGCAATGATCCCTCGTCCAAAACCGGGTATGGCAGATTTCCTTCGGATCCTTCTGGTGGGCGACTGCATGCTGGGGCGCGGCGTAGATCAGGCTCTGAGACAGCACAAGCCGGATTTTCCGTGGGGAAACACCCTGCCGATTTTTCATGAGGCTGATCTTCGGCTCTGCAATCTGGAATGCGTTATTTCCGATCGCGGAGAGCCCTGGTCGGAGTATGAGAAGGTCTTCCACTTTCGATCCGCAGCCAGGAACGTGGCTGCTCTTGGGGCGGCAGGCATCAATCTGGTTTCCCTCGCGAATAATCATGTCCTCGATTATGGCTACGAGGCTCTGCGAGAGATGCTGAAGATTCTGGACAGGGTCGGCATTGCCCATAGCGGCGCAGGCGTTGATATGGAAGAAGCCACTCGCGTGGCCAGGGTTGATATTCATGGTTGGCGTCTGGGGCTTCTTGCATTCACTGACAATGAACCTCCCTGGGAGGCGACGAGTCAGCGGCCCGGAGTTTTTTATGCCCCGGTCTCTCTGGACGATCGGCGAGCCCGGCATTTGATAGAGATCGTGCGCAACTCAAGGGATCTAGATCTCCTGATCGCTTCCGCTCACTGGGGATCGAACTGGGGGTACGCGCCTCCGGCAGAACACATTGCCTTGGCGCATGCGCTGATTGATGCGGGAGCAGACGTCATCTTTGGGCATTCGAGCCACGTCTTCCGCGGAATCGAGTACTACCGGGATCGACCGATTCTGTACGGTACAGGCAACTTTGTCGATGACTACGCGGTAGATCCCGTGGAGCGGAACGATGAGTCGTTTACATTTCTCATACACTGCGATCAGAACGGGCGGGTGACAATGGAACTTCGCCCCACCCGTATCGGTTCCTGCCAGGCGCGGATTGCCTCGCCGGATGAAGCGCAAGAGATCGTTGCAAAGATGCAAAAACTCTGCGCCGACCTGGGTGCTGCCACTGAGTGGGACCCGGTTCAGCAGTGCCTCAACGTAAGTCCTCCGGAGGCCCGGTCTTCTTCCATGTAATTCTTAGCTGCGAAGGTTTCTGGTTCCTCTGCCGTGTACACGCCACTGCGAATGCCGTCACAAGACCGGCACGTTCACCGTCTGGCAGAACGCATTCCGAAAATGAATCAGCACAGTCCTACTTCTGACGGCGGGTGATGCTGGTCACGAGCGTGAGTTCGCATTGTTGCCTTCGTCAGCCCCGTGACAGGCATCACTGTCTGGGCGGATTGTTGTTGCACGAAATGGAAGAAGGTGGAGCAAGGGGATGGTCCGCCGGGAAAGCGTGATGGGGAGGGAGAAAGTCATGGATCTTGTCGCCGAGCGCCCACCAGAGAAGAGTTCAAAGAATATTGTCCATGCGGTTTCGGCGGATCGGTTATACCGGTCGGCGGATCTCGCGGCACTGACGTTTCAGACGACCGCGGATCTTCCACCGCTGGAAGCCATGGCCGATCAGCCGCGCGCTCGCGATGCGTTAGCTCTTGGCCTGGGAGCGCGACGGCGGGGATTTCACATCTTCGTGACGGGAGCGGGCACTGCCGGAATGCGGCGATCTGTTTTGAAAATGCTGGAGGACGCGGCGGCGACACATGCGCATCCCCTGGATTGGGTCTACGTCAATAATTTTTTCGACCCGCAGAAGCCGCATTGCCTGCCTCTTCCGTATGGGCGGGCGCGTGAGTTCCAGAAAGCCGTACATGATCTGATCGACGAATTGAAGGTGTCACTGCCGTCTCTGTTTGAGAGCGAGGAGTATCAGAAGCGGCGGAGTGCGATTGAAGAGTCCGTGCGGCGCAAGGGAGAGGAAGCGATCGAGGCCCTGCAGAAGCAAGCCGCAGAGAAGAACATCGCCATTCTGCGAGGACCGATGGGGTTGTTTGTGGCGCCGAGCCGAGATGGCAACGTAGTGCCACCGGCGGAGTTCAATGCATGGCCGGAAGCGCAGAAGGAGGAAATGCGAAGCGCGATTGAGGGGCTGCAAAAGGAGCTGGAGGCCACGTTGCGCCGGATGCCGCGGTTGCAAAAGGAGATGCGTGATCTGATCCGTGCGCTGGATCGAGAAATTGCGCAGGTGGCGCTGACGCAACCGTTTGAGGAGTTGAAGGCAGAGTATTCCGAACTGCCGGAGGTGCTGACCCACGTGGGGGCAATCCACACGGATATGCTGAAGAACATTCCGCTGCTGATGGGCGCGGAGAGTGAGGAAGACACGATTGCCACAGGGCAACCGGCGACGGAACACCGGTTTGAGCGATACGAAGTCAACGTTCTGGTGACGCAGAGTGATCATGCGGATGGTGCCCCGGTGATCGAGGAGTTGCACCCGACGCTTGCCAACCTGGAGGGGCGGGCGGAATACGTGTCCATGCATGGAGTGCTGGTGACGAACTTCCAACTCATTCGCGCGGGTGCATTGCACCGGGCCAATGGCGGCATTATTGTGATGGATGCCCGCAACCTGCTGACGGAACCGTTCAGCTGGGCTGCGCTGAAACGCGCCTTGTCGCGCGACGAAATCGTAATCGAAGATGTTACGCATGTTCTGGGCCTGACTACGACGGCGTCGCTGGAGCCCGAACCGATCCCGCTCAACGTCAAAGTGGTTTTGTTGGGGGACCGGTTCACGTACCAGCTATTGATGGCGCTCGATCCAGAATTTGGCGAGCAATTCAAAGTACTCGCGGATTTTGATGACGAAGTGAGTCGCTCCCGAGAAGGAGAGCAGATGCTCGCCCGTCTGATTGCCAGATTTGCGAGCGACGAGAAACTAAAACCGCTCGATCGAGAGGCGGTGACGCTGCTGGTGGAACGCGCTTCGCGGATAGCGGAAGATGCGACCAAACTCACGCTGCTAGCGCAACGGCTTCGGGATGTGATGGCCGAAGCCGATTACTGGGCGGAACAAGGGAAGCGAAGCGTTACCAGCCGCACTGACGTGGCGAAGGCGATTGAAGAAGGAATTCGCCGTACTGGCCGGCTGAAGGAGAGGAGCCAGGAAGCACTGGTTCGAGAGATCGCGCTGGTTGAGACGAGCGGAAGACGGACAGGGCAGATCAACGGGCTCAGCGTTATTTCGACGGGGGACATGAGTTTTGGGGTGCCAGGCCGCATCACGTGCCGCGTGCGTCCTGGCATGGGGAAAATTGTGGATATTGAACGAGAAGTGAAGCTAGGCGGGCCGCTGCACTCAAAAGGCGTGCTGATCCTGGCTGGATTTCTGGCGGGGCGCTACGCGCTGGATACGCCGATGTCGCTTTACGCGAGCCTTGTTCTCGAACAATCCTATGGTGCAGTGGAGGGGGACAGCGCGTCAGCCGCGGAGCTTTTTGCGCTACTCTCCGCGCTTGCCGATGTGCCGCTGCGACAAGATCTTGCGGTGACGGGCTCAGTGAACCAACTGGGAGACATGCAGGCGATTGGAGGGGTAAACGAAAAGATTGAGGGGTTCTTCGATCTATGCCACGCACGCGGTCTGACGGGGACGCAGGGAGTGTTGATCCCAAAATCGAATGTCCAGCACCTG
Source organism: Acidobacteriota bacterium (assembly GCA_021802085.1). Lineage (GTDB taxonomy): Bacteria > Acidobacteriota > Terriglobia > Terriglobales > Acidobacteriaceae > JAKAAZ01. Next base: position 18,040 of record JAKAAZ010000046.1, read on the forward strand.
ATGCTGCGAGAAGACGTGGTGGATGCGTGCTCCTCGGGCAAGTTTGCCATTTATGCCGTCGAGACGATGGATGCAGGAATCGCCCTGCTTACGGAGCTGGACGCCGGGGAGCGAGGAAGCGATGGGCGTTACCCTGCAGGGTCGTTGAACGCGAGGGTCGAGGAGCGCCTCAGGCAGTTTGCGGAAATCAGACGCACGACCGCGGGTGAGGCGGAGGGCTAGAGCAGATTTTCTTTTGCCATGCCAGCTTGGGGTTGGGGAGCGGGGCCTTCCTTGACGGAAAAGGGACGCAGGGTTTCGCAGTTTCTGGGCGAACCGAGAGGAAGTTCGCTCCGAGGCAGCACTGGAGGGCATGGATGCGCACAATGCAGAAGGGCACGGCCCGCATTGCGGCCAAGATTCTGGTGACCTTTGTGTCTGTCACGCTGCTGATGGATCTTCTGCTGAAAAATACTTCCGATCTGCAAGAGGGAATGTGGGCGTGCTACTGGGCCTCAGGTGCAATTCTGGTGGGTGTGATCGTGGGTTGGGACAGGCCGGTGGCCTGGGGAGTGGTTTTCTTTGGAAGCATTGGCCTACCCGCATGGTTGCTGGGATTTCTCTTCGGCAGGCAGGTATATGTGACCTCGATTCTTATCCATACGATCCCGCTGGGGGCAGGCTTGCTTTACCTGAGTGGGCTTAAGAGGTTGCCCAGATTCTCCGCGGTCGGGGCGTGGCTGCTATATGCAATTCCCTTCGGCATGGCCTGGTACGTGTGTGATCCGAGTGCGATGATCAATCTGACGCATTTGAAAGTATCGCTGCTGCCCGGATTTTTCCCGCAACTGTGGGAGTTTTATACGGGGGCCCTCGTCCTGAGCGGTGTGTCCTCTGGCATCGTGGCCTGGTTGTTGGACCCCTTGCTGCGCTACCGTGCGTCCGTGAGTGGGACTAGGATGAAATCCGAACGGGCAGGGCTGGCGAGACGGCGTGAGCGGTGACGGGATCTGAGACTCATGCTGCTTTGGCCAGTGCCATGGTTCGGGAGAACCGGATGCCCCTGCCCGCCAGACACAGCGGGCCTCTCACTCGCTGGGGCGTGGCGTATATTCTCAAACGCCATGGACAAACGGCCAAACGACGATGTAGTTCCTTCGCTGGCAAGCGGCTTTCACCGCACGTTCTCAGACATACTTCCGCCAT
>JAKAAZ010000047.1 GCA_021802085.1 Acidobacteriota bacterium
TACCGCCAGTTAATTCAAACGCGGCGGAACGAGGGCGAACTATAGCGTGTCCTTGAGTCAACGTCGCTCGGCGCGCTCCATTACGGTCGCGAGCAAGTGGAGTAGCTGCAATTCATCCCAAATGCATGGCTTGGCGGTGGTTGTGCCTACGTGCGCGATCAGCGGGCTGACGAGCATCTCCTTGAGCGTGTCGCGCGGCAAATCCTGTGCCAGCCACTCCGCCTCGGCAAAGGGGATCAGGTTGTCCTCTCGGCCATGCAGCAGGTACACCGGCACATGGAGTCCCGTCAGATGATCATGCGGGGAAACGGCGGCCATTTCGCCGGCATGTTTTTTATTGGAGTCGAACAACGCAACTGCCTGTTGATGCAAGTCAACGACCCGCGCATACTCGGCTTGTTGTGAGCTTGTCAGACTGGCAAGCAATGTTTTCTCCAGTGCTGGATTCTCCTGAAGGCGCATACGAAAGATGGGACGAATTGCTTCAAGGTCCGCGGGCAAAACAAAATCCTCGAGGTGCTCATATTCCAGAACCAGAGGTCCGTAATCGTTGGGAGTTGTGCGCTCGATGTCGCCATCGGGCAGGGGATCGGCGCCGGTTACATAAAACGTAGCGACTCGATAAAGGTCATCGTGCGCTCCCACGGAAAAAACGAATGAAACCTCGTTGGAGTACGGCGGTTGCGCGGCAGCCATGAGCGCCAGCCCACCGGAAAAGCTGAGCGCCATCAATCCGACGCGTCGCCCGGTGGTGTTTCGCAGCCATTGCACAGAATCGCCAATCGCCTGCACGTCGGAGGGCTGGATGCGGTAATCGCGGCTGTCCGGTAATACCGGGGTCAGCACACGCAGTCCGCAGGAGGCCAGTGACCTGGCGAAGGCCATCAACCGCGGCTCATCGATGCCTCGATAGTGAATACCGGGGACAAGTACCAGGCCTGGCGCATTGGGGGAACGAACCGGTGTGTAGAGTCGCGCTTCGACCACGCCCGCGGATGAGGGGATGGTGAATGTCCGGGTCGTGAGCGGCATCGCGGCGATGGGTTGCAGCAGATGCGGCACGGGCCTGCCATTCAGCTCGCCAAGAATGGCCGCAGCTTGTAGATACGCGCGTATCCTGGGCCAGAAGAAAGAGAGCGACAGAAGGCCAATCAGTAGATAAGCCACGAACAGCGCGAAATGTATGCGCCTGGTCCGTGGCTGGAATTGAGAGCGAGCCGAAGGATTCACTCTTTCAGTTGTATCAAAGCTAGGGAAACTTGCCGGCTTAGATCTCGAGTATGACCGGCATGATGAGCGGACGACGGCTGGTATTTTTCTGGATATACCGCTTCAAGTCCTGGCGGATTTTTTCCTTGATCACGCCGTAGTCGGCCTTTTCTTCCGCGCTGGAGGCATCCAGCGTTGCACCGACCACCAGCCGGGCCTGCTCAATCAGCGCCTCTTCTCCGGCGGCGAATCCGCGCGTCACGATTTCCGGCATACTCTCGACGCGCCCCGTGGTCTGGTTGATGGCGAGAATGGGCAGCACGATACCTCCTTCACTTAAATGGCGGCGATCGCGCATCACAACATCTTCGACGACACCCGCCGTAGAACCGGCATCGATGCAAACGCGGCCCACGGCCACTTTGCCATGTTTCCGGGCAGAGTTCGGAGTCAGCTCCAGCACATCGCCGTTTTCCATCAGCATGATTTTTTCCACCACGCCCAACTCCGCAGCCAATTCCGCGTGCAGCTTGAGATGGCGATAGTCGCCGTGGAGGGGAACAAAATATTTCGGCTTGAGAAGATGCAGCAGCAGACGCAGTTCGTCCTGGCTGGCGTGTCCGCTGACGTGGATCAATCCATTCGTGCCATCGTCGTAAATGACGTGCGCGTCGCGGCGATACAAGTGGTCGATCATGCGGAAAATGCTTTTCTCGTTGCCGGGGATCACGCGCGAACTGAGCACCACGGTATCGCCCGGCTCAATCTTCACCTGCCGGTGGTTATCGACGGCCGCGCGGGTCAGCGCCGACATGGGTTCGCCCTGGGTGCCGCTGATGAATACGCAGACCTTGTCCGGGGCATAATCCTTGATCTGGCCGGCGGCAATCAGCTGCGAATCCGGGACATCGAGATAATTGAAATCCTGTGCGATTTCAAAAGAGTTCTGCAAGGACCGGCCCACAATGGCGATTTTGCGGCCATGCTCCATGGCCAGGTCCGTGGCAATGCGCAGGCGGTGAATCGAAGAGGAGAAGCAACTGAAAAAAAGGCGCTGTTTGGTGCGCGCGAATACTTCATCCAGCGCTGGGCGAACCGCGCGGTCGCTGGGTGTATGGCCGTGGCGATCGACGTTGGTCGAGTCCTGCAGGAGTGCCAGTACGCCACGCTTTCCGTATTCGGCAAAGGTGTGCAGATCGAACGGACGGCCGTCGGGAGGAGTCAGATCGATTTTGAAGTCACCGGAATGAATCACGACGCCTGCCGGAGTCTCAATCGCCAGCGCGACGCAGTCCACCAGGCTATGGGTGACGCGTATGGGCGTGATCTTGAAGATGCCGAGCGAAAACGGCTGGCCCGGAATCATCTCAACCATCTCGACATCGTCGAGCAGATCATGCTCTTCCAGCTTGCCTTCGATATACGCCAGCGTGAATTCCGTGCCATAGATGGGCACCCGCAGTTCAGACAAAATCCACGGCAAACCGCCGATGTGGTCCTCATGTCCGTGCGTCAGCACAATGCCGCGCACGCGCTCGCGATTCTCGACCAGGTACGTAATGTCGGGCACAACAACGTCGACACCGAGTAGTTCTTCGTCGGGAAACATCAGGCCGGCGTCGATGACAAAAATGTCATCCTGCCAGCGAATCGCCATGCAATTTTTGCCGAATTCGCCGAGGCCACCCAGGGGAATAATCTGTAACTTGCCGTCAACCATAGGAAAGACGATGCTAGCACGTTCTCGATGAATATTTCAGGCAGTCGGTCGCGATAGGCTGAGAGAAACGAAAATGTATCCTCGAAAATCTGCCCGGAATCTTACATCTGGAAAGGTAAAATGCGAAGATGGAACCTCGTCTCGAGTACGCGAAAGCCTCGCCGGAAGCGGCGAAGGCGATGATTCATCTGGAATCTGTGGTGCGCCGCAGCGGAATCGATTCTCACCTGTTGGAGTTGATAAAAATTCGCGCGTCGCAGTTAAACGGATGCGCCTATTGCATTGATATGCACACCAAAGACGCACGCGCCAAAGGCGAGACGGAGCAGCGCATCTACGCGCTGGACGCATGGCGCGAAACGCCGTTTTTTTCTAACAAAGAGCGCGCCGCGCTGGCGTGGACCGAAGCAATAACGAATATTCAGACCGGTCATGCGCCCGACGCTGTCTATGAGGAATTGAGCGGACATTTCAGTGAGGGCGAGATGGTGAACCTGACGCTGGCGATTACGACGATCAATGCCTGGAACCGAATCGCCATCGCGTTTCGTTCCGTGCCGGGCAGCTATCAGCCGACCGCGTCGCGCTGATTTACCGCAGCAGGTCTTCCAGTTCGAGGGAGAGTTCTGTCTTCTCGTCGCGATACTTCACGATCACCGGAGTGTAGAGGCTCAATCCCCACTCGGTGGCCTTGCCGCGGGTTATTGCGCGCGCGCCTGCGACGACGACAGCATCTTCTGGAATCACCAGGGGGCAATTGTCAGTGGCGCGCAGAATTTCTCCGCGCACGATGTCATAGACCGGCGTGGAACGCGTGAGGATGACGCCTGCGCCGAGAACGGCGCGCTTCTGTACCAAGGTGCCCTCGTAGACGCCGCAGTTGCCGCCGACCAGCACATCGTCTTCCAGGATGACCGGGCTGGCGTTCACCGGCTCCAGCACGCCGCCGATCTGCGCCGCGGCACTGATATGGACATTCCGGCCAATCTGCGCGCAGGAGCCCACCAGCGCGTGCGAATCGATCATGGTGCCCGCGTCCACATAGGCGCCCACGTTGACATACATGGGCGGCATGCAGACGACGCCCGCCGCCAGATATGCGCCGGCACGGACGGAAGAGCCGCCGGGCACGATGCGGACTTTTTCATCCACGGTGAAGCGCTGCACGGGATACGTGTGTTTGTCGATGAAGGAGAAATCTTCGCCAGTCTCTACCAGATGGCCAATACGAAAGCCGAGCAGGATGCCGCGCTTGACCCAGGCATTCACTCGCCAGCCCTGCGGATGGCTGGCATCGGGTTCGGCGGCGCGCACCGTTCCGCGACTCAGCGCATCGCGCAGGTCGAAAAAGGCTGCTTCGATCTCCGCGGAATCGGCAGTCTGAGTTCCGGGCTCAAAAGCAGATTCAATGCGGGATGCAAGCGAGGCATGAGACAAAGGGAGAAATCCTCGGGTTCGGTCTGCTTCGATTTACGCTTCCGACTCGGGCAACGGGGTAAGGAGCATGCTTATTTTTTGCTCGGAGCGGAAATCCGTTCCTCGGCGGACTGTTTTCCAGCGGACACGGTCTCCAGCAAGCCAAGGTCGCCGGCCAGCCGCTCCAGGTAGGCGCGAGTCTTCGGCACCACTGGCATCATGGGCAGGCGGTACTCCTCCTGGATGCGTCCCATCAGGGCGAGGACGCACTTGACCGGCTGCGGATTCGGCTCAATGAAGTTGCCGATGATCAATGGGTAGTATTTGCGATAGACTTGCCGGGCAAGCGGCCAGTCATTTTCCAGCGCGGCGTCCGTCATCCGCGTCATCTGCGCTGGAATGGCATTGGCCGCGACTGAAATTACGCCCGCGCCTCCAACGGAAAGGATGGGGAGGGCAAGATTGTCGTCGCCGGCGAACACCTTAAAACGGTCCGGCACCGAATGGGCGACTTCGGTGATCTGCTGCAGATTTCCGCTGGATTCCTTGATACCGATAATGTTGGGGATCTCCGCCAGACGAGCGGTCGTTTCGGGCAACAGGTTGATCCCGGTGCGGCTGGGGATGTTGTAGATCAGCACCTGCAGGTGAGTATTTTCCGCGATGGCGCGGAAGTGCTGATACTGGCCTTCCTGGGTCGGCTTGGTGTAGTAGGGATTGGCCGTCAGTACGCCATCGACGCCGGGGATGGCTTGCAGTTTCTTGACGCGCTCGATCGCCTGCCGCGAGGTGTTGTGGCTGCAGCCGACGAAGATGGGCACACGTCCCTCGCCAGCCTCGACGACGAGCCGGACCAGGCGCAACCACTCCTCTTCCAGCAGGGCGCAGGCTTCGCCGGTGGAACCGGTGGGGACAAGGAAATGGATGCCGCTTTCAATTTGCCAGCGAACGAGACTTTGCAGTGCATTCCAATCCACATCGCCGTTGGAAAGGAACGGCGTTACGAGCGCGGTACCGCATCCGGAAAGTTCCATATGTCCGCAGTCTACAACGAACTCGGATGGAGATACATCGTTCCGGAGAAATCGTTGTGAAAAACTCGCCGGTTGCGCCCGCCGGGAACTTCTACGAGAACCCGCGGCTAGGCCAGAATCTGGGGAAAGACATCCTGGAAGTCGTAGCATCCGGTGCGGGTGGCGAGCCATTCCGCGCCTCGGACCGCCCCGTCGGCAAAGCTGCGCCGCGACAGGGCCTGGTGTTTCACAACAATGCGCTCATTGTCGGAGCTGACTTCCAGGCGATGCGTGCCGATGGCGTCCTTGACGCGATGCGCGTCGATGGTCGCCGAGGCACCGTAGGGTGTAGACGCGAGAACTTGTTGCAGGGTCAAGGCGGTGCCGGAAGGAGAGTCGAGCTTTTCGGTGTGGTGAGTTTCGTCGATTTTGAACTGGTATCCGCCTGCCTGGTTGCCGAGCAGCCTTGCCAACTGATACAGCAACTGTACGCCGAACGAAAAATTGGTCGAGTACAGCAGACCAGCACCCTTGCGGGCAGCCAGCGCGCGCATGTCTTCCAGATGCTGATACCAACCGGTTGTGCCCACAACCATCCTGGCGCCGGTTGCAAGGCAGGCGCGCATGTTCTGCAGCGCGGCGTCAGGCGTGGTGAAGTCGATCACCACATCGAACGATGCCAGATTCGGCGCGGTGAGCGAGCCGGCGTCGCGATTCTCCTGGATATCCAGCGCCTGGACGCTGTGTCCTCGTTCCCTGGCAATGTCCGTCACCACCCGTCCGGTTTTCCCTTGACCTAAGATCAGCATGCGCATGGCGGGCTAGCTCCTTTTCACGGCGACGGGAGTCTTGGTGGCAATAGCGGCGAGGGATTCTCGCGCGGCAACGTCGAAAATCTCCGGATCGGGGTCCTGAAAGAAATGCCGGTGCAGCGACCGCACAGCTTCTTCCACATCGTCTTCCTCAATCATAAAACTCATGTTGATTTCCGATGCTCCCTGGGAGATCATCCGCACGTTCACGTGACGGATGGCGGCAAAGACCTGGGCGGCGATTCCGCGCTGGCCGCGAATGTTTTCCCCCACCATGCAGATCAGCGCCTTGCGGCCTTCATATTTCACGTCCGCAAGCTTGCTGAGGTCGGCGGCAACGGCAGGCAGACGGTCGTTCGAGTCCACCGTCAGGGACACGCTCACCTCCGAGGTCGAGACCATGTCGACCGCGCATTTATGCCGGTCGAAGACATCGAAGATCGCTTTGAGATAGCCGTGCGTCATCAACATGCGGCTGGCCACTACGTCGATGATGGTTAGCTTGCGCTTGACGGCGATGGATTTGAACGGCGTCCGCGAGTGCCTTGCTGTCGCGGTGATCTGTGTGCCCTCGTTGCTGGGGTCTCTGGAATTCAGCACCCACACCGGGATATTTTTCTGCACGGCGGGCAAAATTGTCGCCGGATGCAGCACCTTCGCTCCAAAATAGGCAAGCTCGGAGGCCTCTTCAAAGCTGATGGTTTTGACCCGCAGCGCGTCAGGGCACACGCGCGGATCGGTGGTCATAATGCCATTGACGTCCGTCCATATCTCAATGGCATGGGCGTTCAGGCCGCGACCGATCAGTGCGCCAGTATAGTCCGAGCCGCCGCGGCCCAGCGTGGTGGTCACGCCATTTTCCGTGGCGCCAATAAAGCCGCCCAGCACGGGGACGTGGCCCTTTTCCAGCAACGGCAACACGCACTGGCGCAGTTGGTGTTCAATCTTGTCTTCCAGCGGAGTGGCTTTGCCATGTTCGCCGTCGGTCACAATGCATGTGCGCGCGTCGATGTGGATTCCGTTCAGTCCCGATTGGGCGTAGAGTTCGCCGATCATGCGGCTCGACAACCGCTCGCCGTAGGACGCGACCAGGTCCGTGGTGCGCGGCGTCAGCTCCTGTACCGCAGCCAGCCCGCGCAGCAGATCGTCGAGCGATTCGAACTGCTCCTCCATCCACGCGTGGGTGGAGGCGATTGCAGTGCCGGTCAGCAGCGCCGAGACCGCATCGAGATGGCGGTTGCGCAGGCGGGAGCTGATGGCAAGCGCGCCAGTGCGATCGCCACGTTCTGCAGCGGTGGCTGCGACCAGCAATTGATCCGTCACCTTGGCCATGGCGCTGACCACGACGATGGGAGTCAACCCGCGCGCGCGGCGGCTTGCGACAATTTCCGCGGTGCGCGCAATCGCGGCCGGGTTCTCCACCGAGGTGCCGCCGAATTTCATGACGACAATCTTCATGCTGCCGCTCATGATGTTTTCCCGGATGGCGACAATTTACCTTGAGACGCGAGCAACTCCGCGTTCAGCAGCGCGGCGCCGGCCGCGCCGCGAATCGTATTGTGCGAGAGGACGGTAAACTTCCAGTCCAACAGTGAGCAAGGCCGCAGCCGGCCTACTGTGGCTGCCATGCCGCGTCCGCGCATGCGATCCAGGCGAGGTTGCGGACGGTCTTCCGCCGGGTTGTACTCGACCGGTTGTTCGGGCGCGGTGGGAAGATTGTTGGCGCGCAACGGCTGAAATTCCCGCCACGCGGCGAGAATTTCTTCTCGTGTCGGCTTGCTGGCCAGCTCAATGCTGACGCTTTCCGTGTGACCATCTTCGACGGCGACGCGGTTGCAGTGGGCGCTCACCCGGGCATCCAGTGGAGTGACCTGGGAGTTTTCCAGTTTGCCCAGCAACCTGCGCGTTTCGGCTTCCAGCTTTTCTTCCTCATTCCGGATGAAGGGAACGACGTTGCCCAGAATGTCGAGCGAAGGCACGCCGGGATAGCCCGCGCCGCTGACGGCCTGCATGGTGCTGACAAACACGGAACGCAGGCCGAATCGCTCTGCCAGCGGCTTCAGCGCCAGCACCAGCCCGATGGCGGAACAGTTGGGATTGGTCACGATGTAGCCGCGCTTCTGGACGCCTTTTCCTGGGGCATTCCAGTTCTGTTGCGGAATCAGCGCTAGATGGTCGGCGTTCACTTCCGGAATGACCAGCGGAACGTCGGCCTGCATTCGAAAGGCGCTGGAGTTGGAAATGACGGCGCATCCGGCTGCGGCGAACCGCGGTTCCAGGTCGCGCGCGATGTCGGTGTCGAGCGCGGCAAAAATAATCTCGGGAACGCCGTTCGGGTTCTGCTCCGGCGTGGCGGGCGAAACCGGCAGTTTTGCAACGGAGGGCGGAATCGGCGTGTCGAGCTTCCAGCGCACGGCGTCGGCGTATGGCTTGCCGCTGGAGCGATCACTGGCAGCCAGCCATGTGACACGGAACCATGGATGGTTCTCGAGAAGTTGGATGAAGCGCTGGCCGACCATCCCGGTCGCGCCCAGAATACCTATGTTGTATGTAGTCTGCATGGACAAATGATTATTTCATTTATAACAGTCGGGTGCGCGCCGAGGTTGTATGTTCCAGCGCCGCGATCACGGCATCGCCGAATTCGTTGGTTCCAGCCGTGCCCCCAACATCGCGCGTCAGCGATTGTTTGGCTTCGTACACCATTTCAATCGCGCGGTGTACACGGTCCGCCGCATCCGCTTCGTCAATGTGGCGCAACATGAGTACAGCCGATTGCAGCAGCGCGGTGGGATTCGCAACGTTCGTGCCGGCAATGTCCGGCGCGGAACCGTGGACGGCTTCGAAAATGGCGCAATCCGCGCCCAGGTTGGCTCCCGGAACCAGGCCGAGCCCGCCTACGAATGCAGCGCACAAGTCGCTGATGATATCTCCGTAGAGGTTCTCCAGCAACAGCATGTCGTACTGGTAAGGATTCGTCACCAACTGCATGCAGGTGTTGTCGACCAGGTGCTCTCCGTAGAGGACGTCCGGGTATTTCTTCGCCACGGCGCGGGCGCATCGCAGAAACAGGCCATCGGACATCTTCATGATGTTGGCTTTATGGATGGCATGGATCTTCTTGCGGCCGTGCTTGCGAGCATAGTCGAAAGCAAATTCAGAAATCCTCGTGGAGGCCTTTTCCGTGATGATCTTGATCGACTCCACCACACCCGGCACCACCTCATGCTCAATGCCGACATACTCTCCCTCGGTATTTTCCCGGATGATGAGCAGATCGACGCCCGGATAATGCGTGGGCAAGCCGGGAAGATTCTGGATGGGACGAAAATTGGCATACAGCTCAAAATGCTTGCGGAGAATCACGTTGATCGAGGCGAAGCCGCCGCCGATCGGCGTGGTCACGGGGCCTTTCAATGCGACGCGGTTGCGCTCGATCGACTGATACAGATCGCTCGGAATATATTCCTGGTATCTCTCGAACGCCTCGGCTCCGGCCAGGCATTCTTCCCAGCGAAATTTCACCCCGGTCGCTTCGAGGATTCTGACGACCACGCGCGTAATTTCCGGTCCAATCCCATCGCCGGGAATCAACGTGATCGTGTGTTCCGGCGTCGCTGCTTGTGCATGCATGTCGTGCTGCTCTCCAGATATTTTGTTCGTGTCCATGCGAAAAGGTTCGGACAGGTTAGAGCGATTCCAACTCCGATTTGAATTCATTCACATCTTTAAAGTCACGATGGACGGAGGCGAAGCGAATGTAGGCCACGGTATCGAGCGCCTTCAGTTGCTGCATGATCAACTCGCCCACTTCCAGGGAGCTGCGCTCGCGCTCGGCTGAATCCATCACAAAGCTCTCCACCTGGTTCACAATGGATTCCAGTTGGGCCGCCGGTACCGGACGCTTTTCGCAGGCGCGCAGCAGGCCGCTTAAAACCTTTTGACGCTCGAATTTTTCGCGGCGGCCATCTTTCTTGATGACCATGTAGGGAATTTCGTCGAGCCGTTCATACGTGGTGAAGCGCTTCTCGCAACGCTCGCACTCGCGCCGCCGCCGGATGGAATCGGCTTCCTTGCTTTCTCGCGAATCGACAACTCGGTCTTGCGTAAAGCCGCAATAGGGACATTTCATCGGTATGGTTCGATTCTACCAACGGCGACGGTCCGCGGACAGGATCGGCGTGTCAGCCAAGTTTCGCGCTGCGCAAACGCAGCGCATTCGTGATGACGGAAACCGAACTCATCGTCATCGCGGCGCTGGCAATCATCGGACTCAGCAGCAATCCGAAAAATGGATACAGAATGCCGGCGGCAATCGGCACGCCGAGCGAGTTGTAGAGGAAGGCGAACCACAGGTTTTGCCGGATGTTGCGCATGGTCGCCCGGCTCAGGTTGCGGGCCCGCACAATGCCATGCAGGTCGCCCTTCACCAGAACAATTCCGGCGCTTTCGATTGCGACATCGGTGCCGGTGCCCATCGCAATCCCGACTTCCGCCTGCGCCAGCGCGGGCGCGTCGTTCACGCCGTCGCCAGCCATCGCCACTTTTCCGTCAGCTTGCAGTCGCTGGATGACTTGCGCCTTCTGCTGCGGCAAAACGCCGGCCTCTACCTGATCGATGCCAAGCTGCCGGGCTACCGCCTCCGCTGTGGTTCGCGTATCGCCGGTGAGCATCACCACGCGCAGGCCATCGCGATGCAATTGCCGCATCGCTTCGCGCGCGGATTTCTTGATAGGATCGGAGACACCCAGCAGCGCCGCCAGCGCGCCATCCACTGCGGCGAACAACACCGTGACGCCCTCGCGCTGCATCGCTTCAGCCCGCGCGCCCGCGTCGCCCAACGGTATTCCGGATTCCTGCATTTGCGCCGCATTGCCAATCACGACGGCGTAGCCGTCGATGTTCGCTGTGGCGCCTTTGCCGGTTGCCGACTGGAATCCGGTCGCTGCCGCCAGCGTCAGATTCCTTTCTTTTGCCGCGCGAAGAATTGCGCCCGCCAGCGGATGCTCGCTGGCCTGTTCCAGACTGGCAACCAATCGGAGGACGTCGTTCTCGGGCAATTTTCCAAGCGTTTTTTCGATTTGGGTCAATGTTGGCTTGCCTTCAGTCAGCGTGCCGGTTTTATCGACCACCAGAATCGTCACCTGGGAGAGCGTTTCGAGCGCCTCCGCATTGCGCACCAGCACGCCCGACTGGGCGCCGCGTCCCGTACCCACCATGATCGACATGGGCGTGGCCAGCCCCAGCGCACAGGGGCAGGCAATAATCAGCACCGCGACGCCGTTCACCAGTGCGTGTGCAAGTCGCGGCTCCGGCCCCCACATTGCCCAGATGATCGCAGTCAGCACGGCAATCGCCACCACTGCGGGAACGAACCATCCCGCCGCACGATCGGCGAGCCGCTGGATCGGCGCGCGGGTTCGCTGCGCCGCGCTCACCATCTGCACTATCTGGCTCAACAGTGTTTCGCTGCCCACGCGCTCGGCGCGCATTCGGAAGCTGCCGGTGGCGTTCACGGTGCCGCCCGTGACCTGGCTGCCCGCGGTCTTCTCCACCGGCAGCGGCTCGCCGGTCACCATCGATTCATCGACGCTGCTGGCTCCGTCGAGCACCACGCCATCCACCGGAACTTTTTCGCCGGGACGCACGCGCAGGGTGTTGCCGACCACTACGTCGCTGAGCGGGCGATCTTCTTCGCGACCATCCGCCAGCACCACACGCGCGGTTTTGGGAGCCAGTCCGAGCAATGCCCTCAGCGCACTCGATGTCCGGCTGCGAGCCTTCAGTTCCAGCACCTGACCCAGCAGCACCAGTGTGGTGATGACGGCCGCAGGTTCAAAGTACAGATTCACGGAACCATCCGGCGCTCGCATCGTGGGCGGCACGTACTGGGCAAACAGCAGCGCGCCCAGGCTATAGAGATAGCTGACCCCGACGCCCAGGCCGATCAGCGTGAACATGTTCAGGTGCCAGGTGCGGACCGAGTTCCACGCGCGTTCCAGAAATGGCCAGCCGCACCAGAGCACCACTGGAGTGGCAAGCGCAAACTCCACCCACCCCAGCACTCTTGTTCCAAGCAGGCCGGCGATAGGGTGCGCTGGGAGGAAGCCATCCACCATCACCGCAAGCAGCGGAATCGTCAGCGCTACACCTACCCAGAAGCGCCGCCGCATATCGTCGAGTTCGGGATTCTTCTCATCCACTGTGACCGTGCGCGGTTCCAGAGCCATGCCGCAGAGCGGACACGCGCCGGGATGTTTTTCATGCACTCCTGGATCCATCGGGCAGACGTATTCCGCGGCGACTGTACCCGTCTTGATCGGATTTGCTGACGGCGGAGCGGGCGCGATGGCTGGCATCACCAGAGAGGGAGTGGACAGCTGCAAATACTTTTCCGGCTCCAGAACGAACTTGTCGTGGCAGCCCTGGCAGCAGAAAGAATAGGTCGTGCCTTTGTAGGTTGTGTTGGCTTTCGCCTTCGCGGGATCAACCTGCATGTGGCAGACCGGGTCGGTCGCAAGAACAGGCTTCAGGTACTGCTCCGGATTGGCCGTGAATTTTTCCGCACACGATTTTCCGCAGAAATAGTAAGTCTTGCCATCGTGTTCCACTGACGCCGCTGCCGAGGTGGGTGCGACCTGCATTCCGCAGACGGGATCCTTCACTGTTCCTAATTGTGTCGGTTCAGCCATGCGCTCTCCGTTTCATGGAATGGCACGATGGGAAAGAAGACCACGCAACGTGTCATGGAACTCCATCTCCATTCGATGACGAATTATTGCTGTGGTTGCGGGTTCTGGTTCGGCTGCTGATTCTGATTCTTGCCGTCATCTTTGAAGACGCCGAATATCTTGCCGAAAAATCCTTTCTTTTTTTTCGTCGGTTCGGCCCGATTCTGGTTCTGCGCCCCATTTTCACTGCTGGCGGGGTTTGTTCCCGAGGGAGGTTTCGGCTGCACCACGTTGGCTGGGGGCGGAGGAATCGCTGGCGGAGTGGATCCTTTTTCTCCCAGCCCAAACATTTTTTGAAAGATATTGCGCTGGTCGCCGTTGGGATGGTCGCAGGTCCCTGTCGGTTGCGTGCCATCGAGAAACGCAGCGGTGTAGTCGTCCGGACAGGCTGCATCCGCGATCAGGTTGGTCGCTTTATCGAGCGTGACTTCCGTGATGCCGGCGGGCGGATCGAAATACTGCGTGTCGGAGTATTGCGGCAGCTTGACCGCGTTCTTCATGAACTCAGCCCAGATTGGCGCCGCAGCCTGTGCGCCTTCCAGTTTGACGTCGGTGTAGTCGTCATTTCCAACCCAGACTATGCAGAGCAGGTTGCTGGTGAAGCCGGCAAACCACGCGTCGTGGGAGGTACCCGTTTTGCCCGCCGCCGGGGCTTCGAATCCCAGACCACGCACTCCCGCGGCGGTGCCGTGATTGATGACATCCTCCATCAGGCTCAAGGTCAGGTACGCCACGCGCGGATCAAGCACGGGGATTGAGACGGGCGCAAAATCGTCCACCACATCTCCGTTCGCCGTGCGCACCGAGGAGATCATATTCGGTTCAATCTTTATTCCATTGTTGGCAAAGACGGTGTAGGCGCCGGCCATTTCCATGGGGGAAGCATCGTAGGCGCCGATCGCCACCGAGGGCGTTGCCTGCGCCGAGGCAATGCCCGCCTGATGGGCCAGCGCGGCCACGTTGTCGAAGCCGACCATTTGCCCCAGGGCGACGGTGGCCACGTTCTGCGACAGCATCAGCGCCGTGCGTGCCGTGATCATGCCCATCTGTTCCTGTTTATAGTTGTGCGGCGCGTACTGCATATTGCCGTTGTCGAAATCGAAGGTAGTGTCGGCATCGTTCAACATGGTGACAGCGGTAAATACGCCCTGCTGTCCGGGCAACGCAACGCCGGTCAGGCTGCTGTTGAATGCCGTGGCGTAGACAAATGGTTTGAAGACTGAACCGGTAGGACGTTGGCTGATGGCATGGTCCAACTGGCTGGCTCCGTAGTTGCGTCCACCCACCAGCGCCAGCACCTGACCCGTATGCGGATTCAGGGCGACCATCGCGACCTGCGGATAGGTGATGTGCTGGTTCGTCTGCACAATGCCATGACGTGTGTGGCGTTCGTACCGCCTGCGGACGAGCTCATCCACGTGTTCCATGCCGTTCTCGACGGCCACGGTGGCGACGCTCTGCAGATCGGGGTCGAGCGAAGTGTAAATATGCAGCCCCTCGCTGTTGATGTCGCGGTCTCCGTATCGTTGTGTCAGTTTGTCGCGTACCAGGTCGACAAAGTATGGGGCCTCGCGTTCATCCACGCTGAACGGCGTCAAATTCAAAGAAGTCGCCTTCGCCCGCGCCGCCTGCTCACGCGTAATGGAGTGGGTTTCCAGCATCGCGTCGAGTACGATGTTGCGCCGGGCAATCGCGCGCTGCGGATGCTTGTATGGGGAGAGACGGCTTGGCCCCTGGATCATTCCGGCCAGAAGCGCGCACTCGGGTAGCGTCAGGTCGCGAATATTCTTGCCGAAGTATGCCTGCGCCGCTTCTCCGAAGCCAAGGATCGCAAAACTTCCGCGCTGCCCCAAGGGAATTTCATTGGCGTAGATGGTAAAGATTTGCTGTTTGGAATAATGGTTTTCCAACTGAAATGCGATGGCCGTCTGGATAATTTTCCGCTTGAAACTTTTCTCCGGAGACAGGAAGAAAAGTCGCGCCACCTGCATGGTCAGCGTGGAGCTGCCCTCGCTATATCGGCGCGTCCGCACGTCGGCGAAAAACGCCCCGAAGACGCGGACATAATCTACCGCGCCGTGTTCAAAGAAGCGTCTGTCCTCGATGGATGTGACCGCGGGAACAAGGTATTTCGGCAGTTCGTCGTAGGTCACCAGTCGACGCTTGCCGCGATCTTTATTGGAGAGACCGGTAATCAGCTCCGGCTCCAGCTCGTAGGCGCTTAGCTGCTCTCCGTCATCGGCCTTGATCGCTTTCACGACCCCTTTCGATGTGTAGACGGTGGCGCCGTCCGGCGCGTGGTAGGACTGCGGGCCGGGCTGGATGTGAATGCTGTCCTCGTTGAGGGCATAGGTCCCGATCTGGGACGGATGAGCGGTGCCTACGCTGGTATAACCGGCCAGGGTTAGATCGTCCGCGATCTGCTGGACGCTGTATTTCTGGTCTGGCCGGACTTCGCGCGGCGCAGCGTAAATTTTCGCGGTATTTGCAAACAGCGGTTGGCGAAGGCGCTGCTCCACAACATGCTCGTACGCATGGTAGTAGTACGCGAAGACGATGAAACCGGCCGCGCAGATAATGAGAATGCACGCTGCGAATGCCAACAGGAGCTTCATCTTCCAGTCGAAGTTCCAGCGACCGCCCGGGCCAAAACCACGGCTGGAGCGGCTGCGTGGTCGGCGGGTACCGGTTCCTGATCCGCCATTGCTGGTTCGTACAGTCGACCGCGACGTCGCTCGCGGGGCCCTCTCGTTTCCTGCCATGGTCCCTCTCAACAGTCGGTGCCGGGCTACGCGCCTGGTGCGCCTGCATCCTTCATTTGGCCTGCGACGGTTTCAAGCGCGAGCACTATCGGTTTGCCGTTTGTGCGGTTCACCTAACTCGCCGCGGATGGAATGGCCGCCCGCACACGCTCATGAATCAGATGCACGGCAGTCTGCAAAGGCACGTCTTCGCTGCTCTGCGTTGCCCGCTTGACCATTTCCACGATGCCATCTGCCGCCTTCTTCCCAACGTTGATGCGGAAGGGAATTCCGACCAGATCCGCATCTTTGAATTTGACGCCGGCGCGCTCCTCGCGATCATCGAGCAACACATCGAGCCCGGCGGAACTCAGTTCCTCCGCCAGCTTTTCTCCCGTCGCTTTCAATGCGGGGTCCCTCACGTTCGTGACCGTTATGACGACGTCGAACGGCGCGATCGAAGGCGGCAGGAAGAAGCCGTGATCGTCGTAGCTCTGCTCCACGCACGCTGTCAGGATGCGTTCGATGCCGATCCCGTAACTGCCCATGATCGGAGTCACTTCCTTCCCGTTCGGGTCCAGGACGCGAGCGCCCATGCTTTCCGAATAGCGATACCCCAGCTTGAAGATGTGGCCCACTTCGACCGCTTTGGCCACGCGGAGAGGCGCATTGCACGCGGGGCACCCTTCCCCCTCGTTCACCGCGCGGATGCTGGCCGCGACAGTCCATGAAAAGTCTCGTCCTGGGGTGACGTTGCGGAAATGGTAGTCGAGTTTGTTGGCGCCGCAGATCATGTTGCTGCGGCCTTCCAGCGCCTCATCCAGCACGACCACCATTTTGAGCCTGTTGGCGGCCGCCCAAAACTGTTGCGTGCGGTTTGGCTGAAACGGGATGCTTTGCAGCGCAGGCAGCAGATTCGGCTCCGCGATCTGCGGCAACCCCACCGGGCCGAGAAAGCCTCCCGGAGCCTTGAAGTGGATGGCGAGTTCTTCCGGCAGCATGGGTCGCAACTGTCCGGCGCGCAGTAGTCCCAGCAGTTTTGTCTCGTTCACGCTGTGGTCGCCGCGCAAAAAGACTGCGACAGGCACCCACACGGGCTGGTCGGCAGCGTCGCGTTTCTCCGCCATATAGGCCACGCATTTGATGTCCTGGCTGGCGCTGACCTGCATAAACGCGGTCACGTCGGCGATTGCGCCCATGCCGGGTGTGTGTACCAGCTCCGGCTTGCCGTCACCGGTAGCAACAATGTCTTCCGCAGGCGCCAGTTGCGAGGTCGCCTTCTCCACATTGGCAGCGTAGCCGCACTGCGCACAGCTCGCGATCAGATCCTCGCCCGCTTCCGTGTAGACCATGAATTCCTGCGACTGGGAGCCGCCCATGGCGCCCGAATCGGCCTCGACTGCGACGAATTTCAGCCCGCAGCGGGAGAAAATTCTCCGGTAAACGCGATCGTGTTTCTGATAGCTGGCATCGAGCCCCGCGGCGTCGATATCGAACGAATAGGCATCCTTCATCAGGAACTGCCGCACGCGCAGCAGGCCAGACTTGGGACGTGGTTCATCGCGGAACTTGGTCTGGATCTGATACCAGATTTGCGGCAGTTGTTTATAGCTGCGCAGCTCCTTGCGCGCGATTTCCGTCATGACTTCTTCATGGGTCATGCCCAGGCACAGGTCCGCGCCTTTGCGGTCCTTCAGCCGGAACATGTTGTCGCCCATGCTGGTCCAGCGGCCGCTCTGCTCCCACAACTCGCGCGGCAGCAGCGCTGGTAACAGAAACTCCTGGCTGATCGAGTCCATCTCCTCGCGCACAATCGCGACGATTTTATTGATGGATCGCTGGCCGAGAAAAAGATACGAGTAGATGCCGGCGCCAAGCTGGCGAATATATCCGGCGCGGACCAGAAATTTGTGGCTCGCGACTTCGGCGTCTGCCGGGGCTTCACGAAGAGTAGGAAGAAAAAGTTGCGACCAGCGATGCATGGGGTATAAGTGGGTATCCTTCATAGGGTTCGAAAACTTCATTCTACTTGTTTCGGCGAATGTTTCTGCGATTGGCTCGTGGCAACCGCCGATTGCCTGACGCTCTGCGAGTTGCGGCCCCCGGAACGCGCGACCGTATCGAAGAGGGCGGGGAGCCAACTTAAAACAATTCTGTTCCCCACAAATCATGCAGGTGGATCACGCCCTCCACTCGCGCCTCGGCATCGACGACCACGAGCGAAGTGATTTTTCTCTCTTCCATGCGGCGCAGGGCCTCGGCGGCAAATTCACCGGCGGCGATGGTCTGTGGGTTGCGATGCATCGCTTCTCCGGCGGTCTTCGCCAGCGCGCTCGCACCCTCCCGCTCCAGCAGGCGGCGCAAATCGCCATCGCTCAGCAGGCCCACTAATTTTCCGTCTTCGATCACCGTTGTCATGCCAAGACCCTTATGAGACATCTCGTAGATGACGTCCTTCATGGCCGTCTCCGGGGTGACGCTTGGGATTGACTCGCCGGAGTGCATCAACTGTTCCACCCGCATCAGCCGCTTGCCCAGCTTGCCGCCGGGATGGAGGTTGGCGAAATCCTCCACGCGAAAGCCCTTGCGCGCCGAGATCGCAATCGCCAGCGCGTCGCCCAGCGCCAGCATCGCAGTGGTGGAGGCGGTGGGTGCAAGGCCCAGCGTACACGCCTCCTGCTCGACGGAGCAGTCGAGCGCCACATCGCTCGCCTGCGCGAGGGTGGAGTTCATATCGCAGCAGAAACAAATCAGCCCATCGCCGATTCGCTTCAGCATCTCCAGCAGACGGAGAATTTCTTCCGTCTCGCCGCTGGCCGACAGCGCAATCACGACGTCCCCTTTGGCCAGCATGCCCAGATCGCCATGGTTGGCCTCGGCGGGATGCAAAAATAATGCGGGAGAGCCAGTCGAGCTGAGTGTGGCGGCAATTTTCTGCGCAATGATGCCGCTCTTGCCCATTCCGGTGACCACCACGCGTCCGCAAGACTCACCGCAGGCAAGGATAATGTCTACCGCATGTGCAAAATCTTGCGCAATGGCAGTATCCAAGCGGTCGGCGAGACGCAGCAATGCGCGGGCCTCGATCCTCACCAGATTTGCCGGATCAACGATTCCCAGATTGGAAGAGTGGCGGATGGACGCTGTACGACTGGCGGATTTCGCGGGATTTTTGGGTGGTTTCATCTCAGGGTGCTGGGCACAAAGCTGAGATAAACGATACTGCATCGCTGCCGCCGAAGCCATTCAGGAGGGTTCTCCATAGGTTTTCCCAAAAATGGGTGCGGTTGAACTTCACAGAAGAATTGCATTGCATCTCTGGACATGCCGCGGCCACAGTTGCTTTGGTTTTGCTTGTATACGCCTGTTTGGCACGGCACCTGCCCGTGTCAGACGCGATACTAGGAGTCTGTCGGGCATAGCGTTTTGCCAAGGCCGATTCAGCGGTTTGCAGAGTTGGGGTTCGATCTGGGGGGCGCAGGCCGTAATCCCGTTGGTAGCTTATAGCAGGCTTTCTGTGCCGT
>JAKAAZ010000288.1 GCA_021802085.1 Acidobacteriota bacterium
GACGTACTCGATCATCGAGTACGTCGCTCGGCCCTGCGTGGACGAACGCATGTTCGTCGCGTAATTGAACATTTCCTTCAGCGGCACACTCGCCTTGATCACCTGCGAACCGCCCGAGTGCTCCATGCCCTCAATGCGTCCGCGGCGGGAATTGATGTCGCCGATAATCGTGCCCATGTGCTCTTCCGGAACGGTCACTTCCACAGCCATGACAGGCTCCAGCAGCACGGGACTGGCCTTGCGAGCAGCTTCCTTAATGGCCAGCGAGCCGGCAATCTTGAACGCCATTTCATTCGAATCGACATCGTGATAGCTGCCGTCGTAGAGCGATACCTTGATGTCGACCATCGGAAAGCCGGCGAGAATCCCGCCCTCCAGCGCTTCGCGAATGCCCTGATCGATCGGCTTGATGTACTCGCGCGGAATCGAACCGCCGGTAACATCGTTTTCGAATTCGTACCCTTTGCCCGGGTTCGGCTCGACACGAATCTTGCAATGTCCGTAGTTGCCGGAGCCGCCGGTCTGGCGAATGTATTTGCCTTCCGCGTCCGCGTGCTTGCGAATCGTCTCGCGAAACGCGACCTGCGGCGTTCCCACATTGGCTTCCACCTTGTGCTCGCGCTTCATGCGATCCACAAGAATTTCAAGATGCAGTTCGCCCATGCCGCTAATAATCGTCTGCCCGGAGTCCTCATCCGTGCGCACCTTGAAGGTGGGATCTTCATCCGACAACCTCGACAGCGCCATACCCATCTTTTCCTGATCGCCCTTGGTCTTCGGCTCAATCGCGACGGAAATGACCGGCTCAGGAAACGTAATCGCACCCAACGCGATCGGCGCATGAGGATTGCACAGCGTGTCGCCCGTCTTGATTTCCTTCAGGCCCACGCAGGCGCAAATGTCGCCCGCGTAAATCTCAGAAATATCTTCGCGCTTGTCGGCGTGCATTTTGACCAGCCGCCCCACACGTTCCGTCTTCCCCGTGCGCGGATTCAGCACCGTGTCGCCCGTCTTCAGCGATCCGGAATAGATCCGGATAAAACTCAGCTTGCCGAATTGATCATTAATCAGCTTGAACGCCAGCGCCGCAAACGGCTCGGAATCTTCCGGCTTGCGGATCAATGTAATCGATGGATCGGAGGGATCAATGCCTTCCACCGGTGCGATATCGACCGGGCTCGGCAGATAATCGACCACCGCATCCAGCAGCGTCTGGATGCCTTTGTTCTTGAACGCGCTGCCGCAAAGTACAGGGAAAACTTTCATCTCCAGCGTCGTCTTGCGAATCGAAGCCTTCAACTGCTCCGCAGTCGGCGTCTCGCCTTCCAGGAACATGTGCAGCATGTCGTCGTCGTACTCGGCGACCGTCTCGATCAGCTGCATTCGGAACGCTTCCGCCTTCTTCAACATCTCCGCGGGAATCTCTTCAACCGCATACTTGGCGCCCATGGTCTCGTCATTCCAGACGATGGCGCGCATCTCGACCAGATCCACCAGCCCTCGAAACTTCGCTTCCGCGCCGATCGGAATCTGAATCGCCACCGGACGAGCGCCCAGCCGCTTGCGGATGGTCTCGATCACATGCTCGAAGTCCGCGCCCGCCTTGTCCATCTTGTTGACAAAGCATATCCGCGGAATCTTGTACTTGTCGCCCTGACGCCACACCGTCTCGCTCTGCGGCTGCACACCGGAAACCGAATCGAACAGCGCCACGGCGCTATCCAGCACGCGCAGGCTGCGCTCCACCTCGGCCGTAAAATCCACGTGACCCGGCGTATCGATAATGTTGATGCGAATGTCGCGCCACATGCACGTCGTTGCAGCCGACGTAATCGTAATGCCGCGCTCCTGCTCCTGCTCCATGTAATCCATGGTCGCAGTCCCTTCATGCACTTCACCAATGCGGTGCGTGATGCCGGTATAAAACAGAATACGTTCCGTCGCTGTCGTCTTTCCGGCGTCGATATGCGCCATGATTCCGATATTGCGGCAACGGTTTAACGGTATTTGACGGGCCACGGTGCGATTCTCACTTCGCGGGATTTTCCTCCCGCTGGTTGGTCTTGCAACACTCTTACAACCGATCTGCTAAAAAGATTTTTACCAGCGATAATGCGCAAAAGCCTTGTTGGCTTCCGCCATGCGGTGCACGTCTTCCTTCTTCTTCATCGCTGCACCGCGGCCATTGGCGGCATCCAGCAACTCGTTCGTCAACTTGTCAACCATGCCCTTTTCGCCGCGCGCCCGACCATACGTCACCAGCCAGCGAATCGCCAAAGACGTCCGGCGCTCCGGGTTCACTTCAATCGGAACCTGGTAGTTCGCGCCACCGACACGGCGAGTCTTCACTTCCAGCAGCGGCTTGCAGTTCTCCACCGCCTTCTTGAACAGCTTCAGCGCTTCATCCCCACCGCGCTGCTCCAGGTTCGTCATGGAGGTATAGAAAATCTTCTGTGCCGTCGACTTCTTGCCATCCCACATCATGGAGTTGACAAACTTCGTGACCAGCGTCGAGTTATAGATCGCGTCCGGCACGACTTCCCGTTTCGCAATGTGACCTTTTCTTGGCATGGAACAGATTCCCCTTGCCGGCTTCTCCGCCGGCGTACGTCAATTACTGTTTTACTTGGCCGCAGCCTTGGCCATTACGGCCTGAACGGGCGGATTTACTTTGCTGCCGCCTTAGCTCTCTTTGCACCATATTTCGACCGGCTCTGCTTGCGATTGGCCACGCCGACCGAATCCAGCGTGCCGCGAACCACGTGATAGCGAACTCCCGGCAAATCCTTCACACGGCCACCGCGGATCAGCACAATCGAGTGCTCCTGCAGGTTGTGGCCAATGCCGGGAATATAGGTGGTGACCTCAATGCCATTCGTCAGACGAACACGCGCCACCTTGCGCAATGCGGAGTTTGGCTTCTTGGGCGTCTGCGTATACACGCGGGTGCAAACACCGCGCCGCTGCGGGCAACCCTGCAGGGCCGGGCTGGCGGTCTTGTATCGCGGCGCCGTCCGGCCTTTCCTGACAAGCTGACTGAATGTAGGCAAGAACAATCTCCTTTACTACCGTGCTGCTTGAGGTCCAAAAAACTCCTCATCCAAAAACTCTGGCGTCAAAAAAACGCTGTCATCCCGAGCGAAGCGAAGGAGCTTGCGTTTCATCCCCCACTCGCCACACAAGCTGCCCGTCCGCATAACGACGGACTGACGATCTCCGCACGCGCGCGATTTCTCGCGCAAAGGGCGGAGTTGCAACCAAATTCTGTAGTCTGACTGAAACAACGACGGTGACCGGCTTATACCGCTTGCCCGCTCCGTTTCGCTGTTCTGCCCTGCATAGCCCGCCAGGGTGGCCGGTGTCGCAGGTGCAAAAGGACGAGTATCGAAATCCTGCTACAAATTACTAGGAATCAATGCAATCCGCTGTCGACTGCCAGCGGATGTGGACGGGCACACCAAGGCGCACTTCCGTCCCTCGCCAAACTTCACAAGAATATCAAGGGATTCCCCCAGAGTCAACTACGACTCTCTTCCAGGGTGTGCGGCATAAAAGTGGGAATCATGCGGCCCGGCGACCCTCCCAGTAATCCTCGAATTGGCCGTTGAGATGGCAGCACCGCAGGGCGACGATGGCGTTTGCCCCTCG
>JAKAAZ010000289.1 GCA_021802085.1 Acidobacteriota bacterium
AAGGCTCGCAGCCAGGAGGCCCTCGAACAGGCCGTTGGCGACGCCCTCAAAACCATCACCCCCGACAACGCCGCCGCATGGTTCCGACACTGCGGCTACGGCATACAGCAACCATAGTTCTGCTCTAATCGCGAGCGCCTCAGCATTGGCCTTCTGCGCTTCTTGAACCAGTTCTGGATTGGCAAACTTGCCAGCCAGCTTCGCCATTTCCATCGTCGTATCGAGCAATCCCATCCAAGTCTCCTCGTTCCCGGACCGGTTCTCATAACCTGCGCTGCGACTGCACGGAGATTCTTCTATTTCTTATTACCCACGTAAACCAGCGCCAGACCGCCCAGGACGGCGGCTACACCGAGAATCGGAGACAGCGGAACGGTGTGGTGCTCATTTTCGTTGGCTGTAATCGGGCCGAGCTTGAACACGGTCTTGTGCGTCGTGTAGGTAAAACCCTGATACACCAGCGCCGCACATCCAAGGACAGCTAATAAAATTCCGGCAAGAACTGTACCTTTCATTCCTGACTCCCCCCTCTAATGGTATTGCAATGAACTGTGGCCTGCACAGTACTCCTACAACCCGAACTTCGCAGTAAATGCAGCTTATCACGCTACAAATGCAGTGCCATCAGAATCCTCGCTGGCAAGCGGTTGATCCACCCAGGCATAGATCTTTTAATTCCGTCTAAAATATTCACATGCTGCTCGAAGGGATTCTGCCGCCCATTACGACGCCGTTTTATCCAGACGGATCGCTATATCTGCGCAAGCTGGAACACAATGTCGCGCTCTACTCCCGAACGCAACTGGCCGGCATGGTGGTGCTTGGTTCCACTGGAGAGGCAATCATGCTGAGTCAGGAAGAGCAGCGGGAGGTGCTGGGCACGGCGATTGCGGCGGCGGCTCCAGACAAGGTGATGGTTGCTGGCGTGGGTCAGGAAAGCGTGCGGCAAACGCTTGCGATGGCAGAAACGGCCGCGACACTCAAGTACGACGCCATTCTGGTACGCACGCCGTTTTTCTACCGGGGACAATTGCATCGTACCGACGGCCCGCAGGTCGAGATGTTGACGTACTATCGTACCGTCGCGGACCACTCTCCGCTGCCCGTTGTGCTCTACAGCGTCCCTGTCTTTACGCGGTATGACCTGCCGGTGGAGGTGATCGCGGAACTGGCGCAGCACCCCAATATCGTCGGAATCAAAGATTCCAGCGGAGTTGTTGAGCGTATCGCAGCTATCGTGAAGGCGACGCAATTTGTGAAGCGAACGGTGACGGTCACGCCGACGTTTGCCGCCGTCACCGAGCGCATGCTCGCGTCTCAGCCGACCAATTCCGCGACACGGTTTGTTGCAGCCGAGCAGTTGCAGCAGGGGAATTCCGCGCTCGCCGTTGCCGCTTCCCCCGCCGCAATGAAAACACGTCAGAAGGAAGTTGGATTTACGGTGCTCACGGGCGGAGCCAGCACGATGCACGCAGCGTTGCGCGAAGGAGCTTCCGGCGCCGTCATCGCCTTTGCCGTGTGCGCGCCGCAGTGCTGCTCGGAAATATGGACGGCCTGGAAAGAAGGGGACCAGGGGTTGGCCGCAGAAAAACAGGAGCGCATTCGTCAGGCATCGATTGTGGTGGGCAGCCAGATGGGCGTGCCGGGATTGAAGTTTGCCTGCGATTTAAATGGTTATTATGGCGGCCGGGCGCGTCTGCCGCTGCTGCCGTTGACTGCGCAGAAGCAGCAGGAAGTGACGCAGCGGATGGCCGATATCCGCTATTAAGGAAGTAGAAGAAACATTTGGGACACGCTGGATAGAGCGGATTCGGCCTTATTCCTCGCCGCGAATCACAAACTCTGGATATGCGCCTCCGCCAAGTTCATACAGGTCCATGCCCTGCCGTTCGCCGCGGCGTTCGACCCGCTGCGAATCGACGCGGTTGAGAAGCCAATTCAGTCCGTAGACCATCGGCAGGACAAAGCCGAGCAGTGTGGCGACTCCCACCACCTGCGCGAGCAATTGTCCGGAGTTGCTGACAGCGCCGAGCTGGAGTGGACCGATGGCGTCTGGGATGCGCGGGAAAATACCGACCGCGAGCAACCCCCAAATACCCGCAACGGCGTGGACGGAAATCGCCCCGCCGGGATCGTCCATGGCCAGATGTACTTCGAGGATTTCCACCGCAGCCGTTACCAGGATTCCAGCAACCAATCCGACCAGGATTGCCTCCACGGGAGTTACAAAGCAGCAGATGGCGCTGCTGGCGACCAGCCCGCCCAGCCATCCGTTGGCGCAGAGCGACGCATCCGGTTTTCCAAAACGGATGTGAGTGACCGCAACCGCAGCCAGACACGACGCGGAGGCCGACAGGAGCGTGGTCGCCGCGATGAGCGGGACATGGGAGAGCGGTGTTCCGATAAAGAGCATGGCGCCCGCGGAGTTCAGCGCGATCCAGCCCGGCACGATGAGCGCGCAGCCAAACAGGACATACACCATGTTGTGCCCAGGAATGGCGGCAATGCCACCCTCCGCCGGATATTTCCCACGGCGGGGCCCCAGAATCCAGGTGATCGCCAGAGCGGACAATCCTCCCACGGCTTGAATCGTGCCGGCTCCTCCGGCATCCAGGAAACCATGCCCCAGATGAAAATTACTTCCCAGTTGGGCCAGCCATCCGCCGCCCCAGACCCAGTGTGCGAATAACGGATAGCTCCAGCCTGCCAGCAGTACAGTGGAGATGCAGGTGGACCGCATCCGCCACCGGTCCGCGCCCGTGCTGATGGGAATCAGCGCAGCCATGCCAACCGTGAAGATTTGGAGCACCATGGCCAGAGTCGCGGGCGAATCGTTCCAAGCGAATCCGCGCAGCAAGAAGGGCCCGTTCGCTAACCAGTTCCATGACGTTCCACCCAGAAGAACTTGGTGAGCCGGACCTCCCGGGAAACCTTCCCAGGAAAATCCGACGAGAGCGTAGACGATGGCGGCGATCGCCACAGCGGCGAGAGAGGATAGCATGGCGTGCGCTGCGCCGCGTGCGCGTCCAAAGCCGGTATTGATCAGCGCAAGCCCAACCGCCGCAAACGGAACCAGCACAATCAGGAAGCTGCAGGCGGGGAGCATCGCAGGGTCTGCACTCATTGGAAATGTCACTCGGATGGCTCCCTTGCGACCCGAGCAGCGCGGAAGCTCAGCCCTAGCCCCACCCCCTCCATGCATACACCCGCAAGGACGAAGATCGCTCGGGATGCGGTTTGTGGAAACAGCACCACTGCGGAGATGACAATCAGCCATCCCGCCGGGAGCAGGAAGAAACCAGCCAGTTTCATTCGGAATCCTCATACCGGTGCGTGGAGCAGATTGGCAGCGCATCCCGTTCGTTCAACTGAGCGCGGAGGAGACTATTCAGCGGAACTATAGAGATTGCACCGGTAACTGCATTCCAGCATATACGCAAGGCGCTGTGGAGCGAATAGCTATTCTGTGGCTTTCTGCATCCGAGGTTGCTGATTCCATCCGCCGTGAAGGGCAAGGGTGACGTAACTTCGATTGTGTAAAAGGCAGGAGGGTGTAAGTTGGCTTTGGCCTGAGAAGCTGAAAGCCATTTCTCAAAAAGGAGACTTACACCCATGGCGAA
>JAKAAZ010000048.1 GCA_021802085.1 Acidobacteriota bacterium
TCTTGCGTGCATTATGCCTTTTGATATTAATTAGTTAACCAGACACCCAGCCGGGACATCCATCCAGCGCTCATCGCCTAGCCGGTAGACTGAGAACCATATTTTATCTGGAGGTTGTTACATAGGGAGTAAGAGTGGTGAGCGTACACCGTCTCTAACTGTAGATACCAGCATAATCACTCTGTTTATGTGCTGCTCAAGAACACGCAGGAAGCGGCCCGGGAGCACTACCGGCTGGAGGATAAACTTACCAAGCTAGAAGATAGGGTGCGGCCCGCAACCAGGTAATGAAGGATCATCCGCGCTGTCGGCAGGAAGCTAAACAGTGCGTTCTCCAAGCCTGGGTAGAACGGCGTAAGCTGGGGGACCTGGTGGAGTTGGTGGAGTTGAAGCTGGAGGGAGACACGCTGGTGCTGCGGCACCTGAAGAAAGAGATTGAAGAGGCGTTGGAGCTGGCTGGCGGTTATGTGGTAACCACCGAATAGCAAGGGCGGCCTGGCACTCCGGCAACCGCCTATCGCGGTTCTCCAATTGATACCGAGGGAAGCACAGGCTCCCCGTGGCGTTCGCCACAGCGGTCGCGCCTCTCGGTTTTTCGGCGACTAGAGAACTGCTATCGATGCCGTCCTTATTAGCTGTCCTTATTGCCGGACGGCCCAGGCCACTCCATTGGGACCGGCATCGACGGGGATGCGTCCAGTTACTGTCAGAGTCTTAAGATCGACGACGGCGATGTAATTGTGGGTGAAACAGTTCACGAAGGCCCGCCTGCCGTCGGGCTCAACCAGGATGCCGTTGGACTGGAGGCCAGGACCGCCGCTGGTGACGGGGATGCGTTTGATCACCTTGTGCGTGGCCGCATCGATCACCACCAGGTCAGCCCCGCCCGAGATCAGGACTATCTTTCCGTTGGGCGTAAAGGCCAGGCGGTTGGCGTGCATCGCCTTGGCGTCAATGGTTCCCACCACCTTCTTCGTGTTGACATTGATGATGGTGACGTGGCCGTCGACGGGGCTGGCCGTCCACATTTGCGTGTGGTCGGGAGAAACAGCGAATCCTTCATCGCGAATGCCCGAGGGCACGACAGTCTCCAGCCAATCGCTTCCCGTTTGCGGCAAGCTCGCGCCCGCCGGAATGCCCGGCAGGTGCGAGCCAGCTTGGACCGCGTACTTCTGGTAGATGGTGACGGTGCCGGAGTTCACGTTGGTAGTAACAATTTTCTGAGCACCTGGGAAAACGTAGATCATGTGGGTGCGGTTCTGGCCGGTGCCCATGATCCAATCCACCTTGCCGGTGGTGGGATCATAACTAGCGATGGCCTTGGAGTCCTCGGCCGTAAACCATAGTTTCCCGTCCACAAAGTCCACTCCGTGGGGACCGAGCAAGGGCCAAACATCGATGGTGCGCACCCGCTTCTGAGTTACCAGGTTCACCTCAGTGATCGTATGAAATTTGCCGAAGCCGTAGTTAGAGACGTAGGCGGTTCGGCCGTCCGTTGCGGCAATTACTTCGTGCGGGTTGTTGCCCACGGGAATGTGCGCCACCACCTGGAGGGTATTTGGATTAACGATATCCAGCTTCTGAGCGTTAGTGCACACAACCAGCAACGCGGCCTTCGGGGTGGGTTGAGCACATGCCCAGCTTGCAAACAGGGAAGCAAAAAGCAAAACCGCACAACGATAGCTTGTTCTCATAGCGACCTCATATGTATGCCTTCCCTTAGACGAACATCTTTTGTCCTCGGGAAAGTGGGTTGGCTGCGGCCGGGGCGGTGGCTCCGAGGTGCGCAGTGATTCGACGGCAGCTCGAATAGAGGCGAGCAGGACGGAGATCTGGCGCATAGGTTTGGCGACGGCATCGGTCATGAAAGCGCTCGCGGGGCGGACAGATCGCCCTGCGGCCTCTTCGATCTTGAGCGCAACGTGCGCAAAGCGCCCGCGGTCGTTGTGGATGATGAGCATCAGCTCGGTGCGCAAATTTATCACGTTTTCGCGTGAGGTGGCCCGGCGCGGCGGTCCAGTCGATATCGATCATTTGGCGGTGGTGGCACCATGGAGTGCTTTGCCGGGCAACACGCTTTCCACAAGGCCGAGGAATTCCGCGTCGGTCAGTAACCGCTTGTGACGCAGCGAAAGCTCCTTGACCGCGGCCACTATGGTCATAGCTTCCTCTTCGCTGCTCTCCACGCCGATCTGTTTCAGTGCAGCTTTGATTGAATCAATGCCGCTGCCCTTGCCCAGCACCACCTGGGCGGGCGGCTGGCCCACCTCCTCCCAACGATAGGGAAACAGCTCGGTGGCGTACTGTTGACTGCAGTTCTGATACCAACTGGCGATGATCCCCGATTCAATCTGGAAAAGCCGTTCTCCGACAACAGGCTTGTTGTCGGGCACCTTGTGTCCGGAGAGTTTCTCCACCAGCCGCGCCAGTTCGTAGAGCTTTTCGTAGCGGATGCCCGTGTCGATCCCGTAGAGCGTCCGCAGGGCCATCACCGTCTCTTCCATCGGCGTATTGCCGGCGCGTTCGCCCAATCCCAGCACCGTCGAGTGCACCACCTCCACACCTTCGGCCAGCGCCATCACCGTATTCGCCACGCCCATCCCGAAATCCATGTGCAGGTGAGCCTCCAGCCGCGTGTTGAGGCGCGCTTTCACCTCCCGTACCAGATAAGGAATCGCGTGCGGCGCCAGAACCCCGAAGGTATCGACCAGAGCCAGCGCGTCCATGTGCCCTTCCCTGGCCACGCGCAGAATCAGGTCCAGCACCCATTTCAATTCTGCGCGCGTGAAATCGATGGGAAAGAAGACCACCTCGAGACCTTGCGAGTGTGCGTAGGCCGTCGATTCAATGGAAAGGTCCACAGCTCTTTCGAGCGGCCAGCGGTAGGCGTATTGAATGATGTGCGTGCTCGAAGGCACCTCCATCACCACGCCCGAAACTCCGCAATCCACGGCGCGCTTGACATCGTCCACCATGCAGCGCGAAAAGGCGAAAATCTGCGGTCCCAGGTTGCGCTTGACGATCTCCTTGACAGCCGCCGCATCGCTCGGCGAAACCACCGGCATGCCCGCTTCGATCCGATGCACACCGGCCTCGGCCAGAGCCTCCGCGATCCGAATCTTGTCGTCCCTGGTAAAGATCACACCCGCCTGCTGCTCGCCGTCGCGCAGGGTGACGTCGTGAAACTTCACCTGGCTCGGAAAGTGCATCTGGGAGCGCACGCCCTCATTGAAATTCCACGGGCTGACGAACCATTCTTCCGTCTTCCAAGGTTCTCCGGCCATAGCCAATTTCTCCTTTTCTATTTCTATCTCTATCCCGTCTGATTTCCCGGCCGCTTGTGGCCGCCGGTTCAGAACTTCATCGCCTCGTCCATATGCTCCATCAGCGTGAACACCACCGGACCGTTGGCCGAAACCAGCACATTCTCTTCCAGCCGGCAGGTTTGCTGCAGGCCCGGGTGTCCGGCGAAGGTCTCGATAGCGAAATACATGTTCTCCTTGATCTCCGCCGGATACTGCATCGAGTAAGCGCGGGAGATCCACATCCCTTCGTACAGCGTGATGCCAATGCTATGGGCAAACTGCTGCAGCGTCACCGTCCCGTACACGTCGTCGTCATACTTCGGAAAGGCCGCCGCCACGTCCGCAGTGGTGTTGCCGGGCTTCAGCTTCTCCAGACCCGCGTACATCGAATCGTAGACCTCGCGGTAGAGGTCGATCTCCTTGGCCGTCATCTTCATTCCCTGCGCTCCGCCACACTTGAAGCAGCGCACGAAATCGATGAAGTAGCCCGACGGTCCCACGGCGTTGATGTCCACAATCACCAGATCGCCTTGCCGGATCAGCTTGTCGGTCGCCCAGCGCCGGTAGGGGCTGGTGTTGCCGCCCGTGGCCACGATGATGTCGTAGATGATCTCGCAGCCGCGCTCGAGCATGAACTCGTGGACCTTGGCCTCGATTTCCCTCTCGCGCACGCCCGGCTTCAGCCACTCGTATTTGATCTTCCACATGGCCGCGTCGCCAATGCTCGAGGCCTGCTTGAGCAGCTCGATCTCGTCCCGCGTCTTGATCACGCGCGCCGCCGAGACCGTCGGCCAGCCGTTCACGATCCGGATCCCCGCCTTCTGGAATGCTTCCAGGGCCGGAATGTCGATGTTGTCGATCCCGATCCGTTCCCTGGCCACGCCTTGCTCCTTCAATACCTCCAGCACGCTGTCGGCCATCCGCCCCGCCATGTGCGGCACGGCCCCTTCAGCCCACTGCCAGGTGATCGCCGGACGAATGCGCCCCTCCATCCACGGCAAATCGATCTTGGCGCACTGCAGATCCGAACCAGCCGTCTCGAACAGCACCGGCTCGCCCTCGTGCGGCACCACGGCATAGCGGATATTGATGTTGTATTTCCAGTTCCCCTGATAGGCAGCCGTCGCGTAGCGGATATTGGCCCCGGCAAACAACACCAGCGCGCCCAGTTCGTCTTTCTTCATTTGGGCCTGCAGCTTTTCCAGCCGCTCCCGGCGCAAACGATCAAAATCGACCCGGTATTGCCAGTCCGCTCCACTCTGGCTGTATAAACGCCGCGGGTCCCACTCATGAGGTTGGGCAATGAAGGAAGTGTCCACGAGAATTACGCCCCCTGTTCTTCGAAGAATGAGGAAAATTGCGGACTCCGGGAAAATTGCGCGCCCCCTCTACAACAGGGAATCGCATTCCAACTCCTCGTCACGAAATCCGGCACTGCACTTGTACTTGCACGAAGCCATCTACAGAGTCTTAGTAAAGAAGATGTATCAGCGCATTACAAATAAAACTCTCGCATGAAACTTAGTCGAAATACTTATGGGTGCCACGCGCCCCGCATCGCGCAAAAAGATGGCTCGCCTGCCGAAGCCTTCAGCGCGCCGCCCACAGGTCAGCCGGCGACGCTTGGCGAGAGCCCGCACCCGGAGTCCGCATCCAGACCCGCCGCGTGACCCACTAGCAGAACGGCAAGATGGTGTTGCGCTGGATGGCCTCGGCGTTCCTCAGAGCCGAGAAACGCTTCAAACGCATCGTGGGGCACCGTGATCTGTGGGCGCTGGAAGCGATGCTCAATCCCACTGCCGCCAGCAAGAAGGCGCGTAGTAACATCAACCTAACCGCCGCTCCCCACTTTCAACTGGCTGCGGGACATGGTCCCTCCTTGTATCAAGAGACTGCGGCGGCCCATCGGAACATCCGTTTTAGAGCGAATTGCGCTTCTCGGTATGGAGGTTTCTGTTCAGGCCCAATCGGGCCCTATGGAACAGTCGCGGGCTGGAAATATGGGATTCCTCAAGAGCCACAAGCGATCTTCCGGTCTTGTTTTTATCGATCAAGTTATTCACGGCATCGGGCCGAGGGCTTGCGGCTGAGTCTAATTGGCAGGTGCCGAGATCGTCCACCATCTGCAAGTTGGCCCCTGCACAAGATACTCTTTCTGAACGATATAGATTGTCAAATAATAAGATCGTATATCAGAAATTCAGGGCCTCGATGGCTTGCATCTGAGCCTCTGCGGGCTCGCCCCCAAAAAGCTGCGCAGCGAAGCCTAATACAGACGATTGCGATGAGGGCCAATGTTGATTGGTGTGAAGATTACTTGTTTCATGTAATGCGTCTGTGGTATTTACTGTGATGGAGTAATAAGAAGAGGTATTCAAGATACAATATGGACCGAAAACTAGTTGTAGTCACTGATTCTGTTTTCCCGAGTCTTGATCCGGCGCGAGAGGTACTGTCGAAGATTGGCGCGGATTTGCAGCTTGCCCAGGATTCGACGCCAGAAACGATTTTGCGGGTAGCAGAATGCGCGGATGCAGTTCTCACCACCTATGCCAAACTGACGGCCGAAATGATTGCGCAGCTCAGGCGATGCCGAATCATTGCCCGATTCGGAATTGGGGTGGACAACGTGGACATCGCAAATGCCACCCAATCGGGCATTGTAGTGACGAGGGTTCCCGACTATTGTTTTGATGAAGTTTCCGACCACACGATGGCTTTGTTGCTGGCCCTGGCGCGCAAGATCCCGTTTATCGACGCATGCACGCAGCGAGGCACCTGGGAAATGAAGAAAGCTGTTCCCATTCACCGCCTTCGGGGAACCGTGTTGGGACTTGTGGCGTTTGGCGGAATCCCGAGAATGGTTGCTCCGAAAGCCCAAGCATTTGGCATGCAAGTTGTGGCTTATGATCCCTACATCTCCGAGGATGTTTTTTCGGCTGCGAGTGTCACGCGTGTGGAGTTCGACGAACTAGTGAAGATCTCAGACTACATCTCCATTCACTCTCCCATGACCTCGACAACTCATCACTTGTTCAACGCTGGCACATTTAGCCAGATGAAGCCAACAGCCTACCTGATCAACACTGCCCGGGGGGGCATTATTGATGAAGCCGCTCTTGGGCAAGCCCTGGACCGAAAGCAAATTGCGGGGGCAGCCCTGGACGTTATGGAAAAAGAGCCATCAACGTGTTCCCCATTGTTCGGCCGGGACAACGTGATTATTACGCCTCACATGAGCTTCTATTCGGAAGAATCGCTTATAGATTTGCAGACCAAAGCGGCCGAGGAAGTGGTCCGAGTACTGAGCGGGCTGGCGCCTCGCAATCCTGTTAATCCCGAAGCTTGGGAGTCAGGGTGCCGTAAGTAGTTTGACGTTGCCCTCAGGATGCATGTCCCATAACGTACCGGTTTGGAGAGAGATTAATTCATCTCGCCGTGGTGGTGGCGGCATTTCCACCGTCGGCTTCGTGCGGCACAGATCTCAGGCTGCAGTCTGCGCGTTTGCATTCTCCCAGCGGCTTTCGAATCCCGCCGGACTACGATAGTTCAAGGTCGAGCGCATGCATTGCCGGATGCTGTGCTGCTGCATCGTTCGCGGCAACCGCTGCCGCGTTTGTGCAGTTCCCGCCAGATGCGCGACCAGCCATACGCGCCGCGATGCTCAGCGTACACCGCACTGATATGCGCCAACAGGGCTTTGTCGCGTCATATGCTGACGCAGTGCGAGCGGGCACTGCCGAGGTGGCCCGGCGCGGCGGTCCAGTCGATATCGATCATTTGGCGGTGGTGGCACCATGGAGTGCTTTGCCGGGCAACACGCTTTCCACAAGGCCGAGGAATTCCGCGTCGGTCAGTAACCGCTTGTGACGCAGCGAAAGCTCCTTGACCGCGGCCACTATGGTCATAGCTTCCTCTTCGCTGCTCTCCACGCCGATCTGTTTCAGTGCAGCTTTGATTGAATCAATGCCGCTGCCCTTGCCCAGCACCACCTGGGCGGGCGGCTGGCCCACCTCCTCCCAACGATAGGGAAACAGCTCGGTGGCGTACTGTTGACTGCAGTTCTGATACCAACTGGCGATGATCCCCGATTCAATCTGGAAAAGCCGTTCTCCGACAACAGGCTTGTTGTCGGGCACCTTGTGTCCGGAGAGTTTCTCCACCAGCCGCGCCAGTTCGTAGAGCTTTTCGTAGCGGATGCCCGTGTCGATCCCGTAGAGCGTCCGCAGGGCCATCACCGTCTCTTCCATCGGCGTATTGCCGGCGCGTTCGCCCAATCCCAGCACCGTCGAGTGCACCACCTCCACACCTTCGGCCAGCGCCATCACCGTATTCGCCACGCCCATCCCGAAATCCATGTGCAGGTGAGCCTCCAGCCGCGTGTTGAGGCGCGCTTTCACCTCCCGTACCAGATAAGGAATCGCGTGCGGCGCCAGAACCCCGAAGGTATCGACCAGAGCCAGCGCGTCCATGTGCCCTTCCCTGGCCACGCGCAGAATCAGGTCCAGCACCCATTTCAATTCTGCGCGCGTGAAATCGATGGGAAAGAAGACCACCTCGAGACCTTGCGAGTGTGCGTAGGCCGTCGATTCAATGGAAAGGTCCACAGCTCTTTCGAGCGGCCAGCGGTAGGCGTATTGAATGATGTGCGTGCTCGAAGGCACCTCCATCACCACGCCCGAAACTCCGCAATCCACGGCGCGCTTGACATCGTCCACCATGCAGCGCGAAAAGGCGAAAATCTGCGGTCCCAGGTTGCGCTTGACGATCTCCTTGACAGCCGCCGCATCGCTCGGCGAAACCACCGGCATGCCCGCTTCGATCCGATGCACACCGGCCTCGGCCAGAGCCTCCGCGATCCGAATCTTGTCGTCCCTGGTAAAGATCACACCCGCCTGCTGCTCGCCGTCGCGCAGGGTGACGTCGTGAAACTTCACCTGGCTCGGAAAGTGCATCTGGGAGCGCACGCCCTCATTGAAATTCCACGGGCTGACGAACCATTCTTCCGTCTTCCAAGGTTCTCCGGCCATAGCCAATTTCTCCTTTTCTATTTCTATCTCTATCCCGTCTGATTTCCCGGCCGCTTGTGGCCGCCGGTTCAGAACTTCATCGCCTCGTCCATATGCTCCATCAGCGTGAACACCACCGGACCGTTGGCCGAAACCAGCACATTCTCTTCCAGCCGGCAGGTTTGCTGCAGGCCCGGGTGTCCGGCGAAGGTCTCGATAGCGAAATACATGTTCTCCTTGATCTCCGCCGGATACTGCATCGAGTAAGCGCGGGAGATCCACATCCCTTCGTACAGCGTGATGCCAATGCTATGGGCAAACTGCTGCAGCGTCACCGTCCCGTACACGTCGTCGTCATACTTCGGAAAGGCCGCCGCCACGTCCGCAGTGGTGTTGCCGGGCTTCAGCTTCTCCAGACCCGCGTACATCGAATCGTAGACCTCGCGGTAGAGGTCGATCTCCTTGGCCGTCATCTTCATTCCCTGCGCTCCGCCACACTTGAAGCAGCGCACGAAATCGATGAAGTAGCCCGACGGTCCCACGGCGTTGATGTCCACAATCACCAGATCGCCTTGCCGGATCAGCTTGTCGGTCGCCCAGCGCCGGTAGGGGCTGGTGTTGCCGCCCGTGGCCACGATGATGTCGTAGATGATCTCGCAGCCGCGCTCGAGCATGAACTCGTGGACCTTGGCCTCGATTTCCCTCTCGCGCACGCCCGGCTTCAGCCACTCGTATTTGATCTTCCACATGGCCGCGTCGCCAATGCTCGAGGCCTGCTTGAGCAGCTCGATCTCGTCCCGCGTCTTGATCACGCGCGCCGCCGAGACCGTCGGCCAGCCGTTCACGATCCGGATCCCCGCCTTCTGGAATGCTTCCAGGGCCGGAATGTCGATGTTGTCGATCCCGATCCGTTCCCTGGCCACGCCTTGCTCCTTCAATACCTCCAGCACGCTGTCGGCCATCCGCCCCGCCATGTGCGGCACGGCCCCTTCAGCCCACTGCCAGGTGATCGCCGGACGAATGCGCCCCTCCATCCACGGCAAATCGATCTTGGCGCACTGCAGATCCGAACCAGCCGTCTCGAACAGCACCGGCTCGCCCTCGTGCGGCACCACGGCATAGCGGATATTGATGTTGTATTTCCAGTTCCCCTGATAGGCAGCCGTCGCGTAGCGGATATTGGCCCCGGCAAACAACACCAGCGCGCCCAGTTCGTCTTTCTTCATTTGGGCCTGCAGCTTTTCCAGCCGCTCCCGGCGCAAACGATCAAAATCGACCCGGTATTGCCAGTCCGCTCCACTCTGGCTGTATAAACGCCGCGGGTCCCACTCATGAGGTTGGGCAATGAAGGAAGTGTCCACGAGAATTACGCCCCCTGTTCTTCGAAGAATGAGGAAAATTGCGGACTCCGGGAAAATTGCGCGCCCCCTCTACAACAGGGAATCGCATTCCAACTCCTCGTCACGAAATCCGGCACTGCACTTGTACTTGCACGAAGCCATCTACAGAGTCTTAGTAAAGAAGATGTATCAGCGCATTACAAATAAAACTCTCGCATGAAACTTAGTCGAAATACTTATGGGTGCCACGCGCCCCGCATCGCGCAAAAAGATGGCTCGCCTGCCGAAGCCTTCAGCGCGCCGCCCACAGGTCAGCCGGCGACGCTTGGCGATCCGCCGCTGGCGTGGCGGGCCAGTCGATATCCACCGGACGCCCTTCCTCCGCCGAGCGATCGGCCGCCTGATAGACACGCATCACCATGCGCGCATGTTCACCGGTCACCAGCGGCTGGCGGCCCAGCGCCACGCATTCCAGAAAATGGATCGTTTCCGCTTCCATGGGGCCGGCGTAGACGTGACCCACCTTCTCCCCGGGCATGGTCGAGATGGGAAACTCGATCCCCCTCTGCATCGTGGTCAAATACACGTCCCGGTGGGTATCGTCGACCATAACCGCCCCTTCGGTTCCCACCATCTCCACCCAGGTTGAGGCAAAATTCGGATAGGCCGGCGGTAGAACCCAACCCGCTCCGATCGTAAGCACGCTGCCATCCTCCAGCGTCACCACTATCCAGGCGCAGTCGGGCACGTTGTGGGTCGGCTGCATAACCTTGTACACTTCCTGGCAGTACACGCGCACTGGTCTGCGGGGCGCAAAGCACCAAAGCAAAAAGTCGATGTCGTGTGTTGCCTCCATGGCCGCCGGCGAAAGCTTGATGCGCCCACCAATCTTATTGCCCAGATTGCGCGTGATATGACGGCTCACCAGTGCGCTGATTGGTTGGCCGATCGCGCCGTCCATGATGGACTTCTTCACGTAGGCGAATTTCGGATTGAAACGCTGCGAATAGCCGATCGTGAACAGCAGTCCCTTTGTGTGGGCCAGCTCAATTAGCTCGTCCGCTTCCTCCAGTTCCAAGGCGATCGGCTTCTCCAGAAAAACATGCTTGCCCGCCGCCAGGCTCTCTTGGGCCATCGGATAGTGCGTCGTCTCCGGCGTCGCGGAAATCACGATCGCGTCGATATCCGGATTGGCCAGCAGATTCCGGTAGTCGGTTGTCGCCGTCACCGGACGGGTCTTCGCCGCCACTTCCCGCAAACGCTCTTCCCGGATTTCCGCGATGTGCAGATCGTTCACAAAAGGACTGGCCGCGCATGCCTCCGCGCGAATGCCCCCGCACCAGCCCGTCCCTATAATCCCAATATTGACCTTCTTCATCTTTCCTCCTCGCACCGGGTGATCGAGCGCCTTTCCCGTCTTTGATGCTCGCGGTGTTCTTATGCTTATCCTGGCGCCGAAGGCCTCTGCTGCCCAACCGGCTCTCGGCCGTTGCGTGATGCGCGACTATTCTTCCCCTTCCAGTGGTAACGGGATCGACTGCCGTTTCCTGGCCGATAAATCCAGGGCTTTCGTCAGCATCAGCCGGTTATGCGCCTCCCTAGCAGTAGCATGTTGCGTCGTGACCCCCAACGAGAGACGATCCAGCCAGGAACTGGTCTCCTCGCGCATCGGCCCGCGCAACTCGCCCAGTGCCATATCCCCCGGCGGATAACTCCCCATAAAATCCACCAGGCGGCTGCGGTCCGGTAAGTAGCCTTCCGCCTGTGGAGCTGTGACGGCCAACACGATGTCGCGATGCGTGTCATCAATGGTCAACACACCTTCGGTGCCCACGATGCCAACTTCCAGGCTATAGACCGCGGCGGGCCAGGTGACGGGAAGGGCCCAGGAGATGTTGAGATGGTAGACGCAGCCGTCGTTAAACACGATCATGCCAGCCGTGCTGTCGATGCCGCCGTAGAGAGGCCCCAGAACCCGGTCCACCGACCGCGCGTACACCTCGGTCGGAAGCTTGCTTTCCAAAAGCCACATGGCGATGTCCAGCGCGTGCGTACCGGAAATCACCATCGGCGAGATCGATGCCGGATCGTTGGCCCGGCGGTAGTTGTCGATGGCCACCAGCCGATTCATGAATGCGCGCGAGGTGACCAGCGTTACTTCGCCCAGCGCTCCGGTGCGCACCTTTTCCTTCGCCGCCAGCCAGCGCCGGCGGAATCGCTGCGTGTACCCCACAACCGCATCGACGCCGGATTTCTCGATAGCTTCCAGCACCATGCGCGACTCGGAAAGCCTGGTGGCCAGCGGCTTCTCGATCAGAATCGGCAGACCACGTTCCACGGCGGCCAGAATCGGCTCCACGTGCAGATGTTCGTCGGTGGCGATGATCGCCGCGGTGACCTCCGGCCGCTTGAGCAACTCCCGGAAATCTCCGGTCACGAAGTCGGCTCCAACACTCGCGGCCACCTGCGTCGCCCGCTCCGGCTTGATCTCCGCCAGACCAATCCAGTCCACGGCAGGATGGCGCGCCGCCACTTCGCCTCGAAACAATCCCACTCGACCACCGCCTATAATGGCCAGACCAATCCTTTTAGCTCCTGGTCTCAAAGTCCACCTCCCGCTCCGATGAGCAATGAATACCCCGCCGCAAATTTACACCGTTGATAAGCCAAATAAGCACTCAAATTGCGCCTCCTCCTTGTATCAAGGGACCGCGGCGGCCCATCGGAACATCCGCTTTAGAGCGAACTGCGTTTCTCGGTATGGAGGTTTCTGTTCAGGCCCAATCGGGCCCTATGGAACAGTCGCGGGCTGAAAATATGGGATTCCTCAAGGGCGACAAGCGATCTTCCGGTCTTGTTTTTATCGATCAAGTTATTCGCGGCATCGGGCCGAGGGCTTGCGGCTGAGTCTAATTGGCAGGTGCCGAGATCGTCCACCATCTGCAAGTTGGCCCCTGCACAAGATACTCTTTCTGAATGATATATATTGTCAAATAATAAGATCGTATATCAGAAATTCAGGGCCTCGATGGCTTGTATCTGCGCCTTTG
This sequence comes from Acidobacteriota bacterium, assembly GCA_021802085.1. GTDB lineage: Bacteria > Acidobacteriota > Terriglobia > Terriglobales > Acidobacteriaceae > JAKAAZ01. The sequence goes on from JAKAAZ010000048.1 coordinate 12,705, forward strand.
CGCCGTGCCCCCCCAAAAAGAGCCGCGCGGCGACGCTTGCGTTGATCTGCGAGACTGTGGGGGCAATCGCGGTTGCTTTAGGAAACAGAGGTTTCCGGCGTTGCATGAATGCCGTGCGCGTTTTCCAGCCCATTCAGCGTCTGCCTCATGCAGTTCAGGAAATCCCGGCAGGCCACCGAAAGCAAGGCGTCCTTGGTGCGAATCAAGTAGAAATCGATCCACAACTCGGGTCCGTGGATGGGCTCCACCAGCAGTCGACCCTGTTTCGCTTCATCCATGACGGCAAGGTTAGCGACCACCGTGGCCCAATCCGAGGTTCGGACCAGTTCCAGCGTTCCCAGCATTCCGTCAATTTCCAGAATCCGGGCTGACGCTGTGCTATCCAGGCGCACCCCGGATTCGATGATCTGACGCAAACTGTGCCGTTGCGACGGAAGCACGAGCTTAAGCTTCGCCAGTTCACTCAGGTGGTGGCCGGATGGCTTCCGCCTTTTCCGCGAGCCGTAATTCGCACATCTCACCAGCACCAGGCGATCGCGGTAAAAGTGCGTTGCCTCCAGCCCCAGATGCGCTGGAGGCCTCGTCACGATGGCCACATCTGTCTGCCCGGAAAGGACCCAGTCGGTGAGTGTGCCGCTGTAGCCTTCCGCAAGCCGGACGTCGACGTGCGGATGGGTCCTGAGGTAGTCGGGCAACATACGCGAGATCACACCCTTGAACATGGTGGGAGGAAGACCAATGTTGATTTGGGCCGGGATGTTCCCCGCCAAATCCAACATGTGCTGTCTGGCCTGCACGACCGTCTTCAGAACATCCACGCAACTTGCATAAAACTGCTTGCCCGCCACCGTCGGCGTAACGCCTCGCGCTTTGCGTTCGAACAAGCGGTGTGCGACGGCCGATTCCAGGCGCTGAATGGTCACGCTCAATCCCGGCTGGGTGCAATGCTCTCGCTCCGCCGCCCGGCTGAAGCTACCTTCCTCGTACGCCGCGACGAAGCAGCAAATCTGTTTTAGATCCAGCGAACCTATCAACGTGCTGGGACTGGAGGAAAACCCTTCCCATCCCTTCCCCTTATGCACGTTGCCGCGCACGACGTTTTCAGGCTTTCTGTTTGTCATACCACCGACATAATAGCGGTCTATGACTGGCATGTCGAGATATTAATGGTCATCATGTCCAGCGGCGTCTAACATGATCCTCGGATGTGGCTGTTCCACGCCAAGCCCGCAGGGGCACTGCCACTAGCTTTCAGTACCACGCCTTTTTTCTTAGGCCCGTTTGGCCTGGCGATGGCCGCCTTATTTCCGCTGCCCGCGATCGTAATTCCATGGCCACGAAATCGGCAGGCATGAGCATCATCCCAAAGGTATAAGAATCTTCATTAATTCGGACACTATCGATCGGATGAGTGAAAACGGTTTTGGCACAGCGCACGACGAATTCCTATTATTACTACCTGAAAGGGGACAACGCATGAACGAACTCAAGGATTCCGGGGAATCCATGATTTCCCGCCGGCGGATATTACAAGGATGCTTGACGGCCGTCGCCGTGGGTGCGGGGAGCCAAGTGGAATCGGCGTTTGCCAGTTGCGCCGTCGGCGACAATATTCGACCGATTGACATTCACGCGCACTATTTTCCGCAATCGTATCTGGATCTGATCGCAAAAGAGGGCAAGACGTTCGGCGTGGAATACCGCAATACTGCGGCAGGATTTTATATTTCTTCTCCCGCGATCAGCATTGGGCCCCTGCCCTCCAAATTCACGAACCTGGAGGAGCGCATCGCCGCCATGGACCAGGAAGGTGAGTCGATTCAGGTCATTTCCCTCACCTCGCCAATGGCCTATTGGGGCGACGCCGATCTATCGAGCGCGCTTTGCGAGGCGTGGAATGATTCTGCCAGCGCCGCGCATCAGGCGTATCCGAGTCGCTTATTCGCGTTCCTCACTCTGCCGATGCTTTTCCCTGACCGTGCGCTCGATGAACTCAACCGCGCCAGTAAGCTGCCCGGTATGCGGGGAGTATATCTGGGCACCCATGTTGGTGATCGTGAACTTGACGATCCATCGTTCGAGCCCGTTTTCGCTCGCATCGAAGAGCTCGACCTGCCGGTCTTCACTCATCCAATTGGCCCGCTCGGCGGCAAACGCTTGTATCCCTTTTATCTGAGGAATCTGCTGGGCAATCCCTTTGAAACCGCCATCGCCGCGTGCCACCTCATTTTCGGCGGCGTTCTCGACCGCCATCCGAAGCTCCAGGTCAGCCTGGCTCACGCGGGCGGCGCGCTGCCCATCGTGATTGGCCGAATCGATCATGGCTGGCATGTGGTCCCGGAATTGCAAAGATTGCGTTTGCCGCAAGCCCCCAGCGCCTATCTTCAGCGCTTCACCTACGACACCATTGCGCTCTCCAAGCCCATCATGCAGTTCGTCATCCAGGAGGTCGGGGTAGATCACATCGTGCTCGGCAGCGATTACTGTTTTAATATGGGGTGCAGCCAGCCCGTTCGATTCGTGAACCAACTGGAACTGTCCCTTGCCCAACGCCGAATGATTCTGGGCGGCACGGCCGCGCGAATTTTGAAACTGTGATTGGGAGTCTCCGCGGCCGACGATGGGGTTGACTGCCTAGCGCCGTCGTGTGATCGTTACGCGGGAAAACAGCTTCTCTCCCGCGACCCGGCTGAACTGTTTCCACCGCTTACGGCGCAGCCAGCCGGCAGCGGACAAGCTCCTTCCGCTCTCTCGCGCGAGGCAAAATCATGAAAGTACGCTGGCGAGTATGCTTCCTGCTCTTTTTGACCTGGCTGTTTTCCTACGTCGATCGCAGCCTGATGCCGATAGCTCTTCCGTTCATCGGCCAGGAGTTTCATTTGAGTCCCACCGTGATGGGCGTGGTGATCAGCGCCTTTTTCGTGGGTTACGGCTCCATGCAAATTCCTGGCGGACTTCTGGCCGACAAAATCGGACCCCGGAAATGCATCGCATTGGGAGTGTTTTTCTGGGCTGTGTTCAGCTTTGTGACTGGGACGGTGGGCAGCCTGGCCGAACTCATCGGCGTGCGCGTTCTCTTCGGTCTGGGCGAGGGGATTCACCCACCGGCCGCGTTCAAGTCCATTTCCGCTTGGTTCGGCAGCGCTGAGCGGGCACGCGCCAACGCTCTGGTAATGTCCTCGAACACGCTGGGGCCCATGTTCGCCCCGGCATTATTCGCCGTCGTGATCGCAGCCTATGGGTGGCGCACCGCCTTCTATCTGGACTGCATCCCCGGCCTTCTGGTGGCAGCAGCCGTGTTCTGGTACTTGCGCGACACGCCGAACGAGCATCCGCGAATAACCGCGGCCGAACTCGCGGAGATCGGCGCGCCAGACCACGCGAAACAGAAGATTCCTTTCTCTGAGTTGTTCAAGTACAGCGCCTTGTGGAATCTCTTCTTTATCTACATGACCTGGGACTTGACGTGGTGGGGATTCCAGGCCTGGTTGCCGTCCTATCTTCTGAATGTTAGGGGATTCACCCTGGTGCGCACGGGCTTAGCCACCGCCCTGCCCTTCGCCGCCGGATTCGTCGGTCTGTTTGTCGCCGCACATATTTCCGATCGCATCGGGCGGCGCAAGCCGGTGCTCATCGCAGCTTTGGCCGGCAACGCACTATTTATGCTGCTCACGGCGACGGCGACCAACGCCACCTTGGCGGTCATTTTCATGACGGCCACGGGCTTCTTCCTGCCGGCCATTCAGGGGCCCTTCTGGTCGCTGCCCATGGATCTCCTGCCCTCCCGCGTGATGGGATATTCCTCCGGGTTCATAAATACCGGTGGCCAAATCGCCGGCGTCTGCGCTCCCATCGTCATCGGGGCACTGATTCAGATAACCGGCCACTATGAGGCCGGATTCCTTTTCATGTCCGCTTCGGCGGCCGTGTCCGTGCTATTGGTGGCTATTCTGAGGGAGCCTCGTCTGCCGTCAGCCCGCGCCGCGTCGCTTTCGGCGTGAGCGAAACAGAATAGCAGGCGTTACGCCTTCCCTCGTTCAGGAAGGCGACAGGTGGCTTTTTTCAGGCAACGTGTGCCAAATCTGAATTCAGGTTGAGCATTAGACAGTCACAATATATTGTGCATATTTGTGTAAAACAGGACGCCGCTCCGTAGAAGGAGGCAGCGCTCAAGGCTATGAAGAAAGTCAGGCTCGCCAGATAAACCTTGCACTTCATCAACTTTGTTCTTTACGACGCGGCTACGCCTCTGGCGTTAATCTCTCAATCAAACCGGCAATAGCTCCAAATCTACGTTCGGACGTCTGTCTTGCGCGGGAGGTCTACTATTCTGCGGCAGAAGGTGCTTCGACGATAAAAGGTGCCGATTGTGCAATGTCTTGTTTTGTAACTTTGTCGTTTACCTTGACCATCACTTTGTATTTGCCCGGAGGAAGCCCCGCAATCTGCAGAGTTTTGTCCAGAGTCAGTTCATCGCTGTGCGGGTCCACCTTCGACGATTGCACTTGCTGCGTCAGCAGCACGTCGCCGTTCTTGGCGTTGGTGATCTGGTAGGTAACGGTGGCGTTATTGCTCATGGTGGCGCGGTTGATGCCCAGGTTATAGATCTGCATCCAGAAATCCAGCGGCTGGTCCTGCTGGAAAACAGGCGGCTTCGCATAACCGCCGGCAATCTTGGGCCGGACATACATATCGCCGATGACAAAGTTGCCGCCGCCGATATCGCTCAAAGGAACCTTATGCATCAGATCGGCAAGAATCAGGGATGAAGTGCCGAGCAATTCGTTGTGGTACTGCGGCACGTTGACGCCACGTCCAAAGATCCCCATGTGCGTCGGGTTGTTCATGTCCTTGACGACAATATCAAGGCGGTACAGGCCCGGAGGAAGTGCAACAGCTCTCCAATAAATCGACTTTCCTTGGATTTTCCGCTGCATCAGTTCGGCCGGCTCCTGGACCCCGACCCGGTCTTCGAAGGTCTGGACGGTCCGGTCGCTGAGCGTGGTGAAGCGGCCCAGGATGTCGATATGGGCCGTGGATATTCCACCTCTGGTAACGAAGGTTAAATCGCGGTTGTCGAACAGGAGAGTCACCGGCACCAGATCCATATTGGAGGTTACCCTGACGAAGTCCGTTTGCACGCGAAACGGCAGGATGGGCCCGGTGATCACCTTATGCTGGGTGATGAATGCATCCAGATCCTTGAACTGCTGTGGAGGAGGCGCAAAGAGCTTGGACGCCATTTCGAGGCGTTGGAATTCCTGCATCTTCGCCATTTCACCTACCGGTCCACCGCCGCAGTAGGTAACGCCGTTGCATCCCTTAATGCGGTCACTCTTGTTCCCGCCGTTCATCCCCTCCCATTCCGTCAGGCCGGCGCCCGGAACTTCGAGGAGTGCGTCCTTTTTCTGCGGGTTGATTGTAAATTGATAGTCGCCGCACATACAGCTGTCTACAAATGTAATGTTGACGTTCGGGCCGATGCCAGGCAGATAGTTATAGTGCCACACTTGGAAGGGGTAGGTGGCCGTGCCGCCGCCGCCTGCGTACAATGGGCGTCTATAGAACCCGCCGGAGGGATGCCGGGATATTGAGTTAGGCGGGCCCCACTCAATATAGATGTGTCCGCGGTCGGTCTCCCATCCTGGCTTGCCGTCGGAAAAGTGCTCGTTGGCATAGGCAATGCGCTCGTAGTGCTGGATGCGCGCCATATTTTCAGGATCGCCAGGATTTGGATTACGCCGGCGCCAGAACTCCTGGATGAAGGCGTTGCGCTCTTCATCGTTGGAAAGGCTCAGGAAAGCTTTGCGCTCCTGGGGGGTAATAATGTAGACCACATCCTCATCTAGCCATTCCTTATAAGGCCCCTTCAACTCCTTCTCGAGTTCCTTTTCCTGCTTCAGCTCCTGCTTGGGCGAGAGCGGCCGGTCGAGCGGGTTTATGTTCTGCGGCTTCTGACTGGCGGCCTGTGTGTCCTTCTCCCGGAAGTGCCGGGGCTGCTTCTTGCGAGCGATTGCGGGCGTCACCAGCAGCCCGCAACCCAGGATTGCAACGATTATATTGCGACCAGTTAGCCTCATCATTTTCGTCTGAAACTCCTGCAGCCTTTGTTCCTATGCGGCCCCAAAGGGCGGAAGCGGTCTCATGTCAGCGGCCGGCGCACGGGGACATTTTCCCATGCACCGGCCAGACTGATCTAGTACGTGATCGTGAGTGAGAGTTGCA
>JAKAAZ010000290.1 GCA_021802085.1 Acidobacteriota bacterium
CGGCAATGACCAGGCGCATATCGTCTGGATTCTTCACTCCGCTGCGCGGAGCCTGCCCTGAGCGTAGCCGAAGGGTTCAGAATGACTCCCTTTCACAAATAACTACACCTACTGTCAATCCGCTCTATCGTCGGCAAGTCAGCGGAAAAATTTCTTCCACACGAATTATTTTTTCCGCGATGCCTGTACGTGCCCCCACTGCTCAGATATGAAATGGTCCGTCATTCCGGCAATGTAGTCGGCAATCACGCGCGGAGCGCCCTCGCTGGCGATTTGCGTTTCGTGATGCATGGGCAGTTCCAGCGGATGCCGTATCCAGTGTTGAAACAGTCCCGCGATGATTTCCTCGGCCAGCGCATGGTCCCGTTCCAGGTAGTGCGCGTGGTAGAGTTCCTGTAAAAGATACTGCTTGGCCTGATGGCGGCGCTGCTCCATCTCTTCAGAAAACGCCGCGAGCCTGCGTCCAGCATGGCGGACCGCGACGAGAGAATCGATTTCACCTTCCATTACCCTGCGATGTGTGTTTACTACCAGGTCGTTGACCAAAGCATTGAGCATTCGCTTGAGCGCTTCATGGAACAGCAGTTTGGGAGCGGTGTCCGGATATCGAATCTCCATCTTCCGATAAAATTCCTCAAACAACGAGACATTGCGGCACAGATCTCCCGGCGAGAGAATTTCCGCTTCCACGCCATCGTCCATATCCGCGGTCAGATAGGCGATTTCATCGGCCAGGTCGATCAGTTGGGCTTCCAGCGGAGGCAGTTCATCCAGCAGATAAGCCCGCAACTCAGGATGCTCCGCTAGTGAATAGTCGCGCGAGTGCTTGATAATGCCTTCTCGCACCGCCAATGTCAGGTTAAGTCCGCGAAACCCAGCATAGCGTTGCTCGAAATATTCCACGATGCGAAGCGCGTGCAGATTATGGTCGAAGTGAAGGCCATACCGCTGCAGTTGACGATCGAGCGCCTGCTCCCCGGCGTGGCCAAAGGGAGGATGCCCAATGTCATGCACCAGCGCCAGCGTTTCCGCCAGGTCTTCATTCAAATCCAACGCCGCGGCAGCCGTGCGAGCGATCTGGGTGACTTCAATGGTGTGGGTAAGGCGGCTGCGGAAGTGGTCGGAGTCGCGGTGGGTGAATACTTGCGTCTTGCCAGCCAGCCGTCGAAAGGCACGCGCATGGATCACGCGGTCGCGATCGCGCTGGAATGCCGAACGATATGCGTGAGGGGTTTCCTTGTGCTCCCGCGCGGCGAGCGGATCGGCGGCGTCTCCGACGACAGCACAGAAACTGAGTGAGGTGGCCTGCATGAGAGGGTAAGCGGTGCTCTCACTCGTGCGGAACGGATGCGTGAGTCTCTTCCTTGGCCAGCTTGACCTTGGCTTTATCCAGCCGCTTGCGCACCTTGTTTACATCGGATTGCTCGGCGTCTGCCGGGGCGGAGTCCGCGTAATTCGCAAGCGAGCTCTCCCATTGTGCGACTGCCTGCTGCAGGTGGCCGGTTGAAGCGTATACCTCGCCGAGATGGTCATGGACAGTCGGATCCTTCGGCATCAACGCGATCGCCTTTTGAAGCGTCTGCTCGGCAAGTTCGTATTGGCCGAGCTTGTAACGTACCCACCCCAGCGAATCCAGGTAGGCTCCATTTTCGGGGTCCAACTTGACCGCATGTTGCACCAGTTGCAGCGCTTCATTCAGCTTTTGATCGTGATCCGCCAGCATGTATCCCAAATAGTTCAGCGTCAGAGCATTGTCTGGGTCCAAGGCCAGCGCCTGCCGAAATTGTTGTTCGGCCGCGTCGATGTGCTTCTGCCTTTCCTCCAGCGCCCCGCGAAGAAAATAGTTCAGGCTCATGTCTTGCTTGGAGGCGCCAAGTTTTTGCGCCTGATCGATCGCCAACGAAGCATCTTTCCACTTATGCAGGCGGGTGTAAATCTGCGTCAGGGTGAGCCAGACGACGCGATCCTGTTTGGTGCCATTCAACTGGGCCTTGGCGAGCGCAATCCCTTCTTTCGCTTTACCGGTATCGACCAGTTGCCCGGCGAGCGTGAGTTGCAGGTCAACGTTCTTCGGAAGCGCCCGCACGGCCTGCTCTGCGGCGATGGTCGCCTGCGGCAGCATCTTGGCGTCACGATAGGCATCCACTTCGCCCTGGTATCCCCGCTCGGCATCGTTCCCGCCCAGCGCAATCATTTCCTTATAGACGCCAATGGCCTGCTCGGTCTTGTTCTGGTTGCGGTATACGCTGGCCAGACGATCGAGAAAAATTGCGCGATTGTTTTTTTCGTCGGGGGTGTACTGCTGACTGACATGGCGAGTGCTGTCCGCCAGCTGTTGCAGAATCTCAGCCGCCTGGTTGAGATGGCCCTGGGCCTCGTTCATCAGAGCCTCGTTATACAGCACCTCAGCCGAGTCGGGATTGAGCGTCTTGGCGTGGTCCAGTGCAGCCTCGGCTTGTTTCCAGTGTCCCTGCGCGCGTTCCAACTCCGCAATCCTGAGAAAGGAGTGGACATCTTCCGGATCCTGCGCGGCGATACCCTGATAAATCTTCAGCGCGTCATCGGCTTGACCATCGCCGAGCAAATCTTCCGCCAGGCCGCGCTGCGCATCCAGGCTGTCCGGCTGGAGGTTGAGTGCGCCCTGATATGCCGCAATCGCTAGCTTCACATTGCCTGCTTGATCGTAAGCCGCGCCCAAAGCCAAATCGATTTTGAAAGTGCGCTCATCCTCCGGAACGCTCTGCAGCACGCCGATGGCTTGCGGCAGGTTGTTCTGCTCCCCATACAGGCGCGCCAGATTCAGCACCACATCTTCCGCATTCGGGTCGACTTTGCGCGCTGCCTCAAACTGCGCCTTTGCGTTCGCTGTATCGTGTTTCAGCGTGAACAGTTGACCGAGCAGCAGGTGATCTTCCACGCTGTTGGGCTGCAACTGGACAATTTTCTGGAATTCTTGAATTGCGAGATCCAGCATGGGACCCGGTTGCTGGTCGTTTTCAGTGTCGCCCAGCGACCGCAGGTAGACGCGCCCCAGCAGTTTGTGCGCCTCCAGGTCGTCGGGATGGTCCTTGAGTATTCTTTGCGCGGTTTCAATGGCCTCGCGGATGCGCCCCAGCTTGAAATACGTGTCGGCAAGAGTGTTCTGCAAGAAAACCGAGTCAGGATCCTGCACCAGGGCCAGCTTGTACTGTTCAATGGCCTGCACGGCCAGCTCAGGGCGTCCAGACTCTTCGGCGGAGTCTTCGTACAGATGGCCGAGAGCGAAATGATAGTAGGCTTGGGAGCGTTTGCCGGTCTCGCCAACCGGCTGCGGGGATGTTGCACTCCCAGTCTGCGGAACGGCGCTTTCCGCGCTATTCGGTGGAGTAGTATCGATTCCCGAGGAAGCGCCGCCGGGGTGCGTCGTTCCAGGAACGGAGCCGGTTTGACCAACCGCAGCTGCCGAAAACGCAACCACCGCTCCGAGCGCAAGTGCTATTTGCCATCTCCACGGAGAAAGGGGTTCCTCGCCGGCGACACGAACCTTCGTCATTTAAAACGCTACCTCGCACCCTGTGCCGCGTCGTATTCGCGCGGAGATAGAGCAATTGAGCCCCTTTTACTTAATTGTAC
>JAKAAZ010000291.1 GCA_021802085.1 Acidobacteriota bacterium
GCCTCCAAACTCAACTTCTCTGCATCGTGCATGCGGATGTTCACTACCCAGCATGACCGACCCTTCAGGCTCATCTTGTATTGGAATCAATACCGGCCTTCAGGCTCATCTTGTATTGGAAGAGAGTGCAGCTTCGCTTAGACAGGTGAATTGTGGTTAGCGGGCGGAACACCATTCGTGCACGAAAACAAGCAGCACTTTTGCAGCATCGATGAGCGAGTCGATCTCGACATACTCGTCCGCGGCGTGCGTGTTGCCGCCTCGCGGTCCCCATAGGACGGCGGGGGTCTTGGTGAGCATATGAAAGATATACATGTCGCAGGGAGCCTCAAAGCCAACTACGGGGGGTGTTTTCCCTAGCACTCTCGTGGCGCAATCGGCTAGCTCGGTGACGAGCGAATCCTCAGCCGAAATCGCGGATCCGGGCAGCCATCGGGACGGAAACACTACGTCAGGCGGTTGTACAAAGGGGCTTCCGTGCGCGCGGGAGAGCGACGCGATCCACTCTAAAAATTCCCGATCGATGTCTTCCAGCTTTTCGCCGGGCATGGCCTGCCAATAAATTTCCAACTTGCATTCTTCCGGAATCGCGATCGGCTCTTTGGTTCCCCATGGAGCAGTGAAGACTTTCGTGACACTCACGGGGACGGGATCCGTGGCGTCGCCGTACAGGGGATGAGGCTTGGCATGCATGCGGCGTTGATCGGCAAAATCTTCGATCTTCGCCAGCAGGAACGTCAATTGCTCTATGACGCCGGGGGAAGGCGGCCCATCGCTGAGAATTCCGCCGGAAGCTTTCAGTGTGACATGGGCGATCCGGCCGCCGCGCTGCGACGGACAAATCCGCAGGAACGACGGCTCGGAGATGATGGCTGCATCCGCATTGAATCCTTTGAGGCGGCCAGCGATGGTTCCGTTGACGCCGCCAAACTCTTCATCCACCACCGACTCGAATAGAACATCTCCTGCCAGTGGGAGATTGAATTTGTGCAGACACTCCATGATGAAAAGGTGGGTCGCTACGCCACCCTTCATGTCGTTGGAGCCACGCCCGTAGAGAAGGTTTCCTTCCACGGCTCCGCCAAACGGATCTCTCTTCCACGGGGCCGAGCCGACCGGAACCGTGTCGATGTGACCGGAGAGCAGCAGCGATCGCCCGTTGCCTGTACCCTTCCGGCGCGCTCCTACGTTGGGACGATCGGCATATTCCCGACCTGGCCTGAATAAGGGATGATCCTTCAGCCCCGGCACCTGATCGAAGGTGTAGGAAATTGGGTCGCATCCCAGATCGGCAAGAAACCGGGCAATGTATTTCTGGCATGTGCCCTCGCCGCCCGTGGGGGGAGTATTCTCCGACGGGATGCGGACAATGTCCTGAAGAATCTGGACCAGGCGGTCGGAGTGTTGTTCGACATAGGTAGTAAGTTTGTCTTGAACTGCCAAGTCATTCATTCGTACTTGTCCTCGCTCAACGGCGTCAATCTATTCTGAAATCCTCGCGTCAGACATTTCGATATATTCCGTATTTGACGCACTCGCTGTTTCGAAATTCCATCATAACGGAAAGGGTCAACGGCGTCATGCCTTTCCAGATCGCGCTAATTTCGGGACGTGTGCCAAGAAATAGCCGACAACGGAACTGAAGAAAGCGATCCCTGAGACGACTTTGACCGGCCCAAGTGAAACTGCGTCTTGAACAGCCTGCGGAGGAGCTGATTGGGGCCAGAAGCGGCCTCCAGCGGCCATTGCAGCCTGTTTGCAGGGCGGATGCGCTGCGGAAACTCCTGCCGGCGATCCAAATCTGCCTCGCCGCAACCCTTCCAAACCTTATCGACGGATTATGGAACCTTTGTCTATCTTGACTTTATGAAAGCAGGGTACACGCTGTAAGTCGAACTCTTCCAGTGATATCATCAAGCTGTGCCGGGTCCTACGCGACGCAATCCCGCCAACCCCGCCAGGTCCGGAAGGAAGCAACGGCAACGGGCTCATGCGTGTGCAGTGGGGTACCCGGCGCTTGAAGTACTGCGATTCAGCCAGCCTGTTGGAAACATTCCCCACACTCACGCGGAACACGGAACTATTTCGAGGCCAACACATTGAAATTCGATCTTCGCCCCCGGTCGCTGCGCCGGGCAAAAATTACCGCGCTCGGAACCTACGTTCCTCCACGACTTCTGACCAATGCCGACCTTGAAAAGATGGTCCACACCAACGACCAGTGGATCGTGGAACGAACCGGAATTCGCGAGCGTCATCTCGTCGATCCCGGCGTTGCGACCAGCGATTTAGCGGTGGCGGCAGCCCGCATCTGCCTTGCCGAGCGCGGCATCGAACCGAGCGAGGTGGAAGCCATCATCGTCGCCACCGTGACCCCTGACATGCTATTTCCCGCGACCGCCTGCCTGGTGCAGGACAAGCTGGGAGCGAAAGGCGCCTGGGGTTTCGACATGTCCGCCGCGTGCTGCGCCTTCGTCTATGCGCTCCAGGTAGGAGCGAAGCTGATCGAATCCGGCGCGCACAAGAAAGTGCTGGTGATTGGCGCGGATGTCATGTCGTCGATCATCGATTACAAAGACCGTTCGACGTGCATTATTTTCGGCGACGGAGCGGGCGCCGTGCTGCTGGAACCGGCGGAAGAAGGCGAAGTCGGGATGATCGATTTTCTGCACGAAATCGACGGCTCCGGCGCGGCTTCGTTATATATGCCGGGCGGGGGCAGTCTGCATCCGCCGACCGCGGAAACCGTCGCGAAGAACATGCACGTCGTCCATCAGGAAGGACAGGCCGTGTACAAATTCGCCGTCCGCAAAATGTCGGAAGCTACCGAGGCCCTGCTCGCGCGCAATGGCATTCATGGCAGCGATCTGGACTGCTTTATTCCGCATCAGGCCAATAAGCGCATCATCGTTTCCACGGCGGAGCGGCTGGGGATCGCGCCGGAGCGCGTGATCATCAACATCGACCGCTTCGGCAACACCACTGCGGGTACCATTCCACTGGCCATGCAGACGGCGAGAGAAGAGAACAAGCTGCACAAGGGAGACTTGGTTCTGTTGGCTTCTGTCGGCGCCGGGTATACCGTCGGCACGTGTCTGCTGCGCTGGGAAATCTAAAAGTTTTTTGCTTCAAGTTGCCGCACTAGCTGGCTGGGTGCCAGTCCTTATCACCCGGCATCAAATTGTCGCCTCACTGCTTCAGCGCGATGATGGAATCAATGTATTACAAACCCAGTATTTTCTGCCGTTCGATGGCAATTGTATTTACAATTTGAGTGTGGAGATTGCGTTCGACCTGGAGAAAAACGAGCGCAACCTCCGGGAACGCGGCCTTTCCTTTGAACTGGCGGCGGAGTTCGACTTTGAGACCGCTGTGACGACGGAAGACACGCGGTGCGATTACGGGGAACGCCGCTTCCGCTCGTTCGGTTTCATCGGTCCGGAGCTACACGCGCTTGTCTTCACAGTTCGCGGCGATGCGAATCATCAGCCTGCGAAAAGCGAACCGCAGAGAAAGGGCACGGTATGAGGAAAACTCCGAATCCAGAAATGATCGACGCTGAAAACCCCGAATGGACAAGGGAAGACTTC
>JAKAAZ010000049.1 GCA_021802085.1 Acidobacteriota bacterium
CCAACGCAGCTCTCCGACGCTGTTTCGATAAACTTGAACTGGAAATCAAAGTCTGGGCCGACAAGGCAAAACTGGCGGCTTAAAACTTGACACATTTACCACAAGTTCCTTACTTCAAGACCTCTAGAAGTTCGTTTTTGAGGCCATCCTGGTGGTCTTCGATTAGCATGGAAGTTGGCCTTTCGGCTCTGAATCTCCCTATGCCGCCCTCCACCTGGCTTCAAGTTCCGCATCGCCGCTTCAATCCGCTGAACCGTCAGTGGGTGCTGGTGTCGCCGCACCGCACGCAGCGGCCTTGGCAGGGCGAAGTCGCCAAAACGGACGCTCCCTCGGCGATTCACTACGATCCAAATTGCTATTTGTGCCTAGGCAACACGCGAGCCGGCGGGCATCAAAATCCGCAGTACGACGGCGTATTCATCTTCAACAACGATTATGCGGCGCTGCTGCCGGACACGCCTTCGCTGCAGGATGCCCCGCACGACGACCTATTGCGGGTCGAGAGCGAGCGCGGAGTTTGCCGGGTGATCTGCTTCCATCCCGATCATGATTTGACGCTGGCCCGCATGCTGCCGCAGGACATTGAACGCGTGGTGGACGCGTGGACGGCGCAGTCCAGGGAGTTAGGCGAGCAGCAGGAAATACGCTATGTTCAGATCTTCGAAAACCGCGGCGCGATGATGGGGGCCAGCAATCCGCATCCACATTGCCAGGTGTGGGCCACCGAACATATTCCCGACGGCCCGCGGATCGAGCGGATCGCCCAGCAGGAATATCGCGACGCGCATGGAACCTGCCTGTTGTGCGACTATCTCCAGCGGGAAGTGCAACTCGCGCAACGCATCGTTTGCCAGAACGACGAATTCGTCGCGCTGGTGCCGTTCTGGGCCGTCTGGCCGTTTGAAACGCTGGTATTGAGCCGCCGTCATGTCGGTTCGCTTCCGGAGATGGACCGATCGCAACACGCCGCGCTCGCGGACATTCTGAAGCGGCTGACAACGCGCTACGACAATCTGTTTCAGATCGGTTTTCCCTACACCATGGGCTTCCACCCAAGTCCCACCGATTTCCAGCCTCACCCGGAGTGGCATTTCCACGCGCACTTCTATCCACCTCTGCTGCGGTCGGCAACCGTGCGCAAATTTATGGTCGGTTTTGAAATGCTCGGCATGCCGCAGCGGGACATTACGCCGGAAAGCGCCGCGGAGAGATTGCGCGTGCTGAGCGACCTCCATTACACATTGCAGCGGTAGACGAGTCGCGCGAAATACATTCTGCCTGTAGGTCTATCACGATGCTGACCATTGGCCATTCCACGCTGCCGATTGACGTTTTCCTGCAAGCCTTGCGCGACAACCATGTTGCCTTGCTGGCGGACGTGCGAACCATTCCTCGCTCGCGGCACAATCCGCAATTCGGCATCGAGGAGTTGCCGGCTTCTCTGCGCTCAGCCGGCATCGAGTACCGCTGGATACAGACCCTGGGCGGCCTGCGCCACGCGCAGAAGGACTCCATCAATTCGGGATGGCGCAACCTCAGTTTTCGCGGATACGCCGACTACATGCAGACTGAGGCGTTCGCGGAGGCGCTCAGGGAACTCATGTCTCTGGACGCGCCGACGACGGCAATCATGTGTTCGGAGGCGGTGCCATGGCGCTGCCATCGGTCGCTGATTGGGGATGCCCTGCTTCTCCACGAACATTCCGTGGAAGACATTTTCGTCACGTCAGCAGGGAAGTCGCATCGCAAACCGCACACGCTCACGCCATTTGCCCGCGTCGAAGGCTCGCGGATCTGGTATCCGGAGACGCAGGAAATTCGTCCGCAAGGGACAGAATAAGCGAGAGCGATGTGCGCGGCGTGCTAACGCATATCGACGGCATGCACGTAATGCAGCCAGCAGGGAGGGAACCAGCCTGGCTGCTCTGGCCGGTTTTCATGGGCGGCGATTTCGCACTCCATATGGACTGGATTCGGAATGGGAGACGCGAACATGTAGTCGAGCCATTCGGTGTCTGCTTCCTCGCCGTTTCCGTGCCGCGACTGGCGGACACCGGTCATCCAGCGGTCGATCAGAATGTCCTCTAGTTTCCGCTCCATCTCCTGCTGGGCGGACAGCACCTTCGTCATGGCCGATGCGGGCGTCATCTCGCCGGTCAAAAACTGGAAAGAGAGCAGAGAAGGCAGTGCAAACGTCCGCTGCAATAGAAGGTCACGCGCAGCGTCGATCAGGCTGCGGTCGACCTTGGCGCTCTCGACGGTGTCCGTGGGAATCAGCCGCTCGATTTCAGGGGCCGGCAGCGCGTCCTGCAACAACTCAGGATATCGCAGCGGCTGGATGTCGACAAGAATCCGCTCCAGGGCAGCGGCAAAAATTGGATGATGCGGCAGGTCCTGCTTGGCCCTTGCTGCGCCGCCCAGCGCCAGATTCATCTGTTGCGCCGGCTCGGGCTGCTGCGGCTTGAACAACAGATAGCAAGCCGCCGCGGACACGGTCATCAGCAGGACGCTCAAGCCGGAGTAGGCGGGCTTTGGTTTCCCGTCCAACGTTGCGGAGACAGGGGCCAGCAGGCCCAGCCGTTTCGGCTTAGCCGTCTCCCGCTTCAAATATTTCAGGCAGTCCAGCCAACTCTCCACGTCCGGGCTATGGGAGGCGAGCGCATCCAACAACTCAGGAACATAATCGCGCACATAGCGTCCCACCAGTTCCAGGCCTTCCGGGGAGAATGGATCGAGGTCGGCCTGCTTGTCGAAGTCGGGAATCTTTTCTCGCACAAGGTTGGCAAGCGTGGGTCCGCTTAACGGTCGTCCAGTGAAGCACTGGGCGATCAACTCGCGAGCAGCCAGAAACAGCGCGCATTTGCCAGCTTCGGAATGTCCCTTCAGCCTGTAGGCTTCGATTCCGATCGCCCACGCGCTCTTATTCCGCGCAATCTCCGAGATCATGGGCAACGCAGCCTCGGTATCCGACTTCAACAGCAACACCGTCAGTCGTTCCAGGATGGCTGAAGTATCGTCGGTATCGAGATTGCTGCCGCGCCAGAAGGGAAGCACATGAAACAGCGTGACTGATTCGTTGCCGCCGAAATCGGCGAAGAGTTTTTGCTGAATCTCCTGCAGGTTCTGGATTTTTTGCTGTTCCAGCAGCACGACCCAGAAGATGCGATTCAAAAACGGCATCGCCTCCAGCGAAACTTCCAGATGGCGGCGAGCGGTTCGAATCCAGTCCTGGTCCTCCGACAGACAGACAATCAAGGTCCGGAATTCCTGCAATCTGTAGTTCTTCGGGACATAACCGCCCCGGATCAATTCGGCAAGCAGTTTGGCCGAACGCAATTCTCCGACAGCGATCGGAATGGTTTGTGCCATTTCATCCGTGTCGTTGATGTGCGCGAAATAGAAGGCCCGGCGCTCGTCCGCGCTGATCCAGCGGACGACTTGTTCTTTCAGCCGCTCGGCCCCGGAGCCGCAGAGCAATACCAATGTTGGTTGTAAGATCAAGGTTTAGTCTCCAGCCCGCATATATTGCGGCACGCCCAGGGATCGAAGATAGGACATCATTTCCTCGCGAACCTCCGACATCTGCCGCTCATATTCGCCCAGGTCGCGAAGTTCGTTGCGCGGGTAATGCTTTTCCACTTGATCGTGAATAAACTGCGCCCAGCCGTGATTTCCTCCTAATTCCAGGATCGTCTTGTCGCGTTTTTTCTCGATGATCTCCTGAAAATCCGGGTCGACCATCCGCATGCGGGCATGAAGATGGCGTTCGACTGGATCGGCGATCTGGGTCCGCAGCGGCCTTCCATTGAACTCCAAATCCTGCCCGAAATCCCTGAGAAGGCCCAGAATCGTCGCCAGCCCAAACCATTTGCACTGTTCTTCGTTCTCATCGTCGCCGGCAATGCTGCGGCGTTTATGCGTGGGCAGATCGAGGAACATCTTTTCGACCGGGTCCTTGCGCTTCGCTTCGTACGCCTGGCGCATGAGCTGCACCTCATGAATATCGGCCAGTCCAAATCGGCCCACCACGCGCATAAACGACAGCACCGAATCGTCGATCGAATCGCTGATGTTGCACAACGGAGAGGACTCGGAGCCCTTCCACTCATCGAAGACCTGCTGCAACTGTTTGCGCAATTCAGGATCGCGCGGCGCGAACAGATTGTTCGTCGTGGCCTGATGGCGGCGCGGTCCATTCTGAAGATTCAGGTTCGACCACGCCTGCAGCAGTCCGTTATGAAGCAACCCCTCATCGAGCAGTTGCGATCGAGTAATCTGTTCCGAAACATATTGCGAAGTCTCCTGGTACAGCTTCTCGATGAAACGGTCTCCCTGAAACTTCCAGGAATCATCCACCACGTCCTGGAGAGAAAACTTCGCCCGGTAGCGCTGCAACAGCCCAACTCGATCCAGTTGGTACTGATCCGCGGGAATGTTGGCCGCGCCAATCACGGTGTTGGAGAAATTCACTGTGCGCGATGCGGCCCGCCGGTTGGCTAGGAACTGTTCCGCATTGCCCTGCAGTTCGCAGGCGATGAATTCCGCGTTCGCCATCAACGCTCCCAGCGCAGCCGCCTCATCGCTGAACCGCGTCCGCAGCTTGCCCACCAGCGAACGCACCTGGCCGCGAAGTTCGCTTGCGATTTGAGACTGCACCGCCTGCGGCAGTTCCGCGCGAAATCCTGCCATGCGCTCCGCCGCGGACTTGCCGCCGAGAAATCTTTCTTCGCGATAGGTCTTCAGCACGTCCGCTTCAGTGAATGTCGCCGGAACTACGGCAGCCGTGTCGAGAACCTGCTGCAACTGGATCAGGACCGCTTTGCAGATTTCGTACTGGCTCGCCAGTACGCCCTTGTCCAGACTCGTTTGCCTCCTGCGCTCGCCTAAAATCTCTCTTTCGATGGAATCGACGATTCCGGTGATTTCCGTTGTGGCCTGCTGCACCACTCTCGGCCGGATGTTCATCCAGATCTCGTATTCCTTGGTGATGTTGTCGGTGGTTTGCCGCTGGCCTCCGCCTTCACCGTGCAGAAATACCTCCGTGTGCAGCAGACTTTCAATCTGCCGCAGCGAGGGAAGAGATTCAAGCGTTCTCAGCTCAGAGATTCTCGTCCCGCTCAGGATGTCCTTCGCCCGCGCATCGTATCCCGATTGCAGCGGAGCGAAGATGTCCTCCAGCAACTCCCGCCCGATATGGAGCACATATTTCTCCACGTAACGCGCCTTCGGCAACGGGATCGAAAACGACCCAAAAGTCGCGTAGCTCAGACGGGCGTTGGTCACGTGATAGTCGACGATGTGTTCCTGGATCTGCGGAATCGCGACCGCGGTAAACAGAAACTCCGCCGTCCGCCGATACAGGTCCTCCGACGAGGAAACCTGTCTGCCTATCTCATCGGTGCCGCCCAGCATAAAGCACATATCGAACGGGCTGGGAGAAATGGGAATTTCTCCCGACACCAGGTCCGCCGGAGAGGGAAGAGTCGTTTGTGAAAACGAGTCGGCCATGTAGTAATTCAGTTCCTGCAGCGCTGCGTATCCATTCGCTTCCAGGTTCGCGTATTGCGCGCTTTGGCCGAGTTGGCGAAACGTGGAGGGAAGAAACAGCATTCCGAATCGAACGGTGTCGTAATTATGCCGCGCGAACAGGTGGTTCACCAGAAACGCGATGTCCAGGAACATCCCCGTTCCGGTGCCCCCGCATACGGAACTGATAATGAATACGCGGGTCTGCGCTCCATCGACGACGTTGGCGAACTCTCCGCTGACTTCCGTGTGGTTCAGCGTGTGCATCGCCCGCTCAATGTGCGCGGCGATGTCGCCGCCACGCCAGAAGTACGCGACATGGCCGACCAGCCTCCTCATACCTGCGCCGGTAGCGACGGAAAACGCGGGCAGATCGTCCGGCAGCCAGCGAAACTGATTGCGCTTGCGAAACTGCATCACATTGGCCGACGTGATGACCGGGTTCCCCAGGTGCAGGAATTCATGGTTCTCCAGAAACGGGTCGGCACTGTCAGTCCGTTGATTGGTCGTGTCTATCCCCAGAATCTGGATGTACTTCTGTTCCTTGTCGTAGTACTTGCCATAGTGGGTCTTGAACTTCCTGAGCAGGTCAATTCCGGTTCCACCTAGGCCGATCAGCAATGTACGGTGAAGCATGGGGCACCTTCTGTCATTTCACAAGCTGTAGAGCACGTTAATCTGGATGGTTCCGTCCTCCGTGGAGAAGACGGGAACATGCATGGCCCGCAGATCGATTTCCGCCCACTTGCGGCCCTGCTGGGCAGTGGCATGGGCAGCCCGCGGATGAGCGACGATGGTCCACCTGCCGCCCCTGCGAGTACTTTGT
This sequence comes from Acidobacteriota bacterium, assembly GCA_021802085.1. Taxonomy (GTDB): domain Bacteria; phylum Acidobacteriota; class Terriglobia; order Terriglobales; family Acidobacteriaceae; genus JAKAAZ01. Next base: position 6,353 of record JAKAAZ010000049.1, read on the forward strand.
AGCGATAGCAATTCCCGCGACTGCGAACCGGCGATCACGGCTCGGCTCGGTCCGGAGCTGTTGCCTGCCTGGCCTTCAGAAACATGGAGGATGCGCGTGCGCAATTGCGCGGGCAACCGCAGCCGCAACACCTGGGCTCCGTTCCGTCGCACAATCAGATCGGCCTGCAAGGGCCGAGGCCAGAACATCCACACTGCGCTCGCCATTGCGCAGATCAGCAGCAACAATGCGCCCGTCCATGGCCACTTGTCGCGAATCAGTTCCCCGGGTGACATTTGACGAACGAAGACACGCATCGCGCCGTGGCGGGTGACCGTCGTTTCTCCATCGCTCCAGGTTGCGGAGTAATCCACCACATGGATCAGCCCGGTGTCGCCGCCAAGTAGCATTTCGATTGCAGGGTTCTGCCCTGGCAAGACCCGCAGACTGGCGGGCAGGCGGTCCGACAACCCATTCGACGAGAACTGAAGATTCACCGTTCCCACCGGCAGCAGCGACTGAATCGCCAGCTTCTTCGCGAACCAGCCGCGTGGCAGGGGGTCGAACACCCCGGCGGATACCTGCTCCGGGATCTTAACTGGAACGACATAAGCAGCCAGGTCGCCAAGATACGTTTCGACCTCTCCATAGGGAGATTCCAAATAGGCGCGAGCCCGGAAGGCACCCGCTGTGTGCGCTTCCAGCTCTCCTGTGAAGCGACTGGTGCCAGGTTGCAGGCTCAGCGGCACGGTCTCATTTTCACGGCCAGCCAGCAGCAGGTGCGCACTCGCACTTTCCAGGAAGAAGGCATTTTTCACCGGCCCGTGCCGGCTTTCCATGGTCAATGTCAGAGGATGCGGCGCATCCGTCAGCATGGCCACTGGGAAATCGCCTTCCGGCGACAGGCTCAGCGGCTCCTGGACACAGAGAAATGCGAGCCCGTGTCCTGACCAGTCGGGCTTTGCGCTTCCGGATGCAGGCTTCTCCTCGGCGACGGCCACATGGGCGGAGCGATAGAGCACCTCGCCTGGCAATTGGAGCGAAGCCGCATGATCGCCGGCAAACACCACCACCACCCGGTCCGGTGTGCCGGCCCACGTCAGATTCTGAGAAGAAGAGCTGCGGATATACACGGGCAGCGCGGCAGCCCTGGCGGCGACACGCAGAAACGCATCCGGAAGATCCGCCGCCGATGCCGCCTGAATGGAAAACCCATTCGACCTACGCGCCAGTTGATCGAGGAAATCGAGGTCGAGATCGTTCCCAAGGCCAATCGTGTACACCCTGAGCCGCCACGCGTTTTCGCCGGCAATCGACAGCGCACGCGACCGGTCCGCATCCGCCAGCTTGTCGGCGGGATCGCTGCGGCCATCCGTCAGCAGCACCAGGGAAATGTCATGGTCCTGGAAAAATGAAGACGGTTGACCGACGAGATAGGCTTCCACAGCCCTCAAAACAGGTGAAAATGAAGTATGGGCGTCCGACGATCCAACTTTGTCCAGCATCTTGAAGTCGAACCGGTCCCGCTCGATCGGCTGTTGCAGCCAATGGGCGGTATCGCCGAATGCAATCAGTCCAACTTGATCGTGGGGGTTTTCCGTCGCAGCCAGCAGGCCGGCTGCTTCCACTCTTAGTTTGCCAGGATCGCTGCGAACCATGCTTCCCGACTCATCGAGTGCAATAATGATGGTTCGCTGCTTCTGCGTTGCCCAGGCATCGGACACGAGAACCAGCGGCATCAAAGAAAGCGCGACAAAAGCTAACTCGATCATACGGCTTCGCATGGGGGATTTGAAGGTCCGTTGAACAAGAGTTCGTGTTGAGCTAAAAGGTTTGATGAGTATAGCAGTTTGAGACATAATGTCAACTAGACAAAGGGAGATTTGACCGCATGAGCCAGAGTGTCGAAAGCATCTCAGCCGCAGCCGCCGGTTCCATCCAACTGGGAGATCGTACCGTCCACCGCCTTGGCTATGGGGCCATGCGATTGACCGGCAAAGGGATATGGGGTCCGCCGGAGAATCCCGCCGCCGCCCTGGCAACCCTGCGCCGCGCCGTGGAACTGGGCGTCAACTTCATCGACACCGCCGATTCCTACGGCCCTCATGTCTCCGAGGAGCTGATTGCCGAAGCCCTGTTCCCCTATCCCCGCGACCTGGTGATTGCCACCAAGGGCGGCTGGGAGCGGCTCGGTCCCGGTCGGTGGGTCCACAATGCCAGTCCGAAGCATCTGCAGGCCGCCGTGGAAGGCAGCCTGAAACGGTTGCGCCTGGATCACATCGAAATCTATTACCTGCACATTCCCGATGCGGCCGTTTCGTTCGACGCATCCATCGGCACGCTGGCCCGGCGGCGCGAGGAAGGAAAGATCCGCCACATCGCGCTCTCCAACGTGACCATGGAGCATGTCGAGCGGGCGCGGAAAATGGTGCCCATCGTCTCCGTCCAGAACCGCTACAGCTTCGCCGACCGCGAGTGGGATTACCTGCTGAACCACTGTGAGAAAAATGGGATTGCCTTCATGCCATGGGCTCCACTGGGACAGAATCGCCAGGCCAATGAAGCGCTGGAGGACGTGGCCAGAAAACTCGACGCCACTCCCTTGCAGGTGGCTCTGGCGTGGCTGCTGCGGCGCTCTCCGGTGGTGCTGCCGATTCCCGGCACTTCCTCCGTTGCCCACGTCGAAGAAAACATCGCCGCCGCCGGACTCAAGCTGCCCGATGAAGACTTCCAACGCCTCTCCGAAGTCAGCCCGCCGCCCGCCGTGTTCCGCGACTGACTCCATTTCCGGCCCTGTCATCGTCGCCGGTTGGCCCAACTCGTTCGCGATCTCTCCCGGAGGAATGATCGAAAACATCCCCGCTATGGTCGAGACCGTTCCACGCGAACCGGCCGTCGATGTTGACCGGGCTGCACCCTCGTGCGCGATCCGCGTGACCACGGGGCTGAACAGAGGGCCATGAAATCCCAGGGTCCACTGACGATTGCCAAAAATTCACTGGCGAACCTGATGCGCTTCGCCATCGGCGTGCTGGCCGCGGTGGTGCTGCCGCCGTTTCTTACCCGCCGGCTTTCTCACGACATGTATGCCGCATGGGTACTCATCCTTCAGCTCAGCGCCTACGCTGCCATTTTCGAACTAGGCCTGCAGTCGGCAATCGGCAAATTCGTGGCGCAGCACCACGCCACCGACGACCATGAAGGTGCCAGCAGTGTTGTCAGCACCGCCGTCGCCCTTCTGGGAGTCAGCGCCGCGTGCGCCCTCGCTGCCGTCGCCGTGCTCGTCTGGCAAGTTCCCCATCTCTTCGGGTAGTTGACTCCGCCGCTGGTCCATCAGGCAAGACTCGGCATCCTGCTGATCGGCGGCGCGACCGCGATTGCCCTTCCCACCACCGCGCTCGCCAGCAGCTTCCAGGGAGTACAGCGCTACAACGTGCCCATGGCCATCGGCGGCGGATCGGCTTTCGATGGTCCGCGTCCGTCGTTCGCCTGCTCGCGGTCAGTTTTGCCGCCTGCGCGGCCATCGACCTGCTGGCCCGCTTCACCCGCTGGGGAGCTATCATTGGATGTGTCGCTTCCGTCCTCTTTGCCATTCACGCGCTGGGTCGTCTTTCCCATATGAGCGATCTCGGTGGCCCCCTTGGACGCATCGGCGCCATGGCACGAAGACTGACCGCGCGCTTCGGTGCATCCTAACTATGCATCCCGTATTCTTATCGATATTGCCATTGAGGACAGCGTTTCGGTGAGTTCAGAAAACATGCCCCTCGTCACGGCCGTGATTCCCGTCTACAACCACGAAAAATATGTCGTGGAAAGTATCCGGAGCATCCTGAATCAGACCTACCGGAACATTGAGCTGATCGTTCTCAACGATGGCTCCAAAGATCGCTCCCACGAGATGGTTCTGACTCTTGTCGAGGAGTGCAAACAGCGGTTTGTCCGCTTCGAATACATCAATCGGGAGAATATTGGCCTATCCGCCACGCTGAATCAAGCTCTTGCGTGGGCCAGGGGGGAGTACTTTTCCGCGCTCGCGTCCGACGATGTTGCATTGCCGGAAAAGATCGAAGTGCTTGTCGACGCGCTCGAAGCAAAGGGCAACACCTACGCGGCCGCCTTCGGCAACGCCTGGTTCATCGACGACGCAGGTCAAAGAGTTCGCCTCGACAGAGACGGCTTGGCCTCGGATAGCGCATGTGGACGCGGCTGCGACAATTTCCTGGACTTCTATACGCAAGGTCGCGGCGTGAACTATAACGGGGATGAATTCGGAACCTATGCGAGCCTGATCTCCGGCAATTACTTGCCTGCCATGTCGAACGTAGTGAGAACTAAAGCCATTCTCGACGTAGGCGGGTGGACCCCGGGAAATATAGTGGAAGATTGGGAAATGTGGCTGAAGATATGTAAGAAATTCAAGTTTGTGTACGTTGACCGGCCCGTCGCGCTGTACAGGTGGCACGAAACGAACACCGCAAGGACAATTCCAAGTGGATTACTATATTCGTCGTTTCTATTGGTGCATAAGGAAAAGCAATTTTGCAAGTCGCGTAATCTGAACTTGCTATGGCGAAACGCTCACAATACCCTAGCATATGATTTGCTTGGGGATGGGCGCGTTCTGTTCAAAAATAAACTCGCGATCTTGAAAATGACGCCTAAGTTATCGCTGCTCCGACACGTAATCAAGCAATATGCGGACGAATTGCGTCGCAAGGCTCACCGAATAAGGGTGATGAGTTCGTGAATCCGAAGATGCGCATTTCCGTTGCAATGTGTACCTACAACGGAGAGAAATATCTGGACGAACAGTTGCAAAGCATCGCGCGGCAGACCCGGCTGCCACATGAGTTGGTTGTATGTGACGACGGATCGTCCGACTCCACTCCGAAAATTATTGAAGAATTTTCGCGCTCTGCGCCGTTTCCCGTCCGGTTCATCCGCAATCCAGAAAATCTTGGTTCTACCAAGAACTTCGAGAAAGTCATCGGCCTATGCACCGGCGATTTGATTGCCTTAAGCGATCAGGACGACATCTGGCTGCCAGAAAAATTGGCCCGCCAGGTCGAAATGATGGATAGCGACCCTGCCTTGGGCGGCGTCTTCTCCGACGCCGAGCTAATTACAGGAACACCCCAGCAAGTCAATGGGCGGCTCTGGGCATCCTTCCTGTTCACGCCAAGGAAGCAAACGAGATTTAAGAGCGGACAGGCAGCGTCCATCCTTCTCTCAGGGAACGTTGTCACCGGCGCGACCTTGATGATCCGCAGTAGTGTGCGGGGTGCCTGTTTGCCAATTCCAGCGTCGTGGGTTCACGACAGCTGGATTGCGTGGATGATTGTGCTTCATTCAAAGCTCGGGATGATCGACAACGCGCTGATTCAGTATCGAATACACGATAGCCAGCAGGTTGGAATCGACGGTACCTCTTACGCGCGTTTGCCGTTGAGGCAAAGATTTGAGGCGGCTAGACGTGAAGAGGCGGCAAAGCATTTGGCCGTTGCAGCGGAGTTTGACGAGCTAAAACAGCGTGCTCATGAAATTGGCAGTACGCAGAGTCTGAGCGCGATATCGGCCATTGAGGGAAAGATTAGGTTTTTGCAAGAGCGCGGAACTTCCTATAAGAATCGTGGATACCATTTATTCCATGTTCTATGTAACGCTCATAATTACCGGACATACGAACGAAGCCTGAAGGATTTATTAAGGGACGTCGCAATCTTAGTTCTTACCTAGCCTGCGTTTGGTAGCCCATCGTAGCGCAGCAAACCTGGCAGTATGCACTGTGGTGGAAGATTCTCTGGACGACGACGCTGCGGAGGCGGATTTAAGGAGTTTGCAGCAACTTTTTGCGTCCAAGCGCGTCTGCATAACCAGCTATCATCTCCAACGAGGGACAGGTGTGTGACCATCCAAAGTTCCAATTTTCATAAACTCCTGCGGCACAGGACGGCGCGCCTGAGCCGCCAACTCATGATCTGCGCACTGCTTTCCGGAGCGGGCTGGCTGAGCCTGCCTGTGCTGGCGCAAACCACGGCTCCGCCGTCGGCAACCGCGACCGAAACAACGCCGCCGCAAACCGGACAGCGGCCCGACAGCGCCATCGCCGAGGACATCAACAACAAATTGATGGCTTCCAACACCCTGCGCCCGCTGGATTTAGGCATCTGGGTGCATGACGGCATCGCGACCTTGACCGGCACCGTCCCCACGCCGGCATTGCGTACCCAGGCCGAGGACATTGTGAAGGCGGTCGCCGGCGTCAAGAGCGTCGACGATAAGATTACGATCGGCACGCTACCGGCCACCGCGCCGGGTTTTTCGGGTCAGAGTGGTCGCGGCCAGCATGGCGGGCAGCCGGGCAACCAGCAGACTCCGCCGCCGCCTCCTCCGGGCTACGGCCAGAATGCGCCGTCTCCTCAATCTCCTCAATCTCCTCAATCTCCTCAATCTCCCGAGTCGCCTCAGTCGCCTCCGCCGGTGTACGATTCGCATCCCCGGTCGGTCATGGTCACCGTTGCCAGCGGAACGCCCATGTACGTAATCATGATGCAGACCATCGACAGCCATCACACGGAACTCGGCACTCCATTTAGCGGCATTCTGGTCAAGGACATCGTTCTTCAGAACGGTGCCATCGCGATTCCTCGCGGCGCCCAGGTGATGGGAACGGTGATCGACGCGCGCGGCCCAGGGCACATCAAGGGACGTCCGCAACTCGCGTTGCAGTTGAACGGCCTCAACGTAGCCAACACGCATTATCGGATGAGCAGTTACGTCTGGGCTCGCGGCGGGCCGGGGAAGGGCGGGCAGTCGGCTGCGAACATTGGCGGCGGCGCTGCCATGGGCGCACTTGTCGGCGGAGCTTTCGGCGGCGGTCCGGCGGCGCTGCTGGGCGGACTGCTGGGCGGCCTGGGCGGCGCGGGAATCTCGTCCCTGTCCTCCGGCCCCAGAATCATCATTCCGTCTGAATCCGTGCTCACCTTTTATCTGAACGCGCCGTTGACGGTTAGCGAACCCACCACGGGCGTGATCCGCATGCTCAGCTCCCAGGTGCCCCCCTCGGCGTACGGCCCCAGGCCGCGCGGCTATTATGCGCCCGGCTACCCGCCTCCACCGGGCCCAATTGCGCCCCCGCCGTACGGGCCTCCGGGAGGCTACCCATATTGAGTCGATGCCGAGCCCATCCGCATCCGGTGGACGCGGCAATCCATTTATAATGGGAGAAACTGCGTCCCATTTCTCGCGGAGAGGTGTATGCAGGAAATTCTCTTCCGTGGTTTCGCGCCCGGAGGTAAGGTCGTTGCCCGCTCATGATTCGTTTTCTTCAGCAGGATAGCCGCTTAGTCAAGGGAATCTTTATCGGCCTCATTTCCATCACCGCGATCCTCATGGTGATCACACTGGTTCCCGGCATTTTTCAGGACACTGTATCGAGCGGCGACAATTATGCCGTAGTGCGCGGCGATACCCTGTTTGGCCGTGTCCTCGGCTCTTCCACGGATGTGCATGTCACGGAAGTGCAGCAGGTGGCGCAGCGCATGCAGCAGCAGAACCACTATCCGGACTTTGTGCTGCCGTTTTTAATGCAGCGCGCCGGCCAGGCCCTGGTACAGCGGGCCGTGTTGGTGGAGGAAGCCGGACACCTCGGGCTGACCGTGACCGACAACGATGTTCGGAACGAATTGATGCATGGCCCGTTTGCGCCCGTGCTGTTTCCCGGCGGCACGTTTATCGGAGAAGATCGCTACGACGACTTTGTGCAGAACAACTTCAACATGTCCCGCGCGGATTTTGAAACTCAGTTGAAAGAGGAGATCCTCATCAACCGGCTCGAAGCGCTCATCACCGGCGGTTTAACTGTGTCGAACCAGGCTGCGACGGATGCGTATCTGAAGCAGGCGACCAAGGTGAAGTTCCAATACGCGGTGCTGTCGGCTGCGGATGTGCGCAAGCAGATCAATCCGTCCGATGCCGAGTTGAAGGCATTTTTTCAGCAGAATGCCGCTCGCTATGCTCACGCCATTCCCGAAACACGCAAAGTGCAATATGTCGCATTCGCGCTGAATCAGGTCCCCGGCGGTTCGCCCAAAGTTTCCGATGCCGATATCCAGCGGTATTACAACGAGCATCAGCAGCAGTTTTCCGTGCCGGAAGAGGTGCGGGTGCGGCACATCCTGATCGCCGTGCCGCAGAAGGCGGATGCCAAAACAGTGGCCGCGGCCCAGGCGAAGGCTGAGGACATTTTGAAGCAGTTGAAAAACGGCGCCAATTTCGCCGACCTCGCCAAGAAATATTCCGACGATCCCGGCAGCAAGACGCAGGGCGGGGAATTGGGTTTCATCCAGCACGGAGCCACCGTGCCGGCGTTCGATCAGACAGCTTTTTCCTTGCAGCCAGGACAGCTTTCCGGTGTGATCCGCACGCAGTTCGGCTTTCACATTCTTCAGGTGGAACAGAAGCAGCCGGCGCACGTGAAGACCGTCGATGAAGTGCATGACCTGATCATGGCGAATTTGATGCAGCAGGCGCAGGCCCAGGCGGCGCAGGCGTACGCAGCCAGGTTGCAGGCGCAAGCGCAGCAGGTGGGACTGCAAAAGATGGCGGACCAGAACCATCTGCAAGTGGTCACCGCGGACGGGCTGCAGCAGGGCGGCGTTGTTGCGGGCCTGGCGGACGGAACGCAACTGCTGAAGCAGGCTTTCACCATGAAGCCGGACTCGGCCCCCGCAACCGCATCCACCGGCGAAGGCTATGCGGTGTTCAAGGTGCTGAACGTAGTTCCCGCGCACGCGCCGACGTTTGACGCCTACAAGGCGCACGTGCTGGAGGATTTCCGCGACCAGCAGATTGCCGGCCTCATGCGCAGCCGCACTCAGCAACTCGCAATCAAAGCCAAGGAAGAAGGTCTGGACAAGGCCGCCAAAGAAGTGGGCGCAACCCTGATGACCAGCGACCTGGTGGACAGCACCGGGCAGGTTCCCCAGCTTGGCGATATGAGCAGCCAGGGCGCGGTCGCATTTACCTTGCAGCCGGGCCAGATCAGCGGGCCCATCGTTACGGAGCGCACCGGCGTAGTGCTGAAGGTTCTCGATAAACAGGTCCCCACCGAGGAGCAGGTGAAACAGAATCTGGATGCGACGCGCGACAAACTGGTGCAACAACGCCGCGACACCGCATTCGCTGTTTTCGCCACCTCGCTGGAGCAGCATTATGTCCAGCGCGGCCTCATCCGCTACAACAAGAAGGCGCTTTCGAATATGCAGTCCGGCGTGTAGCAATTCCCGATCGCGGAGTAGATAGAAATCTAAGGATTTCGAGCGTTCCATCCAGTAGGCTGCGTCTAACAAGGTAGGCAAGCTCTCGCTCGCTCGCGGCGGATTTTGTCCTTGCCACCTGCACGTACGGAGAATTCATGCTTACCGAACGCGCTTCTGGAGTCCTTCTTCATCTGTCTTCTCTTCCTTCTCGCGGTGGTATTGGAGACTTGGGTCCGGCGGCATACGCGTTTGCCGATTTTCTTGCGAGCGCCAAGCAGCAGTATTGGCAAGTGTTGCCGCTCAGTCCAACCGGCCACGGCAATTCTCCGTACTCGGCGCTTTCCGCTTTCGCGGGCAATCCGATATTCATCAGTCTCGAAAAGCTGTCCGACGAAGGCTGGCTCGATCCGGCATCCCTGGAGTCATTGCCGGGCAGCGATGGTCCGGTCGATTTCGAGCTGGCTACCGCGCGCAAAAGCCCGTTGCTGGAGCAAGCCGCAGGGCGCTTTCTGGACCAGGCATCGCCGGAAGCGCGAGAACGCTTCGAACAATTCTGCGTCGACAATCAACGCTGGCTGGAAGGCTTTGTCAGCTTCAGCGTGCTGCGCACCATGTTTGCCAATGCCAGCTGGTCTGCGTGGCCGGAAGAATATCTGCATCGCGTTCCCGCGGCCATGGAGCGTTTTCGCGCCGAACACGACCGCGAGCGCATGGTGCAGAAAGCGATTCAGTTCTTCTTTCAGGAACAATGGATGGCGCTGCGGGCCTACTGCGCGGAGCGAAAGATCCGCTTCATCGGCGACATGGCCATTTTCGTCAACTACGACAGCGCAGCCGTCTGGATGCACCCGGAAATCTTCCAGCTCGATGACAAGAAAAACGCGCTGCATGTCGCTGGCGTGCCGCCGGATTATTTCAGCCCCACCGGGCAGCGATGGGGCAATCCACTCTATCGCTGGGACGTGCTGGCCAGCACCAACTTCGACTGGTGGGTGGCGCGCTTCCGCCGCGCGCTCGCGCTTTGCGATCTTTTGCGCCTCGATCATTTCCGTGGCTTTGAGTCCTACTGGGCCATCCCCGCCGAAGATCAAACGGCGGTCCGCGGTACCTGGATGAAGGGGTTGGGCACGGAGCTGTTCTCCTATGTGTACAAGGAGATTGGCGACCTGCCTCTCATTGCGGAAGACCTCGGCGTCATTACGCCGGAGGTGGAGCGAATGCGCAAAAGTTTCGGCATGCCAGGGATGCGGGTGATGCAGTTCGGCTTCAGCGATCGCGGCGCGCATCTGCATTTACCCCACCGTTGCGAGCCCAACATGGTCATCTACACCGGAACGCACGATAACAACACCACGCTCGGCTGGTGGCGCCAGACCAGCAGTGTCGAACGCGAGGCCATCGCCGCCTACCTGCATCCGGGCGACGATGGCATCGTGTGGGCGATGATGCGCGGCGCCGCCGCGTCCGTTGCGCGCCTGTGCCTCTTCCCGTTGCAGGATGTACTGCAGTTGGATGGCGATGCCCGCATGAACACCCCGGCGCAACCCGATGGAAACTGGGCCTGGCGTTATTCGCCGGACGCGTTGCAGCCGTGGATCACGGAAAAGCTGGCTGCCCTGACTCAGGTCACGGATCGCGACGGCTGGGCCGAACCGCACGATCCAACCAATCCTCCCGTAGACGCGGCCTCCGCGTTCGCCAGTGAGCTCGCCGCCGGCATGTCTTGAGAATCCCCGGTGATTGCACCAGCCTGAGCGGCAACTTTACGAGTGTGCCGATCGCATCGCAAAATAGGGAAGCGCTGTTTGCGTGGGAGCCCGCATCTGGCATCGAGGCGCCCCTCGCATCTGAGACATGGGATTTGCCCCACCGCCCGCGCGGAGTCATTCTGAACGAAGGCCGATCCGCGCAGCGGACGGCCGCAGTGAAGAATCCAGACAAACTCCGCGCGCACACGCCGCCCATCAACCCAGCACCGTCAAATCCGGGTGCCCATGCTGGAACTGGCCGCATCAACGAGTTCTGCATCAGCGCACGGCTTCTCTACCAGCGCACGAGTTCTGTATCAGGGCACGGCTTGAGCCGTGCCGTAAAATGCCACAATTTTCGAGGGCTTCAGCCCCTGAAAATTGCTTCTGAGTTCCCAGGTTTGGATTGACGCAACCAGCTCTCGCCTTCCTCTGGCTTGAGTGAAAATGAAAAAGCACTGTCATCCTGAGGTAGCCTGGTCGCCGTGTCATCCAGACCGCATCGAAGGATCTGCATTTCGCCGAACATCCCCACCGCCCGCGCGGAGTCATTCTGAACGAAGGCCGATCCGCGCAGCGGACGGCCGCAGTGAAGAATCCAGACAAACTCCGCGCACACACGCCGCCCGTCAACCCAGCCCCGTCAAATCCGGGCGCTCCGCTCCCAGAACAGCTAAAGGCTTGGTTGACTATTATGTACTCATAGAGGTTTAGACGTGACGGAGCAATCGACGGAACTTCTTCACCACGCTCCCGAATGATGGAGCGCAGTCGGAACACTCTTCAACGCGCTTCTGGTCGCCGTCCTGGCTTACATAAACTGGCAATATCTCAAGGCCGCGAAAAGACAAGCGGACGCCGCGGAACAACAAACCGAAGAGATCAAAGAGCAAATCATTCTTTCGCGCGAACAGCTAGCTGTAATGCAGGATGCTTTCCGCCTTTCTATCACGCGCGACAAAACGGATCGAAGAAAATCCCTCACAATAGCTGAGACCGAGCTCCGCAAAATACAAGACGTCGTTACAAAGCTGTTGTATGCCTTGAGTCAACCTGCTCCCAATCCCCACGACGTAGCAGAAGACGCCATTTTTCCCGATGGCTGGGTTCGGATCGCAGGCCCCATGGCACAGGAGTTAGAAGCGGGGGACCATAAGGCAAGAGTACTGCAGGGCAGTCTACTAGCATCCAGGACTGCGTTTCGCGATCTGATGGGACAACGGGTGCGCGACATAGAAGTGGTGTTTTGCAGGTTCCCTTTTTTTGTGGCAGAAAGCCGAGCGTTGCAATACGCTAGGAGAAGGGGGCCGTACATGCCTGACTCTCTGCTTGACCTTGAAAATCGCCGCGCCACCGTTCAGATGCAGATCGCCCAGTTGGGTGACATGCGCTCCGGCTCCATTACGGGAACCGTTGGACGATGCGGAAATCCAAACTGTCATTGCCATCG